>JAEWCM010000193.1 GCA_023390635.1 Bacillota bacterium
CTACACTTTAGACGGTTCACATTGCTCAAGATCACTTATTATTCATCGGCTTGCGGCCTTCCACAATTGCAACCACTCCACCCAACAGATTGCGGTAGCCTGCTTCCGTCAGTCCCCACTTGCGGAAGATCACCGTCAAACTCTGCTGTGCCGGAAATTCACGGGCGGAATTATAAAGATATTCATAAGCGCTCTTTTTGTGGGACCATATTTTTCCCATAAGGGGAACAATTTTTTCAAAATACAACCAATAACCTTGTTTGAAAACCGGAGTGCTTGGTTTTCCCATATCCAGGGAAACTACCTTTCCTCCTGGTTTTACTACTCGCATCAGTTCTTTGATTCCCTGCTCCAGATCAGGCAAATTACGTAATCCCCACCCAATCGTTACTCCATCAAAAGTATTATCCTCAAAGGGAAGCTGCATAGCGTCACCTTGCTGAAAGGTAATGTTCTCTGCTTCTTTCCCCGCCTTTTTCTGGTTCTTATACGCTATCTCCAGCATGTTGCCACAAAAGTCAACACCTGTTACTTTTCCTTCACTACCCACCGCCTTGCTTAATTCCAAAGAAAGCATACCTGTACCGCAGCAGACATCCAGAATATTTGAACCAGGTTTAGCTCCTACACTTTGCACAGCAAGCTTTCTCCAATGGCGATCTTGGCCGAAGCTCATAATGGTGTTCACCTGATCATACTGGCAGGCAATAGCACTAAATGTATCTTGAACATAACTGGCCTTATCTTTTCCTGCAAATTCCATTGTGTTAAATTCCCCCGCTTTCACCTATGCTGAGAAACGCTTTTTTAGTATATCATATCTTATTAATTTTAAATTAAAAGCTGCTAAATGTCCAATTGCAAATCTAATCATACTTTCTATATCTTAAACGTAAAAAGAGCTGCTATAGCAGCCCTTTTAAACATTACTGTAAATATCTTATCAAATTTATTAAAACTTGCGGGCTGCCTGATAACAATCACGGCAATACACAGGTTTTTCGCCTGTAGGTTGAAACGGAACTTCTGTCTCCACACCACAGCTGGCACAAACTGCCGGGTACATCTGCCGGGCTGGTCTGGCTCCGCCATTACGTCCGCCGCCCGTCGCTTTACGGGCCTGACGGCAGGAAGGGCAGCGTCCCGGATCATTTTGGAAGCCTTTCTCTGCGTAAAACTGCTGTTCACTGGCCGAAAAAACAAATTCCTGGCCACAGTCACGACAAGTTAATGTTCTGTCTTCAAACACATGAATTCCTCCTTATTGGGTGTTTCTTGTACGATTCGGTTCTCCAAAATTTCCTCCGTACCACCCGAATAAGGATGCCTGTAGTGGATTTCAATTTCGGCTAGACCCAAGTCTCACAAGTTCGCTTACAGTATAGCAGAGGAGGAAAAAAGACGCAAATAAAGTTTCTTAACTAAAGTTCCAAACTAAGCTTTTTTCTCCTTGCAGCTGACAATTTAACTAAAAATTCATTCTATTATACCGCCATTCGCCATGATCTTTTTCAAATCAGAAAAAGAGACAGTCTGACCTAAGCCGATACTAAGAAGCAAGCGAGCCTTCTCCGGTGAAAGATCGGCAGCAAACCATGCTCCTGCTTTTTCTAAATCTGCGCCTCCTCCAGGATATCCGTAAACCGGGCCGCTACGGCCAAATAGGCAGCGAGAAGTAATCACCACAATTGCTCCTTTTGCAATCAGTTCTTTAATACCCGGAACAATTTCCGGCGCTACATTGCCCCGGCCAAAAGCCTCGATCACTAAACCGTCCCAATCATCTTCTCCCCAAACTTCCATAGCTCTGGCATTCATCCCCGTATAAGCTTTGCAAATGCCCACATCCCCCAGTCGAGAAGGAATACCAAGTTTAACCGTATTCTCAGGCTTCCGGCGCCATATCACCTGGTTGGCGTCAATAATCCCAAGGGCTCCCATCTCCCCTGAATTAAAGGCATTGACATGGCTGGTATGCAATTTACGTACATCCCTGGCAGCATGAACCTGTTCATTCAAGCAAATAAGAACACCTCTCCTACCCGCCTGAGGATCAAGTACGATGCTCATTGCATTGTGAAGATTGCGTGGTCCGTCCGAATCGTTCTCCGATGCATCCCGCTGTGAAGCGGTAAGGACAATCGGCCGTTGGTCTTTAATCGTTACCTCCAGAAAAAAAGCTGTCTCTTCCAAAGTATCGGTGCCATGAGTAATGATCACCCCTTTTAAATTCCTGTCTGCCTCCAATTCATCTTCTATTAAATGTGCGATTTCCAGCATTCTTTCCGGAGAAATGTTGCAGCTGGCCAGATTGCTGTAATCGATAATTTTCCAATCGGCCCTTTTTTTCAACTCAGGTAAAGAATTGAGCAGATCTTCCCCATATACGGCAGGAACACTCTTGCCCAAGTCATCTTTGTGCATGGCAATGGTTCCTCCTGTGGCAATAAGTAATATGTCTGCCAATGATTGCTCCTCCCTTAAATCCGTTTTATTCACTCCCTGATCTTACCAACTGTGTAAAGATTATATCCTGTTGTCATTATCATATCTTATGTTAAAGGGATTATCTCTCCAGGAGGCGATACATTTGAGCTCTACTTCATGGGTTCCTGCAGCCAAACGCTTAGTCGACCGCAAGCACTGGACTCTCGGCTATGCTGCCACTGATTATCCAGGCGATACACGAGCTGAAGAGAGTATCGAGAACTATGGCAGGCTCATCAATGCTTATGTCGATTTTGCCTTTCTCCTCCAGCCGGATGGCTCTTTTACAGGACAAATCAATCAAGATATCTTCGATCTGGCCCTCTCCCGTAATATTGCCCCTTTAATCCTATTTCATAATTTTACAGGAGGAAAGTTTAACGCACAAGTTCTGCAAACGGTTTTAGGTACTCCTCAATTGCGCAACGCCTGCATTGATCATATGATTAACTCACTTCCCAGTCAGGCAGCGGGAGTACATATCGACTTTGAAAATGTTCCTGCTGGCCTGCGTCTGCCCTTAATTGACTTTTTGGAAGAATTGCAGGCATGCTTGCATTTAAGAGGATGGCTTCTGACCATGGCCATTCCTGCTAAGTGCAATGAATGGGAAGCTCCAGGATTCGATTTTGCCAGAATCGGAGCCATTTGTGATGCCGTGGTTTTAATGACTTATGATGAACACTACGGAGGCGGAGAACCAGGTCCTGTTGCCAGCTTGCCTTGGATGACCCAAGCCCTTGATTATGCTATTCAATTTATTCCCGGATCAAAACTGCTCTTAGGGATACCCGTCTATGGCTTTGACTGGTCGTCCACCTCTGCCATTATGGTTCCCATGCGCAGCATAAACCCTTTGGTCGCTAAAACCGGAGCCCATCGTTTATGGTCTGATCCTTTTGTCGAACCTTATTTTCACTATTGGTCCGGGCGGGAAAAACATGTGGTATGGTTTGAAAACGAATTATCAAGCAAAATCCGTTTTGGTTTTGTTAAGACTTACCGGTTGCGTGGAATAGCGATCTGGCGCCTTGGTTATGAAACCAAACTCTTCTGGCGTAATGTAGCCGCCAAATTTCAGTAAATGCTTCAAGCTCCATCGCTCTTAAATAGCATGGATTGCTGCGATTACAGCAATTATTCCAATAGCCATAATCTCAATCACCCGCAGGGGAGTTGTAATTTCATTTTGTACGCGAAAAGGAGTCCGACAACGGTCGAACATATTTATCACATCCTTATCAAACAGCATTGGAAAATATTCTTACCAAACATTATATTCTCCGCTATACTGTAAATTTCATAGACAAAATATCTCACCCAGTGCTCAACCTTTTTAAATAAAAAAGCAATAAAAAAATCAGGCGTCCCTCTTTAACAGGGCGTCTGATTTTCTATTATTTCAGAAAATCGTCATAAGGAGCGAAGGAGAGTTCCGATTTCTTCTCCCCTTTTTCTAGTTGTCCTAAAATCTCCCAGCAGTACTCCCATGATAATCCTGGCTGACGCCGCCAAAAAATAATAGCAGCCCTTAACTTTTCCATACTCTGCCCTTCGCCGACAGCTTGCGGAATGGGAGTACCACCCCAGAGCTTCAACCACTCCTGATAGCAGTAAAACAATTCTTCCGATTGAGAACGGAGGAAGCGTAGCGTACAAGTGGTTACTACATTATAGACAAACGGATCATCCGGATTACGTTTATACATTTGCTGATCTAAATCCGCACCGTTCCAGAGTAAAATCAAAAATAAGAAATTAATACGCACTGCCATTCGCATCTGCTCCGGATTGAGATGGAGCAGCTCTGCGATTTTTCCTAAAGGTCGCAAATATAATTTTACTGTGGGTTCGCGGTTAGAACACGAACCAAATGCAGATAATGAGATAGGAAAGAGATCACTTAACCCAGCCGCATTGAGCTCGCCTAAAAGTTCCCTTTCAATCCGGGAGACTTTCCGCTCCTTTTCCTGTATGCTTTCACTGCTATTCTTTAAAAATACTTCTGCATCCTTAGGCTGCTCCGGTAAAACATCCGCCCATTCTTGCAGTCTGGTGCGCCTTGGCATCAAAAGTTCCACCAAAGCTGCTGTTTCTTGATGCAGATTTCTAAAACCCCGCAGCACTTTATCCGGATCTTTGTATAAACCGCGCATCAGCTTTTCTGCAGCCTGAGGTACTTCCATTGACTCCTCAAATCGGATAATCGGTTCACCATTACGCTCAGGAAATTTTAATCCCAGGTAGTGCTCCACTTCCAGGCGCAGCGAAGGCATATGCATCCCCCCATTATTACCTTTATAAATCATATGGACATTCCGTTCAATTCAGACCTGAAAAATGCGTGGTTTGACCCTTGGGATAAATTCTGCTAAGTTATTTATATTAAATCCCCTATTAGTAATGAACTACCTCTGCAAGAATTGAGTTGATTATGATGACTGAACGCATCTACCATGGATTTCCTCTTGATCCTTTCCAGGCCCAGGCTTTTGCCGCCATTGACCAGGGAAAATCAGTTCTGGTCTCTGCACCGACAGGTACAGGTAAAACTTTAGTTGCCGACTATCTGGTAGAAAATGCCATTTTGACAAAAAAGCAAATTATCTATACTGCTCCAATAAAGGCTCTCAGCAATCAAAAGTATAAGGATTTTAAAAAAGAATTTGGTGAAAATCAAGTCGGTATTATGACCGGAGATGTCGTCCTTAATCCCGGAGCTTCCGTCTTGATCATGACAACGGAAATTTTCCGCAATCAGGTAATTACAGAAGATG
>JAEWCM010000081.1 GCA_023390635.1 Bacillota bacterium
AGGTTACCGCATTCGCTCAGCTTCTTAATTTCTTGCAAACCTAGATTTTTTAAGTCATCAACCGATGGCTTGTTTTGCTGTGCCCACTTGGTTTTGCTGCTACTCCTAACTGATTATTTCAGACTTATTCCCTCCAGATAATAGGTTAAGAATAGCAGTGGTAATATCATGCAAAAAAAAAACAACAATTAATACACAGATTAATTGTTGGGAGGATGCACCACTAGCTCCGAATTCTTAAGGTACCCAAATAGAAAGAATTCTTCATTGCTCCAACGCAAAGTTATAAAATTAAATTAATTATAAAAATTAGTACAATTTTTGTCAATCTTTACCGGGAAAAAGTTTGATATTCAGGGCAATGAAAATGAACTCAGTGAAGTCATTTTTTTATGGCATAACTATTATGCAAAATCGATATAGGAGATGGGGTAGAAAGCACTTTATTAAAAACCAATAATTAGTTATAATCAAAAAGAACAAGGGAAACCCTATTTTAAAATCTTAGGGTATATTTAAAAGTAAAAATATGAAAGGGCGTAAAGTGTAATTAAATTAGTGATAATTTTCACACAAACAATTAAAAATATGTGAAAGTGAACACTTTCGATAATGGGATTGATTTAGAAATGAATAGGATGAGATTTGTGAGTCAATAATTTTAGATGACGAATTTTGGTAAAGAAATTTTCGACAATCGGATTGAAGGAGATAATATTATGTTCTTAAAAGATTTTAACCGTTGTGATGTAATTTTCCTGCACGCTCCAAGTGTGTACGATTTTCGTAAGCAAACGGCTTTGCTGGGGCCTGTCAATGATGTCGTCCCATCAACTTCTGTTTTTGAGATGTATCCGGTAGGAATTACCAGCCTTGCTAATACCCTTGAAGAAGCAGGTTTCAATGTGCGAATTATTAATTTGGCTTATCGGATGCTGCGTAACTCCAAGTACGATGTGGAAGAACATATTAAAAATTTAAACCCCCGTGTGTGGGCAATCGATCTTCATTGGATGCCTCATGTTCAGGGAGTACTGGCTATTACAGAGATTATTAAAAAGTATCATCCTGATGCGCCAATTTTAATGGGTGGGTTGAGTTCTTCATATTATCATGAGGACCTGGTAAAAAATTATAAAGTTGATTTTGTGGTAAGAGGCGATTCGACTGAGGGGCCAGTTTTACAATTGATTGAAAATCTGCGGACCGGAGCTCCTCTGGATGATATTCCAAATTTGACCTGGCGCAAGGATAAAGATACGGTAATTGTAAATCCTTTGACTTATGTTCCGGAAAATCTGGATGATTTTGATGTTCCGGCCTATGGCTATATGATGCGTTCTGTTTTTAAATACCGGAATCTCTATAATGCCATTCCTTACGTGCGCTGGTTGGAATATCCCATGACCATGTTACTCATTTCCAGGGGTTGCACTTATAATTGTTCAATTTGTGGAGGATCCCGTTCTGCCTATCAGAAAATCTGCAACCGGGAGACTCCGGCTTTTCGCTCGCCGGAAAAATTGGTCGAGGATATAAAGTTCATTACCCGTTTCAGTAAAGCTCCGATTTTTATTATTAATGACTTGCGAATGCAAGGAATGGATAAGTTTTATAAATTCCTGGAGCTTTTAAAGCCCCTTAATGTTAAGAATGAAGTAGTTTTTGAGATTTTTGCCCCGGCCGGGGATGAGTTCTTTGCAGCGGTTCAGAAAGCTGTTTCCCATTATAGTTTAGAATTCACTTTGGAAACTCATGATCCGGAATTGCGCAAGCTGAACGGTAAATTCCCGGTGGAAAATATCGAAATTGAAAATACCATTGATTCTGCTTTTCGCAATGGCTGCAATCGGCTGGACCTGTTTTTTATGGTGGGGATTCCTCATCAAACCCACCAATCAGTCATGGATTCCATGGAATATTCACGCAGTTTATTGGAGCAGTTTGGCATCAATCACCGCTTGAATATCTATGTAGCTCCTCTGGCGCCCTTCCTTGATCCGGGCTGCCGGGCCTTTGAGAACCCTGATGAATTCGGATATACGGTCCGGGCCCGCACTGTCGGAGAGCATCGGGACAGGATGAAAAACAAAACATGGTCCCAAATCTTAAATTACAGCAGCGATTATCTTCCCAGTGAAGAACTGGCTCAAACCACCTACCAAGCCAGTGCGCGCTTGGCGGAGATTAAGCGGGATTTGGGCCTGATTACCAAAGAAGAAGCAAGCCATATTATTGAATTGACCAAATGGGGTGCAAAGATCTTAAATGATGCACGTGAAGCAGAAAAACTTCCTGAACCCCTCAGAACGGCAACCTATGCCAGGTTGCAAGAAGAGTCTGCTGAAATCAATCGGCGCAGAGTATATAAGCAGACTGATTTTATCAGTTGGGGCGGGCGTAATTTTCAGCTCAAGATTGGCGGTATTATTCTGTTAATGATTCAGCTTTGGTTTAAAAATGCTTCCTTGACATGGAAACGGATCAGAAAGCAGATATACCTATGGGTTCCTCAACGTCTGCTGCACAGAGATGATTTGGAAGAGGAGAAATATGCTTTCAATTCGTCAAAATAGAACGACCGGCGGGGCTGCTTTGTAGCAGCCTCGCTTTTGTTTTTCGCATTTTGAAAATGTGCTATAATTTAAAAGGTTTGTATGAAAAATTAATAAGCAAAGGAAATAAGGAGAAGAAATGGAACAGGTAAGAGTACGCTTTGCTCCAAGCCCTACCGGTTATTTACATATCGGGGGAGCCCGGACTGCATTGTTCAACTGGTTTTTTGCCAAACAACAAAAGGGAAAATTGGTTTTGCGCATTGAAGATACTGATGAGGAAAGGCTTAAGGAGGATTCGGTAAGCCAGATTCTAGCAAGCTTAAAATGGTTGGGAATTGATTGGGATGAGGGACCTGAGAAAGAAGGAAACGTTGGTCCTTATTATCAATCTCAGCGTAAGAATATTTACCGCGCCATCGCCGCTCAGTTGGTGGAAGCAGGTAAGGCTTATTATTGCTTTTGCAGCGAAGCGGAGCTGGAGGCGGAAAGGGGTGAACAGCGAAAAAAAGGTGCAATTCTAGGCTATTCGGGAAAATGCCGACAACTGTCTGAAGATGAAGTAAACGAGAAGATCAATCAGGGATTAAAGTACGTGATTCGCTTTAAACTACCGCAGAATGACTATGTTGAGGTGCATGATCTGATTAGAGGTACGGTAAAGTTTCGTTTGGACCAGATGGATGATTTTATTATTATGAAATCAAACGGCCTGCCCGCATACAATTTTGCTTGTACGGTAGACGATCATGCCATGAAGATCAGCCATGTGATCAGGGCAGAGGAGCATCTGCCTAATACACCAAAGCAGTGGCTTCTTTATGAGGCTCTAGGTTATGAAATTCCTCAATTTGCCCATTTGTCCATGATCCTTGCCCCTGATCGGAGTAAACTCAGCAAACGCCACGGAGCCACGTCGGTTGGGGAATTTAAGGCTATGGGCTGTCTTCCGGAGGCTATTATAAATTATTTGACTTTACTCGGCTATTCACCTAGCCTGGGTGGAACACAGAGTGAAGTTTTCACCCCGGAACAAATTGTCGGTGAATTTGAATTGGCCAAAGTGGCAAAAACAGCAGCAGTATATGATGTGCAAAAATTAGTATGGCTGAACGGACAGTATATAAGTTCATATGATCTGAATCAGCTTACGGAGGCAGCTTTGCCTTTTTTTGTCGAAGAGGGAATCTTAACGGCGGAAGAGGGTCGGGTAAATTCAGCTTATTTTCAGAAAGTGGTGGAACTGATCCGTAGCCGGGTCAAAACTCTTAATGAGCTGGCGGAAGCAGGCAGATACTTTTTTGAGGATGTTAAGACTTATGACGAAAAGGGTATAAAAAAATATTTCAGTACCGAGGAAGTAGGAGAATTGCTGTCTCAAGGCCGAAAACTGCTTGCTGAAGTAGAGCTTTTCAGAGAAGAGGACATTGAAGAAGCCTATCGACAATTGGCTGAAGCTCAGGGGATTAAGAGCGGAGTTTTGATTCATCCTACCCGTTTGGCCTTAACAGGACGTACGGTGAGTCCAGGCTTATTTGAAGTTATGGCTTTGTTAGGGAGAGAAAAATGTTTAAGCCGATTGGATCAAGCCATTAAATTTATTAATTCTAATAAAAATCTGTAAAAAACTCTTTACAGAAGTACAGGCTTTGAGGTAAAATAAATTCGTTGCTTAATTTTGCGGCCCCATGGTCAAGAGGCCTAAGACGCTGCCCTCTCACGGCGGAAACAGGGGTTCGAATCCCCTTGGGGCTACCAATTGAATTTAATTTAAGTATAATTAAAGACCGTTTTTTACGGTCTTTTTTATATTTACTAGGCTTCTTTAACCTTTAAATTTTAAATTGACTTGTGCCTGTGTGCACGTTATAATCATATCAAAACATATGAACGATTGTTCATATGTTCAATGATCGCAATAAACTAGAATATAAGGAGAAAAATATGGCTAATAAAAATGAAATGGGACAGAACCAAATTACCGATCGCTGTGACTGTAATGTGATTCATGAGGATGTCATCAATGCAGTGCGTAAGATTATGCCGGAAGAAGAAAAGCTTTATGATTTGGCAGAATTGTTTAAGGTATTCGGAGATACGACGAGGGTAAAAATTCTTTATGCCTTGTTTGCCTCAGAGATGTGTGTCTGTGACATTTCTGCCTTATTAAATATGTCCCAATCAGCTACATCTCATCAACTACGGGTGCTGAAGCAGGCCAGGCTGGTGAAATATCGGAAGTGCGGCAAGGTGGTTTACTATTCCCTGGATGACGAACATATTAAAAATATTTTCAATCAAGGTTTAATGCATATTACGGAATAAGATGCTTGCAGATAAGTCAGAGAAAAGTGATAAGAGAAGAAGGGGAGTGTTATAGGGATGGAAGGAACAATCAAAACTACCTTATATATTTCCGGATTGCATTGTGCTGACTGTGCAGGAAAGATTGAGAGAGAAGTTAATCGCCTTGCCGGTGTAACAAATGCTAACCTTGATTTTATATCCCAAAAACTGGTGATTGAAGTTGAAGATAAAGGGATGCTGCAGAACATCGAAAAGCAGGCTCGGGAAACAGCTCTGAGTATTGAACCAGGAATTAAGATCACTTTGAAACCAAAAGAAGCTCCCGGTCATGATGGACATATTCATAATCACGAGTTCGGCGAAAGCGGGACTGTTAAAAAAGTAGTATTCGGTTTGGGAGCGGTTTTATTTGGGAGCGCCTTTTTCCTTCAAGAATCTTCTCAATTACGATTTTTGATGTTCCTGATCAGTTATCTGCTGATCGGCGGGGAAGTCTTGTTGCGGGCTTTAAGAAATATGACTAAAGGAAAAATCTTTGACGAAAATTTTCTTATGAGCATAGCCACGGTTGGGGCCTTTGCCATTGGGGAATACCCCGAAGGGGTGGCAGTGATGTTCTTTTATCAAGTGGGTGAATTTTTCCAGGACCGGGCTGTCAACCGTTCCCGTAAGTCTATTGCTGCCCTGATGGATATCCGTCCTGATTACGCTAACTTAAAAGTGGGCAGGGAAATCAAAAAAGTGGCACCTGAAGAAGTAAAGACCGGGCAGCAGATTGTTGTCAAGCCGGGAGAAAAGATCCCATTGGACGGTAAGGTGATGGAAGGACGTTCCACTTTAGATATTTCCGCTTTAACAGGAGAATCCTTGCCAAAAGATGTGGAACCAGGAAGTGAAGTCCTGTCTGGATCTATCAATAAAAACGGTATGCTGGTCATTGAAACCACTAAGGAATTTGCCGAATCCACTCTGGCTAAAATCCTTGATCTTGTGCAGAATGCCAGTAGCAAGAAAGCCCCAATGGAAAAGTTTATAACAAAGTTTGCCCGTTATTATACACCGGCTGTAGTTTTCTCTGCTTTAGCCTTAGCGGTTATTCCTCCTTTAATCATACCAGGTGCCCTATTTTCAGAATGGGTGCGTCGAGCTTTGGTGTTCCTAGTCGTTTCATGCCCATGCGCTTTAGTAATCTCTATTCCGCTGGGATTTTTCGGCGGGATCGGAGCTGCTTCCCAGAAAGGAATTTTGATTAAAGGCAGCAACTATTTAGAAGCTCTTAATAATGTGGATACCGTAGTTTTTGATAAGACGGGAACGTTGACCCGGGGAGTCTTTGAGGTCGTTGAGATTGTCGGCAAAGGAGTTGTGGACGATGAAGAGCTACTGCTCCATGCGGCCAATGCCGAATCTTATTCCAACCATCCCATAGCGCTCTCTATTCTGCGGGCTTATGGAAAAGAGATTGACCAAAATGAAATTGAGGGATACGAAGAAATTTCCGGTCATGGCATAAAGGTCAAGAGCAAGGGAAAAACTGTTCTGGCAGGCAACATGAAGCTAATGGAACGGGAAGGAATTGTATTTGAAGAAACTTTTGCCGGCGGTACATTGGTTCATTTGGCGATTGATGGTGACTACGCAGGATTTATCCTGATTGCTGATGAAGTAAGAGCGGATAGTAAAGAAGCTATTCGCAACCTGAAAAAATCCGGAACCAGACAAGTGGTTATGTTAACCGGAGATAGTAAAGCAGTTGGGGAAAGAGTAGCGGCAGATGTGGGCGTAGATAAAGTATATGCCGAGCTTTTGCCACATCAAAAAGTTGAAAAGCTGGAAATGTTGGATGAGAGGAAGGCAAAAAACGGTAACCTGGTGGCGGTGGGGGACGGAATAAACGATGCGCCTATTCTGGCCAGGGCAGATATCGGTGTGGCTATGGGAGGTTTAGGCTCTGATGCAGCTATAGAAGCGGCTGATGTTGTGCTGATGACAGATGAGCCCTCTAAGCTGGTTACGGCCATTAATATTGCCAAGGGGACGCATAAAATTGTCTGGCAGAATATTATTTTTGCGTTAGGAGTTAAAGGAATTATTTTAATCTTGGGCGCTACTGGCTATGCTACGATGTGGGAGGCAGTGTTCGGTGATGTGGGGGTTTCCTTGATTGCTGTGCTGAATTCCATGCGGGTACTGAAAATGAAGGCTTAGATGAATAAGAAAGATGCCGAGAAATGGTATGATTATAATAATGGAAGGTTAGAATTGAAATTATCGAAAGATTAGGAGGTATGAGGAATGGAAGACTTGGCGGCTCGCCTGAGGCAGTGCAAAAAGCCTTCAGGGGATGAAGGCAGGCGAATTGCTGATGAGATGAATGAAAGCCATTATATGTTGACCGGATGGGGGCTGGAATACGGAGAGGTCCCTGCTGCCGGACAATTTCTTGATATTGGCTGTGGGGGAGGAAGAACTCTCTATCGGTTAGCGGAAGCCGTACCGGAAGGAAACTTCTATGGAGTTGATTATTCACTGGATTGTGTCAACTGGTCCAAAGAGTACAATAAAAAGTGGATTGATCAAAGGCGTATGGAAGTCCGGCACGGCAGTGTGGAGGCACTGCCTTTTCCCGAAAACAGGTTTGACTTCATTACTGCTGTAGAGACGGTTTACTTTTGGCCTGATTTGATTAGGAACTTTCGGGAAGTTTACAGGGTTCTCAGACCTGGCGGCCAGTTTGTAATCATTATGGCTGCTTATGAAAATCCGGCTTTTGCTGCGACGAACCAGGTGTTCACCCAATCCGGCGACATGAAGATTTTTGCCCCGGAGGAATTAACTGAAGCTCTGGAAAAGGTAGGCTTTTCTAAAGTGGATGTGCATACTCGACCGGAGAAGAATTGGATATGCTGTGTGAACAGGAAATAGAGAGCGATAATTGGAGTATCAAGAGTTATGAATAAAAAAGTAGAAAAAACTTTGCATTATTTGCAGCTAAATAATATGGGTGGGTATTTTGTACAGGGAAAAACTCAATTGCTCGATTTGCTTTCGAATTTAATCAGCCCCGGAAAAACGGTGGGGTGCGGCGATTCAGTTACCTTGGAAGCAACCGGTGTATTAGATTTTTTAAGAAACGGAAATTATGTTTTTAATGATAAACACCGGTCTGGCTTATCAAAAGAAGAGAAACGGCAAATCTATCTGAGCAATTTTTCCGCCGATACTTTTTTAACCGGAGTCAATGCACTGACTACGGATGGGAAACTGTTTAATATAGATGGAAATGGCAGTCGTGTTGCCCCCATACTTTATGGCCCGGAACAGGTGATTGCGGTGGTAGGTATCAATAAACTGGTAGATTCGGCGGAAGAAGCCGTTACACGGGCCAGGCAGATTGCAGCTCCTTTAGACGCCAAACGCCTGAATAAAGAAACACCCTGCACTCTCCTTGGTAAATGTATTGATTGTCGGCACAAGCAGAGAATTTGCAATGATTTTGTCCTGATCACAGGACAATTTGTGAAAGACAGGATAAAAGTGATCATTATTAATAAGTCTTATGGATTTTAATGTAGACTTGTTTTCGGCCCTGACCCGTTCCGGTCAGGGCTTTTATGTTTTTCAAATAAGTGAAGGGCTGTGCCTGTCAATCGAATTTGTGATACAATCATAAAGATATTATGAACAGGTTTTGCAGAGTGAAAATCTAGAGATGCGAGGAATAAACGACGATGGGTAAAACATTGATATTGGCAGAGAAGCCTTCGGTGGGCAAGGAACTGGCCAGAGTATTGGGCTGCCAGCAATCCAAAGAAGGATGTAAGATAGGGAATCAATATATTGTGACATGGGCGTTAGGTCATTTAGTAACGCTGGCTGATCCGGAATTTTACGGCGAACAGTATAAAAAATGGGATTTGGAGACACTGCCCATGCTGCCGTCCAAGATGGAACTGGTTGTGATTAAAGAAACGTCAAAACAGTTTCGGGTAGTAAAGGAACTTTTAAGAAACCCGGAAGTAAGCGAATTGGTGATTGCCACCGATGCCGGTCGGGAAGGTGAATTGGTGGCACGCTGGATCATTGAGAAATCCGGTTTTCGCAAACCAATTAAGCGGCTCTGGATTTCCTCCCAGACGGACAAGGCGATCAAGGAAGGTTTTAAAAACCTCCGCCCAGCCAAAGATTACGATAATCTGTATGCTTCAGCGGTTTGCCGGGCCGAAGCGGATTGGTTGGTAGGCCTGAATGTGACCCGAGCCCTGACTTGCAAATACAATGCCCAACTGTCGGCAGGGCGTGTACAGACTCCTACCTTGGCAATTATTGTAGGACGGGAAGAAGAAATCAAAAATTTTTCCCCACGCACTTACTATGGCTTAGCTGCCTCGCTGGGAAACTTCACAGTGACTTGGCAGGATCAAAAAACCCGGCAGAGCAGAAGTTTTGATCAGGGACGAATTGAGGGATTAGCCGAAAAGTTGAAGGGGCAGCAGGCCAAAATTATCGCCGTCAAAAAGGAACATAAAAAGGAAGCCCCGCCTCTTCTGTATGATTTGACTGAATTGCAGCGGGATGCCAATCGCCGGTATGCATTTTCAGCGAAACAAACACTAAACATCATGCAGCGGCTTTATGAGCAGCATAAGCTGCTCACTTATCCCCGCACCGATTCCAGGTACCTTACGGCAGATATTGTTCCGACACTGGGGGAAAGGTTAAGAAGTGTGGCCATCGGTTCCTATGCTCCATTTGCCAAGAGCATCATCAGAAAAGGGATTAGTCCTTCCAAACGCTTTGTGGATAACAATAAGGTTTCGGACCATCATGCCATTATCCCTACCGAGGAGTATGTGGATTTAAACAGACTGTCTTCCGAGGAGATTAAGATTTACGACTTGGTAGTTAAGCGCTTCCTGGCTGTCCTAAGTACGGATTTTGTCTATGAGCAGACTACAGTGCAGGCTGATATCGGCGGAGAATGGTTCACGGCTAGAGGAAAAACGGTGAAGGAAAAGGGATGGAAGGAAATCTACGGTTCTGCTCTGGATGAAGGCGGGGAACAGAAGGAAGAAGATGGCATAGGGGAGCATGATGATAAGGAACAAATGCTTCCGGAAGTGAAACAAGGGCAGGTATTTAAGGTGCAGGGAGTGAAGATCACCAGCGGACGGACCAAGCCTCCCGCCCGTTACAATGAAGCTACCTTGCTGTCGGCCATGGAGCATCCGGGTAAGTTTATCGATGATGAATCTTTGCGTAGCGTACTGGACAGTTCTAACGGAATTGGGACACCTGCCACCAGGGCCGATATTATTGAAAAGCTGTTTGCCACAAATTATATCGAACGGCGGGGAAGAGAGATTATTCCCTTAAGTAAAGGAATCCAGCTGGTGGAGATGGTGCCGTCCGATCTTAAATCTCCCGAACTGACGGCTAAGTGGGAGGAAAGGCTCGCAGCAATCAGCAAGGGAAAGGAGAAACGTCAGGAGTTTATTGGTGAGATCAGGCAGTATGCCTCTCAATTGGTGGGCAGTGTAATTGCCAGTTCAGCCACTTATCGCCATGATAATCTGACGAGAACACCTTGTCCGGACTGTGGCAAATTTATGTTGGAGGTCAATGGAAAAAAAGGCAAGATGCTCTTGTGTCCGGACCGGGAATGCGGACACAGGGAAAACCTCTCATATCTGAGTAACGCCCGTTGTCCTAACTGCCATAAAAAGATGGAAGTGTCCGGAGAAGGAAGCAAAAAGATCTATGTCTGCCGCTGTGGATTCCGGGAAAAATTCGATAGCTTTAATAAACGCTTGTCAACCAATAAAAATAATCTTTCAAAGCATGAGGTGCAAAAATTCTTGCATAATCAGGAAAAGAATGGCGGGCAAGGCGATACAGAAGCCCTTTCTCCTTTTGCCCAGGCGTGGGC
>JAEWCM010000146.1 GCA_023390635.1 Bacillota bacterium
ATCCCCACAGAACGGAGCATAGCGAACTCCTTACGTCTCAGTCCAATATTAGTGGATATGGTATTAAAAATATTGGCAATACAAATCAGACTGATCAGAATGATAAAGCCGTAAACGAAAACCCCCAGGAAGAGCAAGGCCTGTCCCGATTTCTTCGTATTATCCGCATTATTATAAACCATACCGCTCGTATATTCGATAGAATGATCCTGGATCACGGACTTGATCTGGTCCTCTATCTGGTCGGACTGATCGGTGGTCAGATACATTTCCGGGGCTACCGTTTCTCTACCCTTTTCCACTAATGCGCTGAACATCTTTTCTGTGGTAATCAAGTAAAAGTTTCCTGCCGTTCCCAGCGGAACTCCTATCGGACGTTGATCGGTAATGGCGGCAACCTGTATCGCCTGCTCCCTTTTTTCAGTCTGACCGGAGGAGCCAGATAATACGGCACTAAAAGTCAGTGTTTCTCCCTGTTTAACCTTGATCGCTTCAGACTGAATGTAACGGCCATCTACCGACGTAAGGCTTTGATTGACGAGAATAGCCTGGGGACTGGCTGCATTGTCAAAAGCCTCAGCCCGCACTCCCACCTTTTGAGCAAATCTAGTAAAGCTCTGATCGTCCAAAGCTATCAGCCCTACATTGTAAAAATATTTTCCATCTTTTTGGGAAAGAAAATTCTTAACATCAGCCTGAGGCAGTTGATCATCCGAAGCACCCACTAATCCCGTAAAATGCTTGCCTATCGAATAGTCCTTGACCGTATCCAGCCGGGTAATGCTGTTGTAAGTCTCTTTTGCTCTGGTCTGGCTATCGGCTGAATCTCCATTGGGCAGACTTACAGTCACATCAAAATTATACTGATTCAACATGAGCCCGGACGATGTATTAAGCAATTGAGCATACATAGACACGGTCAGGAATAAAATCAAGCTGATAACTAAAGAGATAATGGTGGCACGGTATTTTTTCCGGTTGCGCTTCAGATTCTTCAGGGCCAGTTCACCTTCAAAGCCAAACAGTTTGCGAGTGAGCCTTGACGTCTTCACCGTCTTGGCTGTCATCTTGATCTCCTTTGATTGCCGGATCGCGTCAATCGGCATAATTTTAGCGGCTCTGCGGGCCGGAATATAGGCGGAAATAAAGATAGTCAGGGCGGAGAACAAAGCGGCAATCAAAACCGCTCCCCATGACACCACCAGATGAAGATTTAAATCTCCCGCATTCATGAAGCTCTTTAAAAGCGGGTTGACGGCTACCAGAGTGATGCCGATGCCCCCGATTCCGGCCAAAATACCTAGAGGAATACCGACCAGCCCAATTATGAGTCCTTCAAAATAGACATTCTGCCGTTTTTGCCGCCTGGTAGCTCCCACGCTGGCTAGCATCCCCAGCTGCCGGGTTCGTTCGGATACGGAAATAGCAAACGCATTGTAGATCAAAGAAACCGATGCCACCATAATAATACCGATAATCACATACATGATCTGATAGAGTCCGTCAGCAATGCTTTGATTTTTCAAAACACCATAATACTGGAGCAGTTCCTCATTATATTCCACATGATCTGAAGAAATGCCGGCCTTTTCCGCCAGCTTCCCCATTTCTGTATAAAAGTTCTTATCAGGATCACTGATGATGGAAATATTCACCGTCTCTCCCGCCGCCAGTTTGCTGTCCTCAAGATAGGTCACCGCTGTATAACCCGGAGCCTGAGTCCCTTCAAATCCCGGTCTGGAGATAAAGCCAACAATCGTGTATTCTTCAATGGCTTGGGCCACAAAGGCCTCCTTGGCCTGTTCCGAATTTTTATATCCCGAGCTTTGATCCAACTCTTTTCCGTCCAATTCCCGTGTTCCTACTTGCAAGGTCAGACGATCCCAAAGTTTATAGTCTAGCTTGCCGGAAAGGTTAACCTGCTCGGAGAGGACAATCTCCCGATCATTTTGAGGCAAACGGCCGGAAACGAGTTTAACGGGAAAGTTTTTCAAAGCCTTGTCATCATACTGTTTTATAAACAGGTAAGGTTTGTCAGCATTTTGCGATCCTTCCAGCCGAGCATAGCCTATATCGCGGCTCAATATATAATCCTTCACCAGTTTATCCCCACTGATTTGAGCAACGTTCTTTTGCTCAACTTGGGTAAAGACTGCATGCCAGTTGCCTGTGTCTGCAATGGTAGCTCGCTGGAACAAATCCATTAGTGAGACCACAAAGGTAGAAACAGCAGCGATCATGGCTGTGGAAATAATCACTCCGATGATGGTAACGATGGTCCATTTGCGATTGCGCTTCAGACTCTGCAGGGTAAATCGCCTGATCACATTCATCGACCCATCACCTCATCCTTAGCTATCCTGCCATCTTCAATGGAGATAATTCGGTCGGCCTGAAGAGCAATATTCTGATCATGGGTGATAACAATTAAGGTCTGATTATATTTTTTATTTGACAGTTTAAGCAAGGCCATGATCTCTGCACTGTTCTTGCTGTCCAAATTGCCGGTAGGCTCGTCGGCCAACACTAAAGCAGGACTGCTGATCAAGGCCCGGCCAATGGATACCCGCTGCTGCCGACCGCCGGACAACTGATTGGGCAAATGCCTGACTCTCTTCTCCAGCCCCAGGGTAGTTAAAATCTCCTCCAATTGTTTCCGCTCCGCTTTCCGTTCATCTAAAAGCAGTGGCAGTGTGATATTCTCCTCTACATTTAAAACGGGAATCAGATTGTAAAACTGGTAGATCAGGCCAATCTGCCGGCGCCGGAAAATCGCCAGCTTTGTTTCATTTAAAGCATAAATATCCGTATCATTGATCAATACTCTGCCGGAAGTAGGTTTATCTACTCCTCCCAAAATATGGAGTAAGGTCGACTTCCCCGAACCGGAGGGGCCGATGATAGCGACAAACTCTCCCTTTTCCACAGAAAAAGATACATTATCGAGAGCTTTCACTTCCGCTTCCCCATGTCCGTATGTTTTGCTTAAATTTTCTACACGCAAAATTTCCATATCAAATCCTCCTTAACAAGTCCTGCCACTTTACTTTGAGTGTAAATGATCAAGGTGACTTTTCCGTGACTGATATAGTGACGATTTTGTCATTTAAAAAATTTAATGCTAAAACAGGTTCCTTCTCCCTTCGTACTTTTTACGTCCAAGCTGCCTCCCTGAGCATTGACAATAGTTTTAGCCATGGACAACCCGATGCCCACACTTTCATCTCCCGCATTCCTTCCCTTATAGAATCTCTTGAACACATAAGGCAGGTCAGTCCGTTCAATACCCGACCCATTATCCGCGATAATCAGCTCCGTGTACAGGGGATTAGCCGAGCAGAAGATTTGAACTTTCCCATACTCAGGCGTATGTTCAACACAATTCTTTAAAATATTGGACACTGCTTCTGCTGTCCAATTAAGATCACATTTCAGGTTAAGTCCTTCCCCTAAATGCAGGCAAAAGTCCTGATGCTTTAATTCCATCAGAATCAATAAGGGCTCAGAGGCCTTTTTTATGAGAAGCTGGACCGGCACCTCGTCTTCCCTAAAGGTAATCGTCCCCGCATCAAGCTTGGACAGTTTCAGCAAAGCGGTAACCAGCCACTGAGTTCTCTCCAGTTGGGAACGGATTTTCCCTGCAAATTCGGCCTGCCGCTCCACCGGCAGGTTCCCGTCGCATAGCAAATCGGTCATCATAAAAATGGAGGTCAGAGGGGTCTTCA
The DNA here is from genome assembly GCA_023390635.1 of Bacillota bacterium. Taxonomy (GTDB): domain Bacteria; phylum Bacillota; class Desulfitobacteriia; order Desulfitobacteriales; family Desulfitobacteriaceae; genus JAEWCM01. Next base: position 3,726 of record JAEWCM010000146.1, read on the forward strand.
ACTGATGAGATATGTCGGACAGGGCCTTGCTCATCTCCAGCTTATCCGCCTTCAACGTTTCCGCCTGCTCCCGCAAAGTCACAGTAACTTTATAGATCTCACTTTTCAGGATAGACAGCTCCCCCTCATCATTATCCCGCACATCTAAGGAGTAATCTCCGTTACTGATCCTCATCAGATAGTGAGAAAGCCTGTCCAGTTCGCGATACCTCCAAAGGTTAAAGAAAGCGGCTGATCCGATTAAGGCTGCTGTCAATATAGCCGCCACGACAGCCCCTGTAGGAGAAAAAAAGCCGACCACAATCACGCCGGCAATTGACAAAAGCCCTTGAATAAGCAGAAACCTCTTTATTTCTCTGTTACGCCAAATCCACACCTCAGCCACCTACTTTATAACCCATTCCCCTGACTGTTTGAATCAGTGTTGGGTTTTGGGGATCATCCTCGACCTTTTCTCTAAGCCGCTTGATATAAACCGTCAAAGTATTATCATTAACGAATTCGCCGCCAATATCCCAGATTCCCTCTAAAAGCTGGTTGCGGGTCAGCACCTGCCCTTCATTATTGATTAAACTCAGCAGCAGCCGGTACTCCAAGGCTGTAAGCATAATTTCTGCACCGTTCCGGTAGACCTTAGCCTGAGCAGGATTAATGGCAATTGGGCCTAATTTTATCTCATTCTGTCCTCCCTCAGAGGTCCAGCCATAACGGCGCAAAACCGTTCTGATTCTTGAAACCAATTCCCGAATACGAAAAGGTTTGGTAATATAATCATCTGCCCCCATATCAAGGCCCATCACCACATTCACCTCATCATCACAGGCGGTCAGAAAAATCACGGGCGTATCTCCTTTTTCCTTGATCAGCCGGCAAATATCATATCCGCTGCCGTCAGGAAGGGAAAGATCGAGGAGTGCCAGATCATACGCCCCAGCCTGAGCCAGGGTACCGGCTGTTTCTGCATCATACCCTACTTCCACAGCAAAGCCTTCCTGCTCCAGTGAATAGCGAAGACCGAGCACGATGGTCTTATCATCTTCAACTAAAAGAATTTTTTTCATCTGCATCACCCATTTTATTATAGAGGATTTTCTAACGTATACATGACAATTCTGTCACATTATTTAATGGGTATACATTTTTGTATTTCTGATGGTTGTCATCGTTGTCCTTTGATCTTCTTTAATCATAAAAGGAGCTATCTCAACTCTTTCGTTCCTTTCTATAAATCCTTACAGCCGATACAATAAGGACCAGGCCTAAAAACAATTTGAGGAATCCGCCGGAGACATAATAAACTAACATTCCGCCTGCAAAAGAACCAATCACAGAACCGATACCCATGGGCACTACCACCTCAGAAATATCCTGAGAATTGGAAAAAGCCCCGTGTGAACGATGGCGCAGCAAGCCGGTGATGACCGTAGGAAGACTAATAATAATACTTGCCGAACCGGCCAGCTTCGGGTCCACGCCAAAGAGCAGGATTAAAGTTGGTATAATCAATTCTCCGCCAGCCACACCCAGCATGCTGCTGATCACTCCGATCGCCGCGCCAAAAATAGCCCCCATAAACATCATGACAGGAAAGCTCATTCCTACTCCCCCTTCCGCAAAAGGAAATAGAGATTCGCCAATTAGCAGCAGACCAATAGACATCAGCAAGGCCAATATGATTTTTTCCAGCATTACCTCAGATAACTTTCGTGAATAATGGACACCAAAATAGGCTCCTCCTATTCCCCCTAGGATAAGGCTCAAAATAATAGGGGAGATTTCCGCCAGCCGGGAGAATGGCGTATTCGGAAAACGGAAGACCATTGAAGATACCAGAGTAACCAAGCTCACTGCCAAATTAAGCGGTACCGCGCTACGGACCGGGTAGCCGAACAAACCCACCAGTACAGGCAAACGATATTCGGCTCCGCCTAAACCGATTAAACCGCCTAAACATCCGATAGGTGCTCCTGTCAAAGCAGCCCACAAAGGCTTTTTCTTTTCATCTGCAATATACATTTTTTCTCCTCCGGACACCCAATCTCAAACATGTACAAAGCGATTATAAATATAACTAAACATCATGTAATCGCTAATAATTTATATAATAATTATAACTATTTATGATTAAACGCTACGAAATATTATATTCCCTTGTGTTATAATATTCAATAGAAGACGACTGTTATTTTTGGAAAGGTGGCACGCTCCATGCCTGACTCCCTCTTCTATTCCCCGGAGGAACTTGCCAAAGTATTGAAAATATCCAGGGGAACTGCTTATGATTTACTGAAAAAGGGAGCTATTCCCTCTTATCGGGTCGGCAAAAAAATCAGGGTCAGTCATTCCGCCCTTCAAGCCTATATAAACCCCTCCGACTCTTCGGTTACCCTACCGGAGCCAAACGAGCCCCCCGCTCACATCCTGTCCGGCTCTTCCTCCCCCTCCGTCGCCCCTGCTCACTCCTCTTTGGAAAAACTGATCATCGCCAATCAGGGTCTTATTATCGCTGGACAGGATACCATCCTGGATATGCTGACCTTATATATGGAAAAGGCCAACCCCCTATTGCGTTCTCTGCGCTCCTATGTAG
>JAEWCM010000186.1 GCA_023390635.1 Bacillota bacterium
GTGTGGATTCTCAGGATTTTATTTTATTTGTGCGTACGGCGATTGAGAATGCGATGCTTTTCCAAGAGGTGGAGCGGACCGTTAAGACTATCAAACCCGCTAATCTGGTCTATAATCAGCAGACAGCTTTGAATGCTGAGGTAAGATTAGAAGAGCATGCTAGCTGGCGGAGACTTGAGAGAAAAACAAGGTTAAGAGCGACTTGGTATCTTGGTTCAACACCTTTTGCTGTTGCTGGAGCGGAGGTGAATATTAAGTGATCACAACAAATCTCTTAACGTATGTGGCTGATTTTATAAACAATAGAATCGTAAAATTAGTTCTTAATGAGACTTATGAGATAAGTCAATTTGATATTAAGCAAACTGAGAACAATAAAGTAACCATACAATATAAGGTACCTAGTGGAATAGTCTCTTCTATTGCTCTTATTGAACTAAAAGACAGCCTAGGTAATGTATTAAGCTCAAATTCGGTTTATATACCGATTACGGCGGATACCCTTATATCCCAATCCATTGAAGTGAAGGGGGTGTAAAAATGACGTACAATCCTAAAATAAATTGGCAATATGGTGATATTGTTACCGAACAGGATTTAAATCGAATTGAACAGGCAATATGGGACATTTCTAAAAATAGGGGTACAGAGATTGTGATAGCACCCTATAATTCTTCAGAAAAAGATAAGACTGGTTTTGTTCTTACCGGGGCAGATGATCAAATTATGATTAATGAGATTATAAGCTCTTTAGTTAATGGGGGAAGCATCCTATTTCTTGATGGAGATATTCAATTAACTGATGCAGTTAAAGTGAAAGATTATATGAAAATATCCGGGTTAGGGATGGAAACTAGATTTAATCTTTCCAATAACAGTATAGGTTTCACTCAAATAGATACTTCGAAGAATCTTTTAAGGTGTATCTTTAAAGACTTCGGGATTTTAGGGGATGGGGAAAATTCAACTAATACCCAGACCATTGGCATGAGATTAAGTCCTCAAGAGTCTATTTTTGAAAATATTCGAGTGTATGGATGTAAAGATGGGTTCGACTTAAATGCCGAGTTTGGTGCTTCGGTAATGAATTTTATTTCTAAATGCTTGTTTTTATCAAACGTGCATTTAGGAATCAGGTTAGGGTCGGATTCTATTTTAACGCAATGCATTATTGGCGATAATGCAAATTTGCTCAGGCATCCCATAGATTATGATTCTTGTGGATTGAAACTGGGTGGATGGGGAAATCAGGTCTATAACAATCATTTTTACAAAAATGCAATTGGTATACGATCTGAATGGGCTGTTGGTAATGTTATCACTGGTAACTTATTTGAATCTGGATATAAGGAAGATATCTTTTTTGCGGGGTGTACTGAAGCAGTACAAATTGCCAATAATGTATTTCACGGTAAGGATAAAAGCGCTAATCAAGATTTATCCATGTATAACAGTATTACCTTTGAAGGAGCATCAAGCACCAATGTGCAGAACAATTCGGTTATAGGAAACAGTTTTTTATGTTTTTCAGAGGAATACAATCCTAATATTAGGTACAACTATTGCATTGCGGAAGGAATAAACTGCAACAACAATTTTATTATCAGCAATAATTTTAATGGATTTTATAAACAGGAGAATCCTGTTTATAAGACTGGAGAAAACACAATAATCGATGGTTACAATCCCGCCTTTACTGGGACAGTGACCCTCCAGAAAATTAAATCCAATCTTTTAGCTGAAATCGACGCCGCAGACACTACAGGTGGTACTTTAATTTCAGATACTTTGTGTTTTAAGGGGCAGTCCGCACAATTATTACAGCCTTCTTCCTCTCCGGCGGCGAAGTCACTGTCAGTCACAATCGGAGGTTTGAGATATGGGCAATTTTCTGTAGCTTTTCGTATTAAAAGCAACAACAACACGACTGGGAGTACCGTGGCCACTTTACAAATCAGCGATGGTTCCGGAGGTAATTCAAGCAGTTTGGCCCTCATAGGGACAAATTTTACTAATACCACGGCTTATCAGATGTTTTATATCCCTTTAAACAATATAGGGCAATTCAGTGGCAATAACATCAAGCTCACATTGACTTGCGCTGCAATAGCAAATCTAGACCTTCGTTTAGACAGCATTATTATTGCACCGATCCACTTAGGTGTATTTGGTGCTTAATGGAGGAAAAAAGATGAAATGTATTCAACCTAAGAATGGGATGTACCTGACATCAGAGGACTTTCCTCAGTGGCATGATGAATTTGCAAATCTTCTTCCCGAAAGAGAAGAAAAAACTACCGAATTAAGAGTCAAAACGGTGACCTTTGTTGTGACAGAGGAATGCTCCCTAAGATGTACCTACTGTTATCAGCATAAGAAAAGAAGTAGAAGAATGACGAAAGACGTTGCCTTAAAGGCAGTGGATTTTTTATTAGAAGGTGATAGATTAAACGGATATATTAATGTGAAGGAAAGTCAGGGAGTGATTTTTGAATTTATTGGTGGTGAGCCATTACTTGAGATTGATCTTATTGATGAAATTGTCGATTATTTTAAATTTAAAGCTTTTTCTCTGAACCATCCTTGGGCAACAAATTATATGGTCAATCTATCCTCTAATGGAGTACTTTACAATGACCCAAGGGTGCAGAGATTTCTTGAAAAGAATAAAGGTCGAGTATTTATTGGCATTTCAATAGATGGAGATAAAGTGCTTCATGATACCTGTCGATTATTTCCCGACGGTACTGGAAGCTATGACGTTGTAGAAAAAGCGGTAGAAAACGCTGTGGAAAATTGGGGACTTACGCAATCTAAAGTGACCATTGCTCCGGAAAATTTACCATATCTTACTAGGGCTTTAAAGCACTTATGGCACATGGGCTTATTTGGTATTCATGCAAATACTGTGTATGAAGAGGGGTGGAACTTGTGTCATGCGCAAATGTTTTATAAAAAGCTAAAAGAAGTTGCTAATTATCTTTTAACGAATGAAAACTACAGAAGGTATCAGACTTCACTTTTTGAAGAGCATATTGGCCATCCTTTGCCCCCAGAGGACTGCAAAAACTATTGCGGAGGTAACGGTCTAATGCTTGCTATTGGAACGGATGGTAAGTGTTATCCATGTATTCGATATATGAAATATTGCATGTCTACTGATCGTGAAGAAAGAGACATTGGGGATATTTGCGAAGGAATTCATTCACAAGAGGAGGACCCATGGCTTAAAGATTTATGCGCTATTGACATGATTACTCAATCCAATAATGAATGTAAATCTTGTCAGATTGCCTCAGGTTGTGGTGTTTGTCCGGGTTATCAATATGATATGTTTGGAGATCCCAATGTCAGGGCCACTTACATCTGCGTTATGCACAAGGCCAGGGTTTTAGCGAATGTGTACTACTGGAATAACATTTATCGGGATTTGGGGTTAGAAAAAAGATATTCTTTAGATCTGCCAAAAAATGTGGCACTAGATATAATCACTGAAGAAGAGTTTGATTCTCTGAAAATTTTATCGGAAAGGAAGGAATAAAGATGGCTTGTTCAAATTGCTCGATCACTAGCTCTGGTAGCTGCGATGGTCAATGCCAAGGTTGTGAGGGAGATTGTGAAGGTTCTTGTGAAGGTGCATGTAGGACTTGTTCGGATAGCTGTTCTAACGATTGCTGGTCTTGCTCCGCTGTTTGTAATAACAATTGCCGTTATTGCAGCGGTGCCTGTAATGATTCTTGTACTGGCGATTGTACTGGTGGTTGTTTAGGTTGTGGAAGCTCTTGTTCATATGATTGTAGTGGTTGTACTGGTTGTGGGGACTCTTGTTCATATAGTTGTAGTGGAACCTGTAAAGGTTATTGTGATAATGCTTGCTCTGCAACCAATCAAGCCGCAGTTATTGCTAATGTAGGAGCCAACATTAGTGCAAAAGGTATTTATTCAGCAGTGAATGACTTTGTAGATTTGAGAAATAAAATTCGGGCTGAATTTACTCGCAGAGGGAGATCTCTTCCAACAAATGACACCTTTAACATTACGCCTGCAAACGGTGTAATTCTTTCTCAGGATCACCTTTTAAAAATCTTTACTGACGAAAAAACCCTTAATTCTGGCCTTTCCAGACCTACCGTGCTTCAGGGACAATTAATTACTCTTAGCCAGGTTTCAGCAACTATCAGTAACATTCAGTCACTTATGAGCCAAAATTTGAGAGGTTAAAAGGGAGGAATTTAAAATGCCTACAATCAATACAAGTCAAGCTGAATTCTTAGCAATTCTTCTTTCTTTGTCTAGCAGCATTATTAAAAATGATGCTAACGTAGCAGAAGCAGTTGCAAAATTAAATATCCTGACAAAAGACGATGTTGTTAAAATAGCAAATGTAGTTGATACCATTACTAACTTTATCTACACAGACAGCAAGAGTAGCAAGGATGCATTAAATGCTGCTGTAAATTCTCTTGATTGCTTTGCAGAGGACAGAGATTCATTTTTACTGTTGATTCAGGGTTATGCATTAAGCCCAGGGCCTGATAGAGACGAACTTCCTAGTTTTGTGACTCGGGTCTTAAACACTGATAAAGTATACACCTATCAAGTATACAGCCTAATTGTCCGGTACTCTATTTTAACCCATGATTCTACTTTGATTGAACAAGCAATTAATAAAATTCAAAGTATCGAATCTAATAAAACTACAGGAGGTCAATAATGATGACTAAAGAAGTTCACTTTGAGTCCTTTGAGGACCTAAAAGCACAACTTTCAGCCTTGAAACATGAAGAAGCATTATCTTTGAATTTTCCGGATAAAATAGTAAAATCCTTGCAGTTATCTGAGTATAAAATAAAGTCTTGTGAGAACTTGTTTAATAATTACCTGAGAAGCGGAGCGCCTGAAGGTAGTAATTTCTCTCTGGATCAGTTCATCGAGTATTACGCTGACCTTGTGAGAAGCAGGGAAGAGGAGTTTATTGATTCCGTCGTGTCTCTTGTTAGTGACCAAGTATATGGCTTCATGCAAGAGAATGGTTTTGCAGCAAGAGTTGTCTACCACAACAAAACTTTAATTATTTTCCGAAAGCCACAGCTTTAACCTCAAGAAAATTGAATGCCATAAGGCGTATTGTTTATACTCATTTTAGGGTTCGCTGCTCTGGCAGCGGGCCTACATAGTTAAGAGAAGTTATAGAGAACGTGTTTTTTGATCTCTTTACTGCTTTGGTTGGCATTGTCTTTATCTTTTCCGTTGCTATCTTGGGTGGTCAGCGTGGGCAAGAGGGATGAAGATAGCAGCTTTAGCCCTATAATACACATAGTACATCACTCAATTATGAGGTAAAATAAGAAGGCATAAAGGCAACAAACCAACCCAAAAGAAATGGAGTTGATACCCACTTGGAATCCTACTTGTTCATCATATTTCTGATTGCAGCCATCGTCGTCTCCAATCTAATCAACCGCTTTTTTCCGTCAGTGTCCATCCCCATTATCCAGTTGGCTCTGGGGGTGTGCATTGCTTTTCTGCCAGGGCATGAGAAGCTTGTTTTAGAGCCGGAGATGTTTTTCGTCCTGTTTATTGCTTCATTGCTCTTTTTTGACGGGAAGAGGTCGGATAAACAATCGCTGTGGAATTTGCGCAAGCCGATTCTGCTCCTGGCGATCACCTTGGTGTTCATTACCGTTGTGGCAGTCGGATACTCTGTCCATTGGCTGATTCCGTCTATTCCTCTTGCCGCTGCTTTTGCCTTGGCGGCCGCTCTGGCGCCTACCGATGCAGTGGCTGTGGGTTCTTTAAAGGAAAAGGTGAAAATTCCTCATGCTATCCTGCACCTTCTGGAAGGGGAAGCTCTGATCAACGATGCTTCCGGTCTGGTGTCCTTCCAGTTTGCTATTGCGGCGGTGATCACCGGGACGTTCTCCATCTTAAATGCAGGATTGAGCTTTCTGGAGATCGCCCTTGGCGGTATCCTTCTGGGGTTGCTTTTAACTCTGCTGAAATATTTATTTGTCCGGTGGATTCGTTCTTTGGGCATGGAAGATGCGGTATTGCATGTATTGATTGAAATCCTTACGCCATTCGGAATTTACCTGATTTGTGAAGCAGTGGGTGTGAGCGGCATCCTGGCAGTAGTCGCTTCCGGAATTGCCCATTCCTTCAGCGGGAAGAGGCTGAATCCGGAGATCGCCCGCCTGAATATGCTGTCTAACAATACCTGGTCTGTGATTGCCTTTGTTCTCAACGGACTGGTTTTCCTGCTGCTCGGTTCTCAACTGCCTGAAATTGTGGAAACGGTGTGGAATAGTCCGGAAGTCAATGTCTGGCAGGCTTTGGGTTATGTCTTGTTGATCACGGTTATCCTTGCTTTGCTCCGCTTCTTATGGTCGGTGCTGATCATTAAAAAGGGAAATTTCAAGGTAGAGGAAGGGGAACCTCTCCCCCTGCTCCAGACGGCCCTGACCCTTTCTCTGGCTGGAGTTAAGGGAGCTGTGACCCTGGCTACCGCTCTGTCTATTCCCTTCCTGTTGGAGGATGGGAGCATGTTTCCTCAGCGGGACCTGATTCTCTTTCTCGTGAGCGGAGTCATTTTATGTACCATGCTGGCAGCTAACTATCTGCTGCCCTTGCTAATCCGTTCCGAGCCCCATGACGACCGGGAGGAAACAGAGACTTGTATCCACATCCTCCAGAATGTGATTCAGGAGCTCCGCCGGCAAGAGGGAGAAGTTGAAAAGCTGGCGATGGAGAGAGTCATCCGTGAATACATGATCAGAATTAACCAACTGCGGGAGAAACTTGCCGGTCAGGGCAGGGAGCAGGCTGATGACGAACTTCACCTGGCTCTGCTGAAATGGCAGAAAGAAGATATCGAGAATCTAGTGAAGCAGGGAGAGATCAGCCGCAAGTTTGCCTATCGCTATGTGAGCCGGATCAATGCCAATATGCTGCACAGGATCGTAAATCCCCAGGAACGGAAAGCCCTCCGGGCTGAAAACAGGCGCATTCGCCAGGCCGAGCGCATGCTTTCCCTCAGCGACTGGACCAGGAAAGAGAAGGAGGGGCAGGGAACGAATTTGAGAAAGATCCAGTTGTCCAGTACTGCCTATATCCTCAATAAACTAAAACTTATCCAGACGGAAAAAGATGGGGATACGGTACAGGTGCGGGAAATGATTCAGGAATATGAGTGGCGGGCGGCCATGTTCCGGGAAGACAGGAATGCTTCGGACCGTTCACGGGAAGAGAAGGAAGAACAGTTCCAGAACATCGCCTCTTTGGGCTTCCAAATTGAGCGGGATAATATCCACAGGACTTTTGAAAATGATAAGCTGACGCGGGAGAAAGCCAAAGAGCTGAAACAAAACGTGGATTTGATGGAGTTCGGCATTAAAGGTAGCACTATCTTTTGAACTTAAGATTTGAGTGATTAAAAGGGCTGTGCAAAATGGTAATTTTATATAAACTGCAAAAATGAAAATCATAAAAAGCCCGGAGATTGCTTGGATAATCCAAGTTGTCTCCGGGCCCTTTTAGCATATTAACCTCCTGTGCTGCTGTTGATAATCCATTTCTCAAAACATTTCAAGGACCTGCAATCTCACCCTACAGAAATCTGCAGAGATCGAAGGGGGAAGACCTGACGCACAAAAGCGGAGGAATTGGGCAGAGGGGCGATCAGCCGCACACTGTCTTGGCGGCTTGCTGTGCCGGAGGTTCACATTCAGCAAGCCGCAGGGTTTCCGGACCAGCGTCGCCAAGGCCAGTGCGGCAGCCCCGGCGCCTTCCGCAGCGTTGTGCGTCAGGTCTTCCCCGGCCCCAGAGCAAAACCCCAATGGCAGCTATGTAAAGTTCTGCGGTTCACAATCCCCGGCATGAGCAAAACACGCTCATTTGTCCTCCTGCTTCTTCAGCTCAGAAATCTCACTTTCCAGCTGCTGCAAATACTCGACCTGCTGTTCCAGCAGTTTCAGGCTTTCCGGGCTGAGTTCCTCCACCTTTTTGTAGAAAACCTGCAAACGCTCCGGCAGAAGAAACGAGTCAGGGGAGGATGAATTAGCCGGATCGTGGAAAAGAGGATGAGCATCCTCCGTTCTGCCCAGCAGATAATCGGTGGAAGTATTGAAGAAATCAGCAAGCAGCTTCAGAGTTTCCGTGTCCGGAGTGCGCTGTCCCGTTTCATACATGGCAATACTGCTCGGAGAGATATTCAGCTCTTTTGCTAAATCACGCTGACTGAGCTTTAAGTTGTTGCGCAGGTTTTTAATGATTTGAGCTAAAGTCATAAACACCCTCCTTCATTTATAGAATATCACATTTAGTGATAAGCCAAAATATTGATCACATAAAGTGACCAATATTTATTTTTTAGTTGACTTGCTCACTTAGCGTGATTAGAATTAAATTAAAAGTATTACATAATAATGGAAGAAGGTGCTGAAGCCATGAGGAAAACACTGGCTCAATTGAGGCGGGATAAGGAGAAAACCCAGAAGGAGGTAGCGGAGGCCCTGGGGTTAGCGGTCAGTACCATAGGAATGTATGAGAGGGGTTACCGGATACCAAGTTTAAAGAGTGCTAAAAAGCTGGCAGAGTATTATGGAATAAAGGTGGAGGAGATTGTATTCGATCCTCAGCATTGAGGGATTTCCGTTTCAAAATTTACCTACATAATACTTTAAAAAAATAGAATAAAGACAACTACCATCATCATATGATTTCTTAAGAACTCCGCCAGGGGGGCAGAAGATGAAGAAAAGATGGTTGTTGCTGATTGTCATGGGTATCGTGTTAATAGGGGGAATCGTAAGTCGGGTTCTCTGGACCCCAGACCCCAGACAGCTTGTTGAACACGGTTTAGAAAGGCTGAATGGAGCGACCGCTTTTCGCTATTCGGTAACGCAAAACCAGTGGATTAACGGACAGGAACGCATCATGACCCAGATTCAGGGAGAGAAGGACGGTGGGAATATTCATCTTTTAGGGAATCTGGTAGGCAGTGAAGTAGAAATGACTTTAATAGGGGAGGAATGGTATAACAAGGACCCATTCACGAAAAAATGGATAAAATTTAAGAACTCCCCCGGGGCACAGGATGTTTTCCTGGCGGAGGTCAGCCCATTGTCATCTCTCCAATTTAAGGAGATAGGAGAGGTGGTGCTTAGCGGTCAAGAGAAAGTTGATGGAAAAAAGACTTGGGTATGTAGTTTACAGCCAAGTGTACAAAACCCTATTATGGAGGAATTCTGGACAGATTTTACTTACACTGTTTATGTCAGTAAATCCTCGAAGGATATCGTCAAAGTTGTGATTGGAGCAAAGAGCAAAGACAAGGCTCAAACGATGAATATGGAACTGGGTTTTAAAGATTTGGGTAAAAAGATTACGATCATGGCCCCTGATTTATAAGTGCTAAATTTATCATGTAAAAATTCTGTTATTAAAACAAGTAGGGCTGGGCTTCTTTTTCCGGGAAAGAAGCTCAGCCCTGCTGTTTAGAATAGAATTGTCGGGTGAAGGAATAAGGTTTGCACAATAGTGCAAGCTTTGTTATAATTTTCAGCATAAATAAAGATAAGTGGGGGTGGAATTTGTGGAAGAATACGTGGAGAAAGTTCTCGTGACGAAGGAGGAACTTCAAAAGCGTATCATGGAAATGGGTGAGGAAATTAGCCGGGATTATATCGGAAAAAAATTGCTGGTGATCGGTATTCTCAAAGGTGCCGTTCCCTTTATGGCTGATTTGATCCGAAATATAGATGTACCGTTGGCATATGACTTCATGGCTGTATCCAGCTATGGTGCCGACACCCATTCTTCCGGAGTGGTTCGGATTTTAAAGGATTTAGACCGGGGTTTGGAAGGTACCCATGTATTGATCGTGGAAGATATTGTGGATACAGGCTTGACCTTAAAGTATCTGAAGGAAATTCTGCAAGGAAGAAATCCGCTCAGCATCAAGATTGCAACCTTATTAGATAAGCCGGCCCGCCGCAAAGTGGATCTGAAGCCGGATTACTGCGGATTTGAGATTCCTGATGAATTCGTCGTAGGATTTGGCTTGGATTTTGATGAACATTATCGTAATCTGCCTTATGTAGGAGTACTCAAGCCGGAAGCTTACGAAAAACTCTGATTGCATAGGTAGAGACGCTCGACGGCATGTCTGTGGGCGTTTTTCTTTTAGCTTTTCATTAAGCAGCTAAAAAGTGTGTCACATAAAAACTATTTTAGATAGATGCAGGAAGGGTGGATACGGTGAATCAGGAAGTAGTCCTAGTTCTGGACTTCGGAGGCCAATACAATCAGCTTATTGCCCGCAGGGTGCGGGAAGCTCATGTCTATTCGGAAATGATCTCTTATAGAACCCCGATCGAAAAGATCCGGGAGAAAAACCCCAAGGGAATTATCTTTTCCGGGGGACCGGCCAGTGTTAATCAGGAAGGTGCTCCCAAAGTTGATCCGGCCATTTACGATTTAGGGATACCGATTCTGGGAATTTGTTACGGGATGCAGCTGATGACCCTCCAATTAGGGGGAACGGTGGCTCGGCCGGAGGTACGGGAATATGGCAAGGCTGAATTGCAGCTGGATCAGAACAAAGGGATTTGGCAGGATATGCAGGACAGCGAGCAGTGCTGGATGAGTCATGGGGATTCGGTGGTGAACCTGCCGGAGGGCTTTGAGGTGATTGCTCACACGGCTCATACGCCGGTGGCGTCCATGGCTGACGAACGCCGTCATTTCTATGGCATGCAGTTCCATCCAGAAGTAAAGCATACTCCCAAAGGGCAGAGACTACTGGAGCGTTTCCTCTATGATATCTGCGGATGTCAGGGCGAATGGACCATGGATTCCTTCATTGAGGCCCAGGTCAAGGAAATCCGCCGTCAGGTGGGAGATAAGAAAGTGCTCTGCGCCTTGAGCGGCGGTGTAGATTCTTCTGTCGCTGCCGTGCTGGTGCACAAGGCGATTGGGGATCAGCTGACCTGTATTTTTGTGGATCACGGCTTCATGCGCAAAAACGAGGCGGAAGAAGTGCGGAAGATTTTCACCGAGCAGTTCCATCTGAACCTGGTGTTTGTGGATGCCCAGGCCCGCTTTATGGATAAGATCGCCGGACTGTCCGATCCGGAGGCCAAGCGGAAATGCATCGGGGCTGAGTTTATCCGTTCTTTTGAGGATGAATCAAAGAAATTAGGCCATATTGACTTTTTGGTTCAGGGCACAGTTTATCCTGACATTATTGAAAGCGGTACGGATACGGCGGAGACGATCAAGAGCCATCATAATGTAGGCGGACTGCCGGAAGATATGCAGTTCGACTTGATCGAGCCTTTACGCCAGTTGTTTAAAGATGAAGTCCGCCAGGTGGGGACGCAATTGGAGATGCCGGATGAGATTGTTTGGCGCCAGCCTTTCCCTGGTCCGGGTCTGGCGATCCGGATTCTGGGAGAAATCACAGAGGAAAAGCTGGATCTGCTCCGGGAAGCGGATGCCATCATCTTGGATGAGGTACGCAAGGCCGGACTGTACAGAGAATTGTGGCAGTCTTTCGGTGTGTTGCTTCCGGTTAAATCCGTTGGGGTGATGGGTGACAGCCGGACCTATGCTTACCCGTTGGTAGTGCGGGCCGTGACCAGTGATGATGCCATGACGGCCGACTGGGCCAGGCTGCCGGCCGATCTGCTGGAAAGCATTTCTTCTCGCATCGTCAATGAGGTGCAGGGAATTAACCGCGTGGTCTATGATATTACGTCCAAGCCACCCGGCACGATCGAGTGGGAATAAGAATTAAAGCCCCGGAAACCTTGGTAATCAAGGTTTCCGGGGCTTTTTTTGCCCTTTGATAGCTGAAAAGAGCACCTTGATTATTCGAAACAGATTCTTGATAATGGGCATAATAAATCCGATAAATAAGTAAGAGACTAAAAACCTAAAAAATATCCATAATAAATTATGGATGATAGTTTTAAGAAATTTAAGCCGAAGCGTTGGCAATACTGTAAATTATTGTCCTTTATTTTTAATTTTGATTATGGTATTTTATAAAACGTATAAGAGTCAAATTTATTCATTCGTACATAGGCATATGCCACAGGAAATACGGAAAATAAAAGGGCTGAAAAGATTTTTGGCTGGGAGTGGTAGGAATGGACTGTTCCTCAATTCGTCGTGGAGACATTGTATTTGCGGATTTAAGCCCTGTCATTGGATCGGAGCAAGGCGGGCCGAGACCGTTAGTGGTGATTCAGAACAATATCGGAAATAAGCACAGTCCTACAGTGATTGTTGCCAGTATCACCACGGTGTTGAAAAAGACAAGAATGGTTACCCATGTGGACTTAAAGGCGTCCAAGTATAAATTTATTAAAAGGGACTCGGTGGTTTTATTGGAGCAGCTCCGAACCATCGATAAAGACCGGATCTCAGACTTGAGGGGTTTTATTGACGAAGATGATATGAAGATGATCAATAAGGCGCTGGCAATTTCTGTTGGATTGGATGAGTGTGTCCGTCCCCGGCGCGAAGCGGAAAAGTAGTTCATTAAAATTAAAGAGGGACCAGAAAGGGCAGGGGTTATCGCTGTTGTGACGGAGGCAGCAATAACCCCTGCCTCTTTATTTTTGAACCCAAAGGGCAGAGGACAAGTCATTAAATTCAGATAATAATAATATCATCAAATTTTTCTCTTTTTTTAAAAAATAAAAAATTTATTAAATTACTTGAATTTTTGCACAAAATAATTTATTGTATTGTATTATACAGTGAGAAGATATTCTGTGTGATACACACAGGACTGCCTGCTCGATTTAATGAAAAAATTTACAAGGAGGTAAATAGTGTGACGGAAGATTTAGAAGCGTTGTTACATGAGAACAGGGTGTTTGCCCCATCGGAAGAATTCAAAAGCAAGGCTAAGGTAGCGGATAAAACAGTCTATGAAGAAGCTGCCGAAGACCGTCTGGCTTTCTGGGCAAAGCAGGCAGAACGTTTGTCCTGGTTTAAACCGTGGAGTAAGGTGTTGGAATGGAATCCCCCTCATGCTCAATGGTTTGTCGATGGGAAACTGAATGCTGCTTATAATTGTCTGGATCGCCATCTTGAGACAAACAGACGGAATAAAACTGCCATCATTTTTGAAGGTGAAGGCGGTGACGCAAGGACACTCACTTATGAGGAACTTCACAAAGAAGTATCTAAGTTTGCCAATGTACTTAAATCTTTGGGAGTGAATAAAGGCGACAGGGTAACAATTTACCTCCCTATGATTCCTGAAACCGTGGTGGCGATGCTGGCCTGTGCCCGTATAGGTGCACCTCACAGTGTCGTATTCGGCGGATACAGTGCTGAGGCTGTAAGGGAAAGAATTACCGATGCCGAGTCCAAGGTGGTTATCACTGCTGACGGTAGCTTCCGCAAAGGAAAAATTGTACCTTTGAAGAAGAACGTGGATCAGGCTTTGGAGAATTTAGATATAGTAGAGAAGCTGGTATTGATCAAACGCACAGGGGAGAATGTTCCCGTCGTGGAAGGCCGGGATGTTTGGTATCATGAAGCCATGGCCGAGGCGTCTGCTGATTGTCCTGCCGAAGAAATGGATGCAGAAGATATGCTGTTCCTCCTCTATACCAGTGGCACTACAGGAAAACCTAAAGGTGTGGTACACACAACGGGAGGCTATTTAACAGGAACCTCTACCACACATAGCATGATTTTCGATCTTCGTGATGATGATGTTTATTGGTGTACGGCTGATGTTGGTTGGATCACAGGACACAGCTATGTAGTTTATGGTCCCTTGGCCAATGGTGCCACTATTTTGATGTATGAAGGGGCTAATGACTATCCCACCAGAGACCGTCATTGGGAACTGATTGAGAAGTATAAGGTGAGTATTTATTATACAGCCCCTACGGCTATTCGGGCCTTTATGAAATGGGGAAGGCAGCATCCTCTAAGCAAGGATCTGACCAGCCTTCGCTTACTGGGCACCGTAGGTGAGCCGATCAATCCGGAAGCCTGGGTATGGTTTTATCAATATGTGGGCGGCGGAAGATGTCCGATTGTCGATACTTGGTGGCAGACGGAAACCGGCATGATCATGATGACACCTCTGCCGGGAGTCACTGATTTGAAGCCTGGTTCATGTACCATACCGTTTCCGGGAGTAAAAATGGAAGTGGTGGATGAAGACGGCAATCCTGTTCCGCTGGGTAGCGGTGGATTGCTGGTGTGCCGCGAGCCTTGGCCGGCAATGATGAGAACCATCTTTAAAGACCCGGAACGTTTTGAGAGCACTTATTGGAGTAAGTGGCCGGGTGTCTATTTCACAGGAGACGGAGCGAAGTGGGACGAGGATGGTTACTTCTGGGTGCTGGGCCGGGTGGATGATGTGATCAATGTTTCCGGTCACCGGATCGGAACGGCGGAAGTGGAAAGTGCTTTGGTGGATCATCATAGTGTGGCAGAGGCAGCTTGCATCGGTAAAACCCATGATTTGAAAGGTCAGGCCATTGCCGCTTTCGTTACACTTAAAGAAAGCGCTCAGGAATACGAAGGCTTGATTGACGAGTTAAAAGCCCATGTGGTGAGCAAAATCGGTGCCTTAGCCCGTCCTGATGACATCATTTTCACTGCTGAATTGCCTAAAACCCGCAGCGGCAAGATTATGCGCCGCTTGCTCAGGGATATTGCCGAGGGCAGAGCAATCGGAGACACCACAACCCTATCCGATGCTTCGGTAGTAAATGAGCTGAAAGACAAATATCACGATTAAGCTTGCTAAAAATTTAATTAGGTCTTGATGGTATTAACCACAAAAGTGAAAAGGTTGCATGAAAAGTGTTAAGCACTTTCATGCAACCTTTGTAATTACATGGTGCATCGATGCACCATTTGGACTCTTAAAGAAGATCCAAGAAAGCCCCTAAGCTCCCCCCAAAGAGATTTCTTAAGCCGGGGCCCCGGAAGGGGCAGGCTGGCACACACCAAAAGCGGAGGATTTGGGCAGAGGGGCGCTAAGCCGCACGCCGCCTTTATGGCAAGTGGCACCAAGGGTTCACCTGCAGAATACAGCGGGGTTCTTGATGCCACGCCGTAAAGGCCAGTGCAGCAGCCCTGCCGCCCTCCGCAGCGTTGTGTGTGCCAGCCTGCCCTACCCCAACATTAAAAATCCGAATATTAACAAACGTTTAACATAAAATGTTCGAAATTGCTTGTATCTTTTTTCAGGATACTGTAGAATTAAATCAGAAATTCTTGTTTCGTCTTCTGAAAATTATTCATTTGAGGAACGAATTCAATAAATGAATATGAGTTCATATAAATGCGGTAATATGGTCCGCAAGTTTCTACCAGGCTGCCGTAAACGGCCTGACTATGAGCGAAAGTGTACCTAGGGTGGCTTTTTCCTTTTTCTTGTATATTTAATACATAGAAGGGGAAGAGGACGACCAAGTGGTACAGGTTGATCTTGGGCGCAAGAGTCTGTTAAATGCTGTCCGGACCGGCTACACCGAAGGGATAAAAGCCCAGGCGGATAGGTTTCACTCTCTTTTTGTGGAACCTGTCCGCCTGGGTTTTTCTTTGTGAGGATGGTCCGCATCGAGTAAAGATGCAGGGTCACCTTACAAATTTAAGTCAAAAGTATGAAAAAAGGACAGACTACATGGACAGGTGCAGAATTTGAATGGAGGGAATTTTGTGAATCAGATAGGAATCGTCATGGGAAGTGCTTCCGACCTTCCAACGATGGAGGAAGCGGCAAAGATTTTAGAGAAATTTGGAATCAGCTTTCAAATGAAAATCTCTTCTGCTCACCGTACGTTAGAAAGAACAGTAAACTGGGTGAGAGATTTTGAGAATCAAGGGGGTCAGGTGATTATTGCGGGAGCGGGCATGGCAGCCCATTTGCCGGGCGTGATTGCCGGAACCACCACTTTGCCGGTGATTGGCGTTCCGATTCGTAGTGGAGCCTTAGAGGGTGTAGATGCTTTGTATGCTATTGTCCAGATGCCACCGGGAATTCCGGTAGCGACCGTAGGGATCAACGGAGCTAAAAATGCCGGATTGCTGGCAATTCAGATATTAAGTGCGACAGATCCCTCATTGCGGCAGGCTCTGAAAGATTATCGGGCGCAGATGGCCGCCGACATTGAGAAAAAGGATCAGGACCTGCAGCTTCAATTGCAGAAATCCCTTTCATAAAGATTTTTCTTGTAACAATCAACCATTCTAAAGATAAAAGATAAGGATAAAGGAGTTTTTGATGTGATAGAACGTTATTCCCTTTCCCCAATGAAGGATATTTGGACCGATGAGCACCGTCTTTCCCTGTGGTTGAAAATTGAGATCGCCGCCTGCGAAGGATGGGCTGCATTAGGGAAGATTCCTCAGGACGCTCTGAAAGAAATTCAGGAAAAGGCGGACTTTTCCTGGGAACGGGTACTGGAGTTGGAAAAGGTGACTCAGCACGACGTTCTGGCATTCACTACTAATGTGGCCGAATATGTGGGAGAATCCTCCAAGTATATTCATTTGGGCCTCACATCGTCTGATGTACTGGACACCTCTCTCTCCCTCCAGATGGTGGAAGCTACCCACATTCTGCTGGAGAAAATGGATGACTTGATCGCAGTCTTGAAGAAGCGGGCTTTGGAACACAAAGACACCTTAATGATGGGAAGGACGCACGGCATTCATGCCGAGCCGATTACCATGGGCTTGAAATTGGCCCTTTGGTATGATGAAATAAAGCGCCAGAAGCAGCGGCTGGATTTTGCCCTGGAGGAAATCCGGGTCGGGAAGATCTCCGGAGCGGTAGGGACCTTTGCCAATGTGGAGCCTGAGGTGGAAGCTTATGTCTGTGAGGCCGTCGGGTTAAAACCGGCAGCCATTTCTACTCAGATTCTGCAGAGAGACAGACATGCTTTCTATATGACCACCCTGGCGGGGATCGCCAGCTCCCTGGATAAAATGGCTACCGAAATCCGCAATTTGCAGCGGACTGATGTGCATGAAGTGGAAGAGGCTTTTTCTAAAGGACAGAAAGGGTCTTCCGCCATGCCTCATAAAAAGAATCCTATTACGGCAGAAAGAATTTGCGGCTTAGCCAGGGTGATCAGGGGCAATGCCCAGACAGCCCTGGAAAACGTGGCCCTCTGGCATGAGCGGGATATTTCTCACTCTTCCGCCGAGCGGATCATTTTGCCTGACTCTACCATGGCTTTGGATTATATGCTCTATAAGATGACAAATATGGTGGACAACCTGCGCATCTTCCCTGAGCAGATGCAGGAAAATATGGATAAGGTGCTGGGGCTGATCTATTCCCAGCGGGTGATGCTCAGCCTGGTGGGCAAGGGTTTGGAAAGAGAAGCTGCTTATGCTTTGGTACAGCGCAATACCCTTAAAGCCTGGGAGACGAAGCAGAAGTTTATGGATTTGATTCTGGCCGATGAAGAGATCCGGACCAAACTCAACGAGGAAGAGGTTAAGGCTTTATTTGATTCTTCCTATCATACAAAACATGTGGATGATATCTTTCACCGCGTAGGACTGTTATAAGTTATAAAAATTAATTAATAAATTGAATTTGGAGGAAAATAAATCATGGAAAAGGGAAAAATGCTCTATGAAGGCAAAGCAAAGAAGGTCTATCTGACAGATCGGGAAGACTGCTATTGGATTGAATATAAAGATGACGCTACCGCTTTTAACGGACTGAAAAAAGGAACCATCGAGGACAAAGGAGCTATCAACAATCAGATGTCCGCTCTTTTGTTTGAAGCTCTGGAGAAATCCGGTGTTTCCAATCACTTTGTAGAACTGATCAACGAGCGGGAGATGCTGGTGAAACGCCTGGAGATGCTGCCGTTGGAAGTGGTGGTGCGTAACGTAGTGGCAGGAAGCCTGCAAAAGCGCTTGGGCGTACCGGAGGGAACAGTTCTCAGTCAGCCGGTAGTGGAATTGTACTATAAAGATGATGACCTGGGTGATCCGCTTGTTAATGAATCTCACATTGCCGCTATGGGCTGGGCCAGTCAGGAGGATGTAAAAACCATTCAAACGATGGGCCTAAAGGTAAACGAACTTTTGCAACACATTGTCAAAGAAGCAGGCATTGACCTGATTGATTTCAAGCTGGAATTCGGCAAATATGAAGGCGCGATTCTGCTCGGAGATGAGATTTCTCCCGATACCTGCCGTTTCTGGGATCAGGATACTAAGGAAAAGCTGGATAAGGACCGTTTCAGAAGAGATCTGGGCGGCGTGGAAGAAGCTTATGTGACCGTATTCAAACGGATCAAGGAGGGTCTTAAACATGCTTAAGGGACAAGTGGTCGTTACCTTGAAAAAGAGTATTCTCGATCCTCAGGGAAGTGCAGTGGAAAAGGCCCTGAAAATCATGAATTATAGGGCGGAGCAGGTGCGGATCGGCAAATTCATGGAAGTGAACCTCGACGAAACTGATCCGGTCAAGGCAGCGCAGATTCTGGATGAAATATGCCACAAGGTATTGGCTAATCCGGTGATTGAAGAATACCATTTTACTTTGCTGGATGAAGAGGGCAAGGTAGTTGGGGGTGCGCAATGAAGATCGGGATCGTGAGGTTTCCCGGCTCGAACTGTGAGGTTGATGTCTGGGAGGCCTGGAAGGTTGTCGGACAGGAAGCAAAAATACTGTGGCATCAGGAGACCTCGGTCCGGGGCTTTGATCTGATCGTCCTTCCGGGAGGCTTCTCCTATGGGGACTACTTGCGTACGGGAGCGATCGCCCGTTATTCTCCGATTATGTCCGATGTGATAAGATTTGCCCAGGAGGGCGGTTTAGTGCTGGGCATTTGCAACGGCTTTCAAATTTTGACGGAGTGTGGCTTATTGCCTGGTGCCCTGCTGCGTAATGCAGGCCTCCATTTTCGTTGTGCACCTCAGTATTTACAGGTGGAAAGGAACGACTTGCCTTTCACTTCTCAATATGGGCAAAAAGAGATCATTCAGATTCCTGTCAATCACGGAGAAGGAAACTATGTGATTAATGAAGCGGGTTTAGCAGAGTTGGAAAAGAACCGGCAGATTGTTTTCCGCTATTGCGGCCAGGATGGTGCAGTGAACGCAGAGAATAACCCTAACGGATCGATTCGGAATATTGCCGGAATCACCAATAAAGAAGGCAATGTTTTAGGCATGATGCCTCATCCGGAACGGGTCATGGAAGAGATTGTCGGCGGTGTTGACGGAAAGAGAATGTTTTTGTCTCTTCTTGACCACAGTGAGAGGAGCGTTGGATATGGAGCCTAGGATATGGCAAGAAATGGGTCTGACCGATGAAGAATATAAGCGAACTGAAGAATTAATGGGCAGAGAACCTAATCCTCTGGAAGTGGCGATTTTCGGTGTGATGTGGTCGGAGCACTGTTCCTATAAAACCTCCAAGCCGATTTTGCGCCGTTTCCCTACGGAAGGCCCTCAAGTATTGCAGGGACCGGGAGAAAACGCCGGTATTGTGGATATTGGTGAAGGAATGGCTGTGGTGTTTAAGATGGAATCCCACAATCATCCCTCCGCTTTGGAGCCTTATCAAGGGGCGGCAACCGGTGTAGGAGGAATTTTGCGCGATGTGTTTACCATGGGAGCGCGTCCGGTGGCAGTACTGGATTCTCTGCGCTTTGGTGATCTAAGCCATGCAAGAACCCAGGAGCTGGTGCGGGGCGTAGTCGGCGGGATCGGCGGCTATGGCAATTCTATCGGCATACCGACGGTAGGCGGAGAAGTTTATTTTCATCCCAGCTATGAAGAAAATCCTTTGGTGAATGCCATGGCCGTGGGATTGCTTCGCCATGAACAAATTGCCAAGGGTGTGGCTGACGGAGTCGGTAATCCTGTAATGGTAGTAGGTGCCCGTACCGGTAGGGACGGCATCCATGGAGCAACTTTTGCTTCCGTAGAGCTGAGTGCTGAATCGGAAGCTAAACGGTCAGCAGTGCAGGTAGGTGATCCTTTCATGGAGAAACTCTTGATGGAAGCTTGCCTGGAACTGATTGACCGGGGCGTGATTGTCGGTATTCAGGATATGGGTGCTGCAGGACTCACCAGTTCATCCTGTGAAATGGCCAGCCGGAGTGGTAACGGTATAGAGATGGATCTTTCTCTTGTGCCCCGGCGGGAAACGGGGATGACTCCCTATGAAATCATGCTTTCCGAGTCCCAGGAACGGATGCTGGTAGTGCCTCAGGCCGGTAAAGAGGGAGAGGTAGCTGAAGTCTTTACCCGCTGGGGTCTGGAAGCTGTTGTTGTGGGCCGGGTGACAGACGATGGCATGCTGCGCCTTCTGGAAGATGGAAAGGTGGTAGCGGAGATTCCGGCCAAGGCTCTGACTGACGAGGCTCCTGTTTATCATCGCCCGACCCGGGAACCGGAGTATTTCTCACGTTTAAAAGCGGCTGAAGTGGAAGAATTTGAAGCGGAATCGGCTCCAAAAGATATTTTGCTCACCTTGCTCAGCCGTCCCAGCATTGCCAGCAAAGAGTGGGTCTTCCGCCAATATGACCATCAGGTAGGAACCAATACGGTGGCGGTACCGGGCGGAGACAGTGCTGTTTTGCGAGTGCGCGGCACCTCCAAGGGGATCGCTTTGACCACGGATTGCAATTCACGCTTTGTATATATGGACCCCTATGTAGGTGGGGCATTGGCTGTGGTGGAAGCAGCTCAGAATATCGTGTGTGTGGGTGCCAAGCCGTTGGCGATCACCGATTGTCTGAATTTCGGCAATCCTGAAAAGCCGGAGATTTTCTGGCAGTTTGAGCAGGCTTGCGCTGGAGTTGCAGAAGCTTGCAGAGTGCTGGATACACCGGTTACAGGCGGCAATGTAAGCCTTTACAATGAGAGCGAAGGGGTCGCTATCTATCCTACTCCCGCTATCGGGATGGTAGGAATGACGGAAAATGTGGCGAAGGTGCTGCCTAATCATTTCAGCAAAGAAGGCCAGGCCATTCTTTTGCTGGGTGAGAAGGACGGAGTGTTAGCCGGATCGGAGTATTTAGCTGCTTTGGCCGGTAAGGAAGAAGGGGCTTTGCCTAAGTTGGATCTGGCTGAGATTAAAAATCGACTTGATTTTTTTCTCCATCTCCATGCATTGGATCTGGTGGAAGCGGCCCACGATATCACTGAAGGCGGCTTAGCCGTGGCGCTGGCTGAAATGTGCCAAACCGAGGGAGCAGAAGTGAATGTCAATTTGATGGGAGAAAGACCTCATGCCGTGTTATTCGGAGAACGGCTGGGACGCATTCTGTTCTCAGTACGTCAGAATAAAAAGGAGCTGGTACTGGCGGAAGCGGAAAAATTCCGGATGCCAGTGCACTTTTTGGGAACAACCGGCGGAGAAGCTTTGAAAATATATTTGGATGGCAAGGAAGCAGTGCAGGCGGATTTGCAGGAATGTGCAGCCGCTCATCAGGGCACTTTGCCTAATTATCTGGCCTAATTATCGGCCGGAAGGCTTTTGGATGACTATTTAACACATTGATAACTTTATCAGGGCATTAGTCTTTTTAGGGAATTTAGATGCAGGAGAGATGGGAAAATGAAGTTAGGAGGCTCGGCGTTGAAAGAACGGCATGAGGGTTGTTTATGTCAGACAGAATGTCCCGTGGATTTTTGCAGTGAGGACAAGCCAAATGAAGAATGTGGAGTATTTGGTATTTATGCTCCCGGAAGTGAAGTGGCCCGGCTTACCTATTATGGACTTTATGCTTTGCAGCACAGAGGGCAGGAGAGCGCCGGAATCGCTGTATCCGATGGAACTGGGATCAATGCCCATAAAGGCATGGGTTTGGTTTCAGAAGTGTTTACCGACCATATTCTGGCCGGTCTGCAAGGTCATATGGCGATCGGTCATGTGCGCTATTCCACCACAGGTTCAAGCTTGATTGCCAACGCTCAGCCTATTGTGGTTCATTACCAGAATGGAATGATTGCCTTAGCACATAACGGCAATCTCACCAATGCTGCTGAGCTGCGCCGTGAGCTGGCAGGGACGGGAGCGGTATTCCACACCACGGTGGATACGGAGGCGATTGTTAATCTGATTGCCAGAAACAGCCGGGGCAGCCTGGAAGATGCTCTGAACAAGACGATGATAGATTTGCGGGGCGCCTATGCCTTGGTAGTAATGACAGAAAATAAGCTGATGGGGGCCCGTGATCCGTTTGGCATCAGACCCCTTTGCATCGGTAAAGTTGGGAGCGGTTATTGCCTGGCTTCGGAAAGCTGTGCTTTGGATACGATTGGGGCCGAATTTATCCGTGATGTTGAACCTGGTGAAATTGTAACCATTGATGATCAGGGTATTCATTCCCGGAAGGGTATGTTTGGAGTGCGCAGAGCGGTGTGCTCTTTTGAATATATTTATTTCGCCCGTCCGGACAGCACGATTGACGGGCTGAATGTGTTGGAAAGCCGGAGAAAAATGGGTGTACAGCTGGCGGAAGAATATCCGGTGGATGCCGATCTGGTCATCCCAGTTCCCGACTCAGGCCGGGCAGCGGCTTTAGGTTATGCCCAGGCTTTAGGGATTACGTTTGAAGAAGGCTTTGTAAAGAACCGCTATGTGGGGAGAACTTTTATTAAACCGACCCAGGAAATGAGGGAAATCTCAGTCCGCCTTAAATTAAACGCTAACCGGAGTGTCCTTAAGGACAAAAAAGTAGTGATGATCGATGATTCTATCGTACGGGGAACCACCAGCTCAAAACTGATCGACATGGTAAGAGCGGCCGGGGCCAAAGAGGTGCATCTGCTCATCAGCTCTCCTCCTGTCCTCTATCCGTGCTATTACGGAATTGATACGGCAGAAAGGGAGCAGCTGATCGCTACCCAAATGGATGTGAAGGGAATTTGCAAACATGTAGGGGCCGACTCCCTATACTATCTGTCGGAAGCGGGTTTGAAAAAAGTGCTGGAGGAAAAAAGCGGGTGTATGGCTTGCTTCAACGGCCAATATCCCACTGACGTACCGGCTCACGAAGTAGGCAAATATCATTTGGAGCCTAAGGGCAAGCATAAGACCAAGTGTTAGATTAAAAGGGTAAGCAAGAGAGTATAGTAGAACAGCCATCGCATAGATTAAAGGCGGGCAACAAAAGGAGGAGCACAATGGGTTACTCATATCAGGATGCAGGGGTAAATATCGGAGCTGGCAATGAAGCGGTAGAGCGGCTGAAACCTGTGGTCAGGAAGACGATGCGCCCTGAGGTACTGGGAGGAATCGGAGGGTTTGCCGGACTTTTTCACTTGGATTTGCATAAATATCCTGATCCGGTGCTGGTATCGGGAACGGACGGCGTGGGGACCAAGCTGCGTCTGGCCTTTGAATTAAACTGCCACCATACGATTGGACAAGATGCGGTGGCCATGTGTGTTAACGATATTTTGGTTCAAGGAGCAGAGCCATTATTCTTTCTCGATTATCTGGCGGTGGGTAAAGTAAGCCCTGAACGGGTGGCGGAAATTGTGAGCGGGGTAGCTCAAGGATGCGAGTTGGCCGGATGTGCTCTGGTAGGCGGAGAAACAGCAGAGATGCCCGGTTTCTATGGCGAAGAAGAGTATGACATTGC
The DNA here is from genome assembly GCA_023390635.1 of Bacillota bacterium. GTDB lineage: Bacteria > Bacillota > Desulfitobacteriia > Desulfitobacteriales > Desulfitobacteriaceae > JAEWCM01. The sequence goes on from JAEWCM010000186.1 coordinate 23,619, forward strand.
CGGATTTGCTGTGGGAGTAGCTAATCGGAGTGAGTTGATCGACGGATCAGGCATTCAGGCAGGTGATGTCCTTTTGGCTTTACCTTCTTCCGGAGTGCACAGCAATGGTTTTTCCCTGGTGCGCAAAGTTTTCGAAGGCTATAGCTGGGATACGAAATTTCCGGAGCTGGAGAGTCCACTGGGAACTACATTGTTAGAACCAACCAGAATCTATGTGAAGAGTGTTTTGCCTTTGCTTAAAGAGAAGACTATTCTAGGTATGGCTCATATTACGGGTGGGGGGCTGACGGAAAACATTCCTCGTGTGCTGCCGGAAGGTTTGGGTGTGGAAATTGATCGGAAAAGCTGGGAAGTGCCTCCCATTTTCAGACTTATTGAGCGCCTGGGTGAGGTGGAAACGACAGAAATGTACCGTACCTTTAATATGGGAGTAGGATTTGTGATGATTGTCCGTCCGGAAAATGCGGAGAAAATACAGGAAAAACTGGCGGCCAGCGGTGAAAATCCTTTTGTGATCGGGAAAGTCGTCCCTGGATCAGGAGTCAGCTATCGTTAAGAAGAAAGGGGAAAGATCATGAAAGTAGCCGTATTGGTGTCTGGAAGGGGAAGTAACCTTCAGGCATTGATGGAAGCGAAACAAAGAGGCACTTTATCGGTGGATTTTGTAGGTGTAGCTTCTGACCAGCCTGACTGCCAGGCAGTGCAAAAAGCAGCAGCGGCTGGTATTCCGATCAGATCCTTTGTTGTAAAAGACTATGAGAACCGGCAGCAGCAGGAAAGAGCTATGATGATCTGGCTGCAGGAACAAGGAGCTGAGCTCTTGGTGCTGGCCGGATATATGAAGGTGTTGGGTGCGGAATTTATCACGGAAATCGGTATGCCCATCATCAATATTCACCCTTCCCTCCTGCCGGCCTTTAAGGGCCTTCATGCCCAGCGCCAAGCTGTGGAGTATGGGGTCAGGGTCAGCGGATGCACGGTGCATTTCGTAGATGACGGTTTGGACAGCGGTCCTATCATTCTTCAGGACACAGTGCCTGTTTATACCGATGATACGGAGGATAGCTTGGCTGCACGTATTTTAGAAGTGGAGCACCGGTTACTGCCGGAGGCAGTGAGCCTGCTGGCGGAACATAAAGTGGAGCGGCAGGGACGGCAGGTCAGAATTTTGAAATTGGACGCTGATCGAAGCTGTTATAACCGGTAGGGACAAAAAGCAAGAGCAAACAGAGTATTGAGGATATAATTTAGGATGATAAAAGGGTAAATCAGGATGAAATAAGTCAGGAAAAAAGGAGGGCTCAATGTGAAGCGCAGAGCAGTGCTGAGTGTTTCGGACAAAACAGGAATTGTTGATTTGGCCCGTGGTCTGGTGGAATTGGGATTTGAATTGGTATCCACCGGCGGTACTTACAAACCGATTAAGGAAGAGAACATACCGGTGACTTATGTGACGGAAGTGACCGGATTCCCGGAGATTTTAGACGGCAGGGTGAAGACCCTCCATCCGTTAATTCATGGGGGAATTTTGGCCCGCAATTGTCCTGAGCATCTGGAACAGTTGGAAAAACAGGGCATTACACCGATTGAACTGGTGGTGGTGAATCTTTATCCTTTCAAACAGACCATCGCCAAGCCGGATGTGACGTTTGAGGATGCCATTGAGAATATTGACATCGGCGGCCCCAGCATGGTGCGGGCAGCGGCTAAGAACCATGAGCGGGTAGCAATTGTGGTCAAGCCTTGTCGCTATGATGAGGTGTTGGAATCCTTACGGCAGGAAGGGGAAGTGCCCTTTGCTCTACGGAGAACTTTAGCTGCTGAAGCTTTTGCTCATACTGCTGATTATGATACGATGATTGCCGATTATCTGGCCCGTCAACTGGCGCCGGAAGATGATTTCCCGGAGGTTTTGCGTCTTACTGCCGAGCGGGTTCAATCCCTCCGCTATGGGGAGAATCCTCAACAAAAGGCGGCCTTTTACCGGGTAGCTGATCATGGTGAAGGAACTTTGGCCTATGGAAAACAGTTGCAAGGAAAGGAACTTTCCTATAATAATATCCAGGACATGGATGCAGCGTGGAGCTTGGTTCAGGAGTTCGGTTCCTGTGCCGTAGCCATTATTAAGCATATGAATCCGTGCGGGGTGGCCATAGGCGCCAGTCCGGTGGAGACCTACGAACAGGCCCTGGCTGCCGATCCTGTATCTGCATACGGTGGAATCATTGCCTTTAATCGCATGGTGGACGGAACCTGTGCCAAGGTTATAATGGAGAATTTTTATGAAGTGATTATCGCACCGCAGTTCAGCCTGGAGGCCCAGGAAATATTGCAGGCAAAGAAGAATCTTCGCCTCTTTGAAGTGGAAGATCCCAGGCTTGTGGCAGGGGGTACCCCACAAACAACGATCAAGAGCATTGACGGCGGCTACCTGGTTCAGGAGGAGGATCTGGGCACGGTCGATCCTTCTGAATGGGAAGTGGTGACAAAAGCTCAGCCCAACGGGGAAGATTTAAGGCAACTGGATTTTGTCTGGAAGATAGTGAAGCATGTGAAGTCTAATGCCATTGTCGTCGGGAAGAACGGACAGACATTAGGTGTGGGAGCAGGGCAAATGAACAGGGTTGGCTCTGCCAAGATTGCCCTGGAAGAAGCGGGTGAACAGTCTGAAGGTGCTTATCTGGCCTCCGATGCTTACTTTCCCTTCCCCGATTCGGTGGAGGAAGCGGCTAAGGCCGGAATCCGGGCTATTGTGCAGCCGGGAGGCTCTATCCGGGATAATTTGTCGATTGAAGCGGCGGACCGTCTCAATCTGATTATGGTATTCACTCATCGCCGGCATTTCCGCCATTAATCAGGGGAGTTGTGACGAAAGATCGGCAGATTAGGTTGACTCAGAGATTTTGATGGGCAGGAAGGGGGGACAAGAAGCTGCAGTAAAGCAAAGTAGCGCAAGTATGGGGTAGCAAAACAATGAATGAGCATAGAATTGGGTCTGCTGGGGCGAGGGCAGCTTGACGCACAACGCTCCGGAGGGCGCCGGGGCTGCCGCACTGGCCTTTACGGCGCGAAGCCGGAACCCCGCTGTTTTCGGTAAGTGAACCTCCGGCTTCACAAGCCGCGAAGGCATCGTGCAGCTGAGCGCCCCTCTGCCCAACTCCTCCGCTTTTGTGCGTCAAGCTGCCCTTTCGGGGCAGTCGCACGGGATTTTGCGTTGCGTTGGAGTTCGGGTCTGGATTGTTCTTTTTCCCTGAAAGGAAAGAGAATTCAAATGTTGCATTGATGCAACATTTGAATTGCGTTAAAGGCTCATCCTTTTTGGATTGCTTAGGACTTCTTAAAAAAGCTAAAGAAATCTTTTCAGGACGGGCTTATCCTAATCCGGAGTTATTTTGCTGCAGCTTCTTAAGAAAGAATGAATAAAGTACTGATTATCGGGAGCGGGGGCAGGGAACACGCTTTGGCGTGGAAGCTGGCCCAGAGTTCCCAGGTGGATGAAATCTATGTAGCTCCGGGCAATGGAGGAACGGTCAAGTGGAATGTGCCGATTGCTGCCACCGATACCGACGGGTTGGTGGCATTTGCCCGGGAGAAAAAGATTGATCTGACGGTAGTTGGTCCGGAAGATCCTCTTAACCGGGGAGTTGTGGATGCATTCAACGAGGCAGGACTGCGGATCTTCGGGCCCACAAAGGCGGCGGCCCATTTAGAGGGGAGCAAAGCCTTTGCCAAGAAAATCATGGATGCAGCTCAAGTGCCTACGGCTGGGTGGGAAGAATTTGAGGACGGGAATCTGGCCAAAGCCTATATCGAAAAGATTGGTGCTCCCTGTGTGGTTAAGGCAGATGGTCTGGCGGCAGGTAAGGGTGTTATCGTGGCTTTTGATCTGGAGACTGCATTGGAGGCAGTGGATGAGATCATGGAAGGTGAGCTGGGAGCATCAGGCCGCAAGTTGATTGTGGAAGAGTATCTGACCGGCCCTGAGGTGAGTTTGCTCTGCTTCGTGGATGGGAAGACTGCCTGCCCTATGGTGGGAGCCCAGGATCATAAACGAGCCCTGGATGGAGATCAGGGCCTGAATACAGGAGGCATGGGAACGGTCAGTCCGCCCCAGGTATGGACACCTGAACTGGAGGTTGAGGTGATGAAGAAGATCATTCAGCCTACTCTGGATGAGATGAACCGTCAGGGAATTCCTTTCCAGGGTGTGTTGTTCTGCGGGCTGATGCTCACACCGAACGGGCCGAAGGCTCTGGAGTACAATGTGCGCTTTGGCGATCCGGAGACTCAGGTGGTGCTCATGCGCTTGAAGTCCGATCTTTTCTCTATCCTGTGGGCCTGCACAGAAGGTAAGCTGGCTGAGGAGAACATTGAATGGCGGGAAGAGACGGCTGTGTGTGTGGTGATGGCTTCTCCGGGATATCCGGGAAAATATGAGAAGGGCATCGAGCTGGAGTTCCCGGAAATCAAAGACCCCTATGAGGAGATCTTCCATGCGGGAACAGCGGTCAAAGACGGGGCAATCGTTACTTCCGGAGGCCGAGTGCTGGGAGTAACAGCCTGTGCCGGAGGGATCAGAGAAGCTCAGGAGAAGGCTTATGCTCTGGTGGAGAAAATCTCTTTTCCTGGAGCGCATTACCGGAAAGATATTGGTGGCCAGCGGTAAAAGGTTTAGAATGGAGCGGCAAAAAGCTAAGCCAATAGACAGAAATTCTAAAGTGTTAAGGGCATCTTTCCCTGCACAGCCAGCTCCAACCGCCTCTCCACACCTTCCCAATTTACGATCTGCCACCATGCTACCACATAATTCTTGCGCAGATTTTGATAATTTAAATAATAGGCATGTTCCCACACGTCCAGGACAAGAATGGGAATGCCGCCGATCTGGACGTAATCCTGATGTTTTTCAACAGTGCTGATTTCCAAGCGTCCCCAAGCCGGCTGCCAAATCAGCACAGCCCATCCGGAGGCTTCGGTACTGATCGCTGCCTCAGTGAATTGCTCTGTAAATGCACTTAAGCTGCCGAAGTAAGCGCTGATATGATTCATGGTCTGAATTCCCGGAGTCTGCCACCTTAAGTGGATAGGGCACATTGATGTCCAGTAAATGCTATGTAAGATGTGACCTGAGCCGTGAAAAGCAAGCTCTCTTTCCCAGTGTTTGACC
>JAEWCM010000188.1 GCA_023390635.1 Bacillota bacterium
GCCCAGATCAAGCGTTTTGCCGGGTATGATTTATATGAAACAGCAGCTTTGATACTGGAACAATTTGCTTCGTCACCTTCACAGATCTACATTGCTTCCGGGAATAATTATCCTGATGCTTTAGCCGGTAGTGTACTGGCAGCACAGAGCGGGGCTCCCATCGTTCTTGTAAATTCTTATCAGAGTACTTTACCTTTGACGATTAATCGTTACTTGAGTCAAATTCCCAAAAATACAGGGGTAACAGTCTTAGGGGGCGAAAAGGTCATTTCAGACAGTTTGGCCGCTCATATTATAAAAAGTATCGGTCAGCCTGTTTCCAATCAGGAATTCAGCTTTGATAATATTGGGCTGGGAGCGACAGAATCTGATTTGATCACCGAATTCGGCCAGCCTCAGCGCAAAGATTTGAGTGAATATGGCTTTCAGTGGTATATCTACAACAGCGATTATAGAGATTATCTCCAGGTGGGTATCAGCAACGGAAAGGTGGTAGCTTTCTATACAGGGGCAGATAACTGGCAGTCCTTAAAAGGGGTAAAAATTGGGGCAGCACGTAGTTTCGTCGATCAAGTCTATCCGCTCTCTTCAAAAAGGATAGGAATTCCCAAAGATGAAGAATATAAAACCTATTTGGTTGACAATGCTTATACTACGATGTTTTACGATTTGAGCGACAGTGACACGGTATCCGGCATTCTGATATTGGCAAAAACTATTGGAGACCAGATAAGTTCTTATTACGGTACAGCCAGCACTGCTTTGCAGACAGCCTATGAAAGGGAAGTTTTTGATTTGGCTAATGTGGTTAGAGTAAGAAAGGGCCTGACACCCTTTATCTGGAATGACATCATTGCCCAGACAGCACAAAAACACAGTGCCGATATGGCAGCCAATAATTATTTTTCTCACACCAACTTACAGGGACTATCTCCTTTTGACAGGATGAAGGTAGATGGCATAAAGTATAGCCGGGCCGGTGAAAATATTGCTGCCGGGCAGACAAATGCTCTTTATGTCCATCATGGCTGGATGAATTCTTCCGGGCATAGAAGCAACATCTTAGGAGATTATACCCGGCTGGGAGTGGGGGTGGCCTTTGGCGGTAGTTATAAGATATATTACACTCAGAATTTCTATACCCCATTGAACTAGTAAAATAGAAGAGGAATGAATAGCTAATAGATGGGATTAGAGCTTGAGATATGCTAAAATAGAAAGACTAGGCAAGATGATATAGATAAACTATTTTGTTTGATATTGCTTAGATTACGGGGAGGGGGGAATCTGTTGAGCGGAGAAGGCATTAAGGTCATTACCGAAAACCGCAAAGCCTTTCACGATTATTTTGTGGAAGAGAAATTGGAGACAGGAATTATTCTGCGGGGAACGGAAATTAAGTCAATTCGCCGAGGCAAGGTTAATCTAAAAGATAGCTATGCCCGTGTTGAAGGTGGAGAACTTTGGCTGTACCAGATGCATATCAGCCCTTATGAAGAAGGGAACCGTTTTAATCACGAGCCGTTACGCCCCCGTAAGCTCCTTTTGCATAAAGGTGAAATTAACAAGCTGATAGGCAAGGTTCAACAGCAAGGCCTAACTCTGGTTCCTCTAAAACTTTATCTAAAGCATGGTTTGGCTAAAGTCGATTTGGGAGTTTGCAAAGGCAAAAAGAATTACGACAAGCGACAGGACATTGCGGAGCGAGATGCTAAACGGGAGATTGAACGCCATATGCGGGAGAGAATGAAGGAGATTTAGTTTTTTAATATAATTCAAATAGTGAAACTTCTTTAAATGCATTGATTGTTTAACTTACCTAAAAGTACCGTTATGTTTTTTTGTAGAATATGTTATACTATGGATGCAAAATTAATCAGGTTTGCAATCAAAATATTAGGGGGCGTTTTTAGACTCGCTCGGGGAAGCGGTAGCAGAAGTTGCGCGTCGAGATTCCACCTGGTCTCGTTAAACGGTGGACCTTTATAATTGCAAACGATAATTACGCTTTAGCTGCTTAATTGCAACTGACATCCTGCCTTCTGTGTCTGCGGTGAAGGGCCAGGGTGTAAATTAGCAGGCTGCCTATCGTGCAATGCTCGGAGTGCTTTAGGGAGATTTATCGAGCTACCCTTGGACGCATCCCGCCTTCAGGAGGCTAAAAGGGAAATTTTAAAGTGAAGGATACACGCGTAGATGCTTTTGTGGCAGCTCTTCGATACAGGGGTGCAAGTCCCCTCGCCTCCACCATTAAAAACCCTGTATGTAATTTCTACATCAAGACTGTTAATATCCTTAGATGGATTAATGACAATTCGATCAACATATTCCTGTAGGACTCTTTTCTTTTCCTCTTCATCAGCGGAAAAGAGAGAGTCTTTTTGTTTATTCAGGATGGCATATATCGCATCATCAGAAAGTTCCTGATGACTATGCATCGCTTCACCCTTGAGCAATTCCCCTTGGAGAAATTCGATTTGGTTCTGAGCCTCAATGATTTTATCTTCTAGACCCTTAATGCCTTTTCCTAGGGCTTGAAGCCAATTCTCCACTGAAGCCTCAAGCTCTTTGATTTCGTTCTTAATAGGCTCTGCATCTTCTGAGAATTCCTGCCGACGTTTCCTATAAAGCTCTTTGACCTTGGTAACGATTTCAGCCATGGCTTGCTCAGAAAAGCACTGGGAAATCAACTGCTCAATGGCTATCCTCTCAAGATCATCTTTCCTAACACTGGCGTTACCACATTTTTTGGAGCATTTGTAATAACTAAGCAGTATGCTGTCTTTGCTTTTGGAATTGCGGTAAGAATTCCCGTTATAGTGAGAGCCGCAAGCCCCACAAAAGACCTTGCCGGTCAACAGATAATTTACATTGGCTTTCATTTTTCCAGGCTGCTTCTTCCTTCCATCCATCTTTTCATTAACCTCCACAAATAATTCATGGTCTATAATACGTGGAATAATACCGTTTTTTATAATCTGTTCTTCAATTGGCTTTTTCTCATTGCCGTTGCGGGTTCCGTCTTCTTTTTTTGAGCTGGCCACATTCCATACATAATCTCCATCATATTTGCGATTTCTTGCCCAGCCATAAAAGCTATTCTTTGTAAACTTCTTACCATCCTGAGTACGATAGCCCAAACTATTTAGTTTCTCCGCGATGAGCTCTAAAGGAACGTCATCACTGATTCCCTCAAAATAAATTTGTACAGCCCTATACCGTTTTTCGTCAATTTCATACCGACGTGTAACTGGATCTACTTTAAGTCCATAAGGAGGTCTGCCCCCAGTGTGAATTCCTTGCGCTGCATTTTCATTCATACCTTTCATGACTTCACGGGCAAGGTTTTTGGAATAATATTCAGCCATCCCTTCCAGCATTGATTCGAGAATAATAGATTCGGGAGAATTGTCGAGCTGCTCTAACACGCTTTCCACCCTGACCCCATTCAGCCGGAGTTTCCTTTTATAATTGGCTGAATCGTAACGGTTCCGTGCAAAACGATCAAGCTTGTGAACTACAACTACGTCAAATAGTCCTTTATAGCTATCCTCTATCATCCGCTGAAAGTTTTCGCGGTGATCTGTTGTCGCGGACTTGGCTTCATCGGGATAAAGCTTAACCAGGACATACCCTTTTCTTTTGCAATATTCTTCAATTGCCTTGATTTGTGCTGTAATAGATTCTTCACGTTGATTATCTGAGCTATACCGAGGATAGCCCACAGCACGGATAATTGCCATAAATTCTTTCACTCCAAATAATTTTATGTGTAAAGCAAAATTTCCAAGCGCTTGGAAATTTAATCTTTCTTTTTGCTTTTTAACAAATATTTCATTTCAGCTATAGCCATTGCTTTTTCATCCTCTGAAACATCTGGCATAAAAGGGACTCCAGCTATATCAAAAGGATCATCAGTGCGTCCTAAAAGATAATCGGTACTTGTGTTTAATATGTTTGCGATCTCAGTCAGTGAACTATAACTTGGTTTACTAATTCCAAGTTCATAGAGTTTCAAAGTTAATTTAGAGACTCCAACCATATCAGCTAATACTTCAGCATCTATGTTCTTTTGTTCGCGGCGAAGTTTAATCCGTTTACCGATGGTGGTTTTTCTTTCCGGAGTTTCCATATCATCTTCTTCGCCTTGCTTGATTAGCTCCCATATTTCATCAACTTTACTTTCTAACATCTCGTTTGACGATTTGTCAGTTCTACCCAGAAGATAGTCCGTTGTGACGTTAAAATAATCTGCAACCTTTTCTAATTTATCGACAGAAGGAGAGCTCTCATTCCACCTCCTAATTGAGCCATTAGCAAAGGATAACTCTTTTTCCAAACGTGAAATGGAGATTCCTTTTTCTTTACATAAGCGACTTATAGTTTCGCAAATTTCCACATCGAAAACCTCCTAGTCAAAGATAATTTAGCGTATATGCTAAATTATCTTTGACTTTTAGGATATACGCTAATATAATAACCTTAATAGCTTATATATATACAATAATAACAGCTGAAAATCGTTTGCGAGGCGATTTCTCTTAATTTGCTTTAATTAAGATTAGAATATTCTCTAATAGTTGTCAATATATAAGCTTACTTTTTACTACTTTTGGAAGGAGGAAAACCATGGTCGAATACTCAGCGTTTGGACTAGAAGTAAGGAAAATTCTTATTTTTCAAGGAAAATCAATGACCAAATTCGCGAAAGAACTGGGCATATCTTGCACTTATCTTTCCGAAATTCTTCGGGGAACCAGAGAAAGCGAGAAATATAAGCAAAAAATAATTCAGGCGCTGGAGATGCCTGAATCCGTGTGCTTGGAAAACGAGTGCCAGAGGAAGTGATCAAATGCCGCCAAAGCCGCAGGAAATAATCGTAAAACTGACTACCCACTTTGTCCCCAATCCTAATCCAGAGAGAGGAATAAACCTGCTGGCTAGGCTGGTTCTGAAACAGATTCTGGCTAACGAGGAAGCCGCAGCAAGAGAGAAAGGGGGAAATAATTAGAACAAATGAAAAACTGAATACCCATATCCAGCGAGAGATATACGAACGCCTGGCTTACAGTTTTGCCATGACCCCTCCCAGGGCGAGCGAGCCGGTCCATGGACGGATACCTGCTAGGCCGGGTAAAGTGATCGGTAACGAAAGCTTGTCCGCTATAAAGCGGAAACTGACGTGGTGAGTCCTGCCGAGCAGGAGGAAAGCACAGGTAAACGGTAGCTGGGATATGAGGGAAATCTGAAAAGAAAGGATAGATGATAATGACCAAAGCTAATATTCGGGCAGCTGCAACAATACTAAAAGATGGCTACGGAAAACACCTGAGCGCTCCATCGGTGGAGCTGCTCAATGTGAAGGCTTTGGAAGCACTGGCCGGGGAGCCTATTGCATACCGGCCTGAAATCGAAAAAACATATTCTGCTACCGATATAGCTAAAGAAACCGGCGTATCCAGGAATAGGATTGGCAAACTGGCCAACGCTCATAATTTAAAGGGCGATCAGTACGGCATTTACGTTCTTGATAAATCGCTTTATAGCGGAAAACAGGTGCCGACCTTCCGCTATAACGAAAAGGGCCGGGCAAAGTTGATCGAACTTATGAAAGGAGAATCATAATGGGCAAAGCTAATATGCAGATCCAACCAGAAATTAAGGATGTCCTGAATAGCATACTGAATTTTAAAAAAGCTGTCGATGAATTGGAGGCTGCTGGTCATAAGTTTGATGATATTTTGGATTGGATTAAACAGCCTTTTGGTTCTTTTTCAATAACCAAATCAGGCCGGATGGACTAGGCAATAGGACGGGAGAGGGCTGTCTTTCTTTCTCCTCCGCAAGCTTCTCCTTTGTCCGCCAAGGCGGCCAAAGAGCTTGTTGGGGGAAGCCCCCAAACCCCCTTGAGTGGGGATATCCCCACACCCCTTATTGACTGCTGTTTATCCGGAAGGAGAATACTTCATGCGAAGAATTTTTGTAAGGGTTATTGAAAAAGAAAAGAAAAACATGAGAATAAGTGCTGCGCTGGCCAATCAGCTCATCGGAAAATTCATGATTCATCAAGCTATAAAAACAGAGCCTAAAATAGTTAGGTTTGTCGATAAAACTGAGCAGCTCCGGATAATTGGAATTTCGTTAAACGAAATAACTCATATGGCGCACATGAAACAGATCATTACCGGATCGGCAGTGCTCCAGGATGTATTGCGGGATCTAATTACTTTTTTAACCCAGATCGGCCGAAGTGACTATGAAAAAAGGAGGGCAAACAAAATGCCGAAGAAAGAAAAAATCCAGATCCGGATGACGGATGAACAGTACCAGATCATCAGCGAGAAAGCCAAGCGAGCTAAATTATCAGTCAGTGAATATTTGCGTTTGGCTGCTGAAGGGGATGAGGTGGTGATTTTCGAGGGAATGGGTGACTTCCGGCGGGAAATCCGGAAAATCGAAACGAACCTTAAGCAGCTGGAGAAGCTCCGGGATGAAGGAAAGTTCGGAATGGAAGGGTTGGATGAACTGAAAGAGCAGGTGGATGAACTGTGGCGGTTATTGAGTTCATAAACCGTTCCAACAAAACCTTTAAAGGCTTACGGCAGGCGATTAAATATATTTTGCAACAGCAAAAGACAAGGCCCGACCTTATCGGAGCGATTGATTGCTCTCCGGAGCACGCCGACAAAGAAATGATAGCCGTCAAAAAGGAATTCAACAAATGGGATGGAAAGCAGTTCTTCCACTTTGTTCAGGCTTTCCACCCGCATGAAAACGTTACGCCAGAGACAGTCCACGAAATGGCCGAGAAGCTCCTAAAGCATGAAAAATTCAAAGGGTTTCAGGTCTTATTTTCAACCCATGTGGATGCCGATCATCTCCATACCCACTTCATTATCAATTCAGTCAACGCAGAAACGGGAAAGAAATGGCACACCACCAAGGAAGACATGCAGAATCTGAAAGACTTTTCGGATGAGCTTTGTAGGGAATATGGGTTAAGCACAATAGAGCAGAAATGGAATCCATGGAAGCACCCAGGTGAATACCGATCAGAGCGAAGAGGGCGAAGCTGGAAACATGAAACCTATCTGGCAGCCAGTCAATGCATGAGGCGCTCCACCAGCAAAGAGGATTTTATCAAGAACATGGGCCGTATCGGATATAAAGTCAATTGGCAGGATAACCATAAGTACATCACCTTTACGAACCCTGATGGCAAGGTGTGCCGGAACAGAGGCTGGAACAGGCTGTCGAAAGAAAACTTATTGGAGACTTTTCAGCTCAACCAAGATTATGCCGATAAACAGGAACTTAAATCCGGAATGGAGGCTATCCTACAGTTCTTGAGGGATTTTGACGAGCAAGAGAAGGGGGCAGGACAACTGCCCTTCTCGCATTTGGAAGGGCAGGCTCTCAAAGAGAAGATGATTGAGGAACGAATGGGCAGTCATATGGATTGGGAGCGGGAATGGTAAGTCACAAAAGGAGTGAGGTGTATTGGTAATCATAAAAAGACTTCAATCCATACTAAAGGACAGCCAGGGCATCAGCTATCCGCTGGTGTCAGCTATCGTGCTTTCGCTCATGATGCTGTTTATGGTAGGGTATGAATTCATGCGTCTTCAGATTATTGCCAGTGGCATCCGGGATGCCATGCAGTCGGCAGTTATATCGGTGGCCAACCAAAACGCTGAAGATGTTTATGATGGATTGATTAAAGGGTACACCGGCGGTTATGAGCGGGATGAAGGGGCTTTTATCCCAAGACTCACCACCGGGAATATTTATGCCGAACTGGATGGACTGCTTGGGACCCAGCAAAGCGGGGAAAGGCACACGAAGCTAAATGTGGACGGAGGCATAGAGTATGAAATCTATGGGCTAACTGTAGATGTGCATAATGCCCCTCAGGCCGATCGGGACGGAAGAACCTTTGAAGTAGGAGCAAAGATCAGTTTGGAAGTGCCTATTTATTTTATGGGTAAAGCGTTGCCTCCCATGCATATTGACAGTTTAAGAGTCACTTCAAAATACATCACAAAGTTTTAAAGAGAGGAGGATGTGTATGTCAGAGCGAGATGATTGGTGGGTAATCCATCAATATCTTTACAATGGCATTTCGGATCGAATCCGTTGGTATAAAGATCACCAGGACTTGGCTACGCCAGAGGAAATGGGCAGGCTGAAAGAAGCACTTGATGTTTACAGAGATAATTGTGTTGTGAGCGGGAAGTCCCTGGATGATGCTTATGAGGCCCTATGCGGAAGTCTGGCCCAGCAGCTGCTAGAAGAAGACCAGGAATTAGAGTTTTAGTTGCGGAAGGAGAGGATGGGTAATGAGTGAGGGATTAAAAGCTATTGAAAAAGCATTAGATGACTTCATTTTTGAGAGAAGCTGTGATTTCGTGGAGAAAAAGTTAGGGGAAAATCCTTTTTATATCCAGCATCACAATGACGTGCTTGATCTATATAAGAAAATTGATCAGCACATGGGGGAGAACAGCGAAGCAAAACAACTCTTCATGAAAGTGGATGAGGTGTTTGGGAGCTTAGAGAGCCTCGAAATAGAACTGAGTTACCAGCAAGGCTTTAAGGATGCCCTTAATCTTAAAAATTTAATTAACCTAGGCATTGCATAGTGCCCGAAAGTTCCCAAAGATGGTAAAATGGAAGGAGAAAGCTTATGAAAGATCTCAAGAAGTATTTTGATAAACAGTTCTTCATTGTCCTCACGCCGATCTTAATATTGACTCTGGTGAATGTAACTCTTTTTTTCAACTATCCTCATTCAGACAGTGAGGCGGCCGCCAAGGCATCCAGTAAAGGGGATTACGAGAGCATGCTGCCCATCTTTGATAAAGCCGATGAATATTTCAGCAAAATGAAATCAGGGGATATGAAGGTGGGTGGCTGGCTGGCCAATGGCAGTGAAGACCAGCAGGCCCGCCAGGTAGCGGAGAGAGCATACTTCAAATACTTGTTGATGAAAGAAATGGCTAGTGGACATATGAATGTGGATCTGGAGCAATTAGAGCAAGAAGACGTCTATACCATCATTGGGACGGTATATCCTTAAAGACAGGGGGGATTGAAATGTTCGAAAAGATTAAAAACCTTAGTAAAAGGATGAAGGTAATATCAGCAGTCGCAGGTTTGATTATCGTAGTTGGCCTTGGTTTCGGAATCTGGCATTTTAGCCAGGCTCCGGGAACGGATACACAAGCAGCCGATAGCTCAAAGCAGACAGAGACCAAGACCAAAGAGGACTATCTGAAGGAATATAAATCCATCCGGGAGCAGCAGGAAGAAGCAGCTAAGAAGGTTGAGGGCAAGGAAGTTGAGCTGAAGAACGAACCGGCTGCTGAGCCGGAAGTTCCTGAAACCCCAAAGTATGATTCCAAGGAAGCAGCTGCACAAGATACTCCGGCAGCACCGGCCCAGGCCACGCAGCCACAGACTCAGCCATCAACGGTGCAGCCAACACCTCAGCCTAGCACATCGGCATCCAGTGGAGGATCTTCGAGCGGAAGTAGTGGTAGTAATCTGGTCCCTGATTCACAAAATCCATTTGCTAACCCGAATAATGCAGCCCAAAATGTCCAAGTCGAAGATGGTAGTAAATATGGTGAATGGGGCAATGGAGATAAATTTTAATATTTTTTAAGTATATGGCAAAGGACAGTCAAGAGGCTGTCCTTTTATTTTTTAGGAGGATGAGAATGAGACGTTTAGCTATTGGGCTATTGGCCATACTGTGCTTTATGATTTATTTACCTAGTGTTCTTTTAGCTGATGATAATGCTGCTGGAGGAAGTGGGAGCGTTGGGGGAGCTACAAATGGTTATGGGTGGTATAATTCAGGCGAATATATGTATAAGGTTTCGGTCTATGTTGGGCTAAGCGATAAAGCTAAGACGTCTGACCCAAATCTTTCAAATTTTAAAAGAATTGGAGATGCTCCAATTTACGTTAAACCCAGCAATTTTGCACTTCCCAGTAATGGAGTATTCTACGGAAATGGTAGCAAAGTCGATTATCTGAATGGGATGGCTTTTACTTCCACTCCAAATCCTAAAATAGTTGAAGCACCAACTTTGCCACCTCCACCGGTAACCAGTGGAGGAAATATTACATCAGTTAAAGAGTATTTTGGTGATGCTAATTCGCTTAACTCTTCAATTAATGCTATTGCACAGCAAAAAGGCACCACACCTGGAGGTCTAGTGAGCGGTCTTAACTTTACGATCAATGGTGTTACCGGAACCGTTTCTCCGGACAGAATCCTTCCGGTTAAAGGCTCCGACGGCACATACAAAAATGAAGTGCCCTGGCTCGTCATCTATGAGCCGGTGATCATCGCCCACCTGAAGGATGGAACAACAAAGTTGGCCTTTACGGCAACTGAATATGCCCTAGCTCAAAAGCTGGGGTATTTTAATTTTGGTGGTGGCGCTGACGGCCAGATGATTACGGCTCTGACTCACCGGGCCTTGCCCAACAGTATCACCCTGGAGAAAAAGTGGTTCGGCTATCCCGTCACGCCATCTTTGCCCCAAGGCATCAATTGGGCGAATGAACGCATCATCCAGGGCGGCGGTTGGGGGATGCGCTGCCTGGGGCCGCACATGATGGGCGGAGAAGACGATCCCACCGTCAGCATCGACGGTTACTATGTGGATTCGGATGTGATTACGCATGTCGAGGTCTCGGCCATGGACGCGATCACGCCGGATTCCCCAGTGACGGTTCATTTTTCTACTAGCACTGGCCAGAGTGGATCTCAAACCTTGGTGATCCCGGCCGGCGGATCTCAGTTGGCCTGGTTTCGATGGCATACACCGACTTCCCCGGGGAATGTGGATATCAATGTAACCCTCAGCGGTAACGGATCAGCAAACATTCAAGGCAGCAGCTCCGCCATCATCCATGCAGACATTATAGAGATCCCGGAGCGAATTCCACCCAAAACTGTTCTTCATCAGATTAATCCCTATGGCCAGGATCAAAAGGCCGAAGGTTGGGAGCCGGTGGAGCCACGGGTGATAGCCCAAAGAACAAGCACATCCTGGGGAGAGTGGAGTGCTTATTGGCTGCCGAATTGGCAATGGGAATCTGACTGGTGGCAGGACTCGGACACCGGTGAATGGTATGATGATGGCAGCTGGGTAGATTACGGAGATTGGGAGTACGATTGGACTGGCTATTCCGCGACTCTGAACACGGACTTCCAGGTGACACCTAATGAACCGGGAGTATCAACACCTACGGCCTATCAGGAATTCGGGGAATGGACAATGAAGTCTGGGTACGGTGTATCGCTACGCCTAGAGACACAAGTTACATCCAATGCTCCGGCCAGGGATATTGTGCAGGTTCAAATGGCCGACACAGCTTACCCAGAGTTTGCCTATAAATCGTACAATCGAATTCTGGAGAAGACCACTTCAGGGAATGCCCCAATTTTTGAGCTGAAGCATGAAATGAATCAGGATCACTTTGAAGGTCGGGAC
>JAEWCM010000190.1 GCA_023390635.1 Bacillota bacterium
CCCTCATCCTCATCAAACTTTTGGTGCTTGATGCTGGTCGACATCGACAGTTTTAAAAATATCAATGACACCTACGGACATCTGCAAGGTGATCAGGCTTTAAAAGCCGTCTCAGTTACCCTTTCCTCGACATTCAAAGAAACAGGAATGATCGCCCGCTGGGGAGGAGAAGAGTTCTTAATTTTCCTTAATGAGACTTCTCTCTTTCATACTAATCGTTTAGCAGAAACTCTCAGACATAATATTGAACAAATTCAATTCAACAATGATATGAAGATCACTGTTTCCATCGGCATTTCTGCTTATCGCTTGGGAGACTCCTACGATACTTTGCTCAAGCGGGCAGATGACTGTCTTTATAAAGCTAAAAAACAAGGACGAAACCAGATCATCTGTGAACTATAATTTGTCCAGCATTTCCCTGCATCGCATAACAATAGTTATTTTCAAAAGCGTTAGCTAAAGCTTGATGTCCATATATGCCGGGGTGAATTTGATCTCTTCCCATCACCGGCTTACCTTCCCCGGCTATTTTGCTCAACCAGGGTTCCACTGCTACAAATTGATATCCTGCTTGCCGCACTGTCATCGCCAAGACCTGATTAGCCCTACCGATCACTTGCTGTGCAAAGGGACAATATCGTCCATATGAAGTGTTAGCACTATAGAGTAAGGGATTATACAACCCGGCAACCTGTACAAAAGCATAAGGATTGATTTGTTTGATCCGGCAGGCAATCTGCTGCATATTTAGCCTTAATCGGTTAATGATAAGAGAAACATTAATTTGCTGTCCCTGTAGAAGAGTAGGTACTACCTGCAACAAATCATTGGATCCAATAGTTACCGTAATAACGGCAGCCTGCCTTATAGTATTATTCAGCTCTCCATCCCTCTGCAGCATATCGAGCAGCTGAGTAGAGGTCAATCCGTTTAAGCCTCTGTTAATACAGCGGTCAATACCTCTCGGCCTTAACCATTGACTATAAATCGTAACAAAAGAAGAGAAAGGGGAAATACCGTAGCCAACTGTGATTGAGTCTCCCAAAGCAGCATAAAGCAGTCCGGTTTGCTGTCTGGAAGCAACAGAAACGAGAGACAATGTTAACAACCTCCTTTCCATAATTTACTATACAATTTATGCTGTATCCTCTCTTTTTTCCAGTTAACCGGAGAAGTTTCTTGTATAATTTGGATTATTTTTAAGATAATACCTAGTGGGGAAACATTAAAGGTGAAAGGAGTGTTAATCTATGTCACAGTTAAGCCAAGTAGAACTGCAAAATTTGCGTCATCTGATCGGAGCCCACGATACAGCCTGGCAAAAACTTCAGACCTATGCTCAGCAAGCCACCGATCCACAGGTGAAATCGTATTTTCAGAAATCTGCCCAAGATGCTCAGCAGACTAAACAGCAATTAATGTCATTTTTGGATTAGGAGGAATATACTCTATGCAAGAGAAAGCTATGGTGAATGATGCCCTCGCGTCAGTAAAAAGCAGCCTGACCACTTATGCAAATGTGATCTCAGAATGCGCCAACCCCAGCCTCAGATCAACCATCCAGCAAATCAGAAATAACTGCGAGGCTTCCCAACTTGAGCTCTTTAAAATTGCTCAAAACAAAGGATATTATCAACCGGCTGCAATGGCAGACAACAACGAAGTACAGCAGGTAAAATCTCAGCTAGGCGGCTGATCCCCAGCTTAAAATAAAAAAGAAACGGCTAAAGCAAAAATATATTTTTGCATAGCCGTTTCTTTTTTATTTTGGCCCACCTTCTTTAAACATTTGCCTACTAAATGGAATATTATGGATAAATAGGATGTATAAGGAGGTAACTCCGTGCTTGATCATCTTATGCGGCATTTTCGCCGTTATCAGGAGATCATCTCCATTCTTGTCCGCAATGGCTTTGGTTTTATTATTGCCGACCAACCTCATATCAGCCACAAAATCAACGGAGATTCGGACTTGGCCCGCCTAGGACAGCGGATTAGCCAAACATTGGGGGAGTTGGGGCCAACTTTTATCAAAATTGGCCAATTCGCCAGTACCCGCCCCGACCTTATTCCCAAGCCTATCATCCGCCAACTGGAAGAGCTGCAGGACAATGCACCGATGATTTCTTTTACCGAAGTAAAAACTTCTATTGAAAAAGAACTTGGCTCTCCCCTCGACACTCTTTTTCATCAATTCAATCCCTTCCCTTTAGCTACCGCATCCATCGGTCAGGTACATCAGGCTTTCCTCCCCAATGGGGAGCCGATCGTGGTTAAAATACAGCGTCCCAATATCATGGCTGTTATTCAGACCGATCTGGAAATCCTGAGCGGACTCATCACACTTGCGGAACAGCGGTTTCCCTTCCTAAAGACTTATGCCTTATCTGAAATATTGGCAGAATTCTCCGACTGGCTGCAAAAAGAGCTCAACTACGTTCAGGAAGGTCACAATGCCGAATTGATCAGGCAGAATTTCATTGGCGATTCTCATATCATCGTTCCTCAAATCTTATGGGATCTCAGCTCGGAACGGATACTGAGCATGACTTATATCGACGGTACCAAGCTCAATGAGCGGGAAGAACTCTCATCTCTCCACTATGACCGTAAACTGATTGCCCGCCGCCTGAGCAAAGCCCTCTTTCAGCAAATCATTCGGGACGGTCTTTTTCATGGTGATCCCCATCCGGGAAACATTTTCGTTTTGCCGGATGAGAAAATTGCTTTTGTGGATTTCGGGATTGTCGGTCATCTCTCTCCTGAACTGAAACATCAATTCGTCAGCCTGCTCAAAGCGTTGACCTGCCGCAATACCAAAGGAATTATCAATATTTTGCTTCAGCTCGGCCTGGTCGATGAAACTGCCAATCTTGCTGACTTGGAGCAGGATTTGGAAAAGGTGAGACACAAACATTTCGACACCCCATTAAATCAAATCTCCCTCACTCAATTAATCCACGACTTTTCCCAGATGGGAAATAAGTACCGCATTGAATTACCGAAAGACTTTATCTTGTTAGGAAAAGTCCT
The DNA here is from genome assembly GCA_023390635.1 of Bacillota bacterium. Lineage (GTDB taxonomy): Bacteria > Bacillota > Desulfitobacteriia > Desulfitobacteriales > Desulfitobacteriaceae > JAEWCM01. Next base: position 3,037 of record JAEWCM010000190.1, read on the forward strand.
TCTCACCTTGGAAGGAATTCTACACGATTTGGACCCTGGAATCAGCATTGCTGAACTGGCCAAGCCGCTACGCTACGAATTGATTAAAGAAAAAATTTTTATTCTTCGCTGGATAGCAAAGCTAAAGAAGAAGAAGAAAAAGATCAGTTAATGGTCAAAAGGAGAATTCATTAATTTAAGGTTGGTGAATACCAATGATCGATGTTAAAAATATTTCCAAACTCTATTCTGCTCAAAAGTATGGCGATCAAGATGATCAATCTTTGAAAGGGGTCCAGAATATCTCCTTTGCGATAGAAGAAGGAGAAGTTTTTGGGCTGCTCGGCCCGAACGGAGCAGGCAAGACCACTCTCATTCGCGTGCTGATGGGCTTTATTAAAGCAGATTCAGGTCAAGCTTTAATCAGCAACCTTGATTGCTGGAAGAAGTCAGTCGCTGTCAAAAAATTGGTAGGTTACCTGCCGGGAGAAATTAATTTTTTCAACCGAATGTCCGGTAAAGAATTTCTGAATCTTATGTCCGGATTACATGGGGATCGGCCGTTTCATCGAGAAAGACAAACCTACTTGACTAAACGGCTGGACCTTGATGTTAAACAACCGATTCGTAAGATGTCTAAAGGGATGAAACAAAAACTAGGCATCATTTACGCTTTAATGTTGGACGCTTCGGTCTTGATTTTAGATGAACCTACCTCCGGCCTTGATCCAATCATGCAAAAGCTTTTTATCGAATTGATTTTGGAAGAAAAAGCCCGTGGCAAAACTATTTTTATTTCTTCCCACTTATTCCCCGAGGTAGAAAGAACATGTGACAGAGCTGCTATTATCCGCAGTGGCCACTTAGCAGCCATCGAAAACGTAAAGAGATTAAAGCAAATGCAGCGAAGAATTTTTGAGATCACCTTTGCCGACCCGGCCCAGGCTCAACATCTTTATGAACAACAACTAGGACCAGGCAAAATAAACGGCTGTCAACTCTCCCTTGAGATTGAGGGTGACCCTAATCCTCTTCTTCATTTTCTCTCTCAAATAGGGGTTAAAGATTTTAGCCAAAAACCCACCGGCTTGGAAGAAACATTTATGCATTTCTACGAAGAGGAGGAATGCTTGTGAATAAGGCCTTATTCCAAGCCATGTTCAAAAATCAAGGACAAAAAGCTCTGGCCTATGCCGGAGGCCTTTCCTCTTACAATTTGCTTCTGATCGGAGTCTACCCGGCCCTTTCCCACACTTCCGCCATGGCTGATTTAACAGACCATTTGCCTAACTCTGTAAAGCAGGTTTTCGGTATACGCTCTGATAACGAATTCACTACGTTCTCTTCTTTTGTTTCATCTCAGTGTTTCGGGCAAATCTGGCTTTTAGTCACCGGGATTTATGTCATCAATACTGCTGATGAATTAATTGCTTCATTAGCAGATCAAGGATCACTGGCATACCTTTTAGCTTCCCCTTTAAAAAGGCAAGAGCTTTTTTATACTCAAACCGCTGTACTGGCCGGAGGGCTTGCTTTGTTTATCATCCTCACTGCATTAGGAATTTTCGCAAGTACAACCTTCTTTAAAATTCCTTTTGACATCTGGCCTCTTTGGCGGCTTGCCGTCAGCGAATTTGCCCTTTTTATGCTTATCGGATCTTATAGCTTGCTATTTTCCGTGCTTTCACTTAACTCTTCCTATGCAATGCTAAGCACTTCAGCCCTTACTTTTCTTGCTTATGCCTTCGATATTCTTTCCGGTCTTGATGACCGTTTCCTGTGGATCAAAGATTTCACTCCCTTTGGTTGGATACGCCCGGAAAAGATATTGGCGGGAGAGATTTTTCCGTTCCGGATTTTAGGACTGTTCAGCCTTTCTGCCCTTCTCACTGCTCTATCTGCAACACTTTTCAGCCGAAAAGATATTCATGTTTAAAATTTTGAAAGGAATGATTAATATGCCTTTAAGAAACTTTAATTCTTTCTCCCCCTTCCCACTACGCGGCCTGGAACGTTATATGCGACGGCATGGGGTATGCAACTCCCAATTGCGCAGTATCTGCGATATTATCAACAATAACTGTAAGTGCAGCGGTGGGGAAATGAGAAGATTTTTCAGACAATGCCTTGACAGCAATCTGAAAAACTTCCGGAAATAAATTGAAAATGAGGAAGGGTGAAAGGACTTGGACGCAAGTATGCTGGCTCTCCTGGGCAAAACTACTGTCTTAATGGAGAATTTGGGATTTCTTTGGATTGTACAATCAGGCTTGGAGCTTAATCTATGGGATGAGTTGGAAAACAATAAAAGTTTAGATGAACTAATGCTTTCACATCCGGAATGGAACAGAACTCTCCTCGACCATTGGCTGGAGCAGGCTTACCGTCAGGACCTATTGGTTAAAGATAATGAGCGATTTTGCATTTCCAAATTAGGCAAAGCCATCAAGCAATATAAGGATCATGGTCTGGAAGCCATGTATACGGAAATGTCCAAACATTGGAGCTTAGGTTTTGCCCACCTTTCCCAGCTAATAGCTAACCAAGAAAAGAAACTGGTGCTCAGCTCCGACATGGAAGATAAACTGATCTCAAAAGCATCCCTAGCCTCCGAGCCCTTTGTCTGGCCATTTTTACGCCAAAAATGTGCAAAAGAAGGTTGGCTGCGTGTTCTTGATCTAGGCTGTGGTGAGGGTTTGTATTTGAAGAAGCTCACTGATCAATTTCCCCTTTTGCAGGGAGTAGGTATTGAAATGAATTCAGCCGTTACCTTACGGGCCCAAGCAACTATCAAGGCTTCCGAAGGCCGGCTGGAAATTCTTTGCGAAAATATCTTGTCCCTCCTTGATGGGGAGAAGTCTCTTCCCCTTTTGAACCGGCTGGGAAAATTTGATATCTGTCTTCTCAACAACAGCATTTATTATTTCTCTCAAGAACAAAGACTTGCTATTTTAGACGCCGTAAAAAAGCTTTTGACCCCCAATGGCCAGATAGGAATCTTAACCGCTGTGCGTAAAGGAGATCCGGCTCCTATTTTCCGCACTCACATCCCTCAAAATCTTATGAGTCTTTACCTGGCCTGCCATCAAGGATTTCAAGGACTTCCTACTCAAGAAGACATGACAACCCTCTTCCTTAAGGCAGGCTACACTTCTCCACAAATTTACGTGATGCCCTTAGGCACGTCCCATTATTTTTTCTCCCGTTTGGATAAAAACTTTCCCGAACTACAGAGGTGAATCGTCTGTGAATGATGCTTTATTTTGGGCTCTGCTTAAGCAAGAAAAGAAAAAAATTATCGGCCTTTCTTTGGGAATCACTTTCTATGAGTGGTTAATTACCTGGGTCTACCCCATTCTGCTTCGTTCACCGGCTATTAAAGAAATCCCTGACCTCTTCCCTTCTGCCGTCAAGCAAGCCTTCGGCGTTTCTGCAACCGAAGGCGACCTTTCTTATGAAGCATATATCACTGCCCAGCTGCTTGGCCGGCTTTGGCCCCTGCTTATTACCTTTTACGGGATCAATACGGCCAATTCCGTCATCCATCGGCCCATTGAACAGGGAAAGATATCCTTTCCCCTTTCCGCTCCAATCACCCGCTCAACGATTTTCAGCACTCAGCTTGGAGTGCTGTGTACAGCATTGGCTTTCATCAGCAGTGCGGCTTTAGGAGGGATTTATTCGGCCACCGCTTATTGGGATATCGCCATCCCCCGCTGGCACTATTTTCGTCTGCAAATTCTCACCCTGCTTTTATCCGTAACACTCAGTGCGTATACTCTCCTGATTTCCTTTCTTTTTAACTCTCAAGATAGAGCTGTTGGTTGGGCAGCGGGCCTTATCCTGATGTTCTATGGATTAGATGTGGTCTCTGATCTGAGTGAATCCTTCAAATGGCTAAGAAACTTTACTCCCCTTGGACTTTTCCGCCCTCAGGAAGTATTACAAAAAAATGTGCTCCCCTGCAAAGCTTTTACTTTCTTAAGCATATCTTGCGCTGTCTCTTTGGTTCTGACCCGCCTTATCTATTCGCGCCGTGACTTTCCAGTCTGATCAAAGGGTGAGTTCTTGATCATTTTTTGTCTGATTGTGATATAGCTTAAAATAGTAACCTTTGCTCTCCATTAATTCCCCATGAGTACCTTTTTCGATAATTTTCCCTTGATCCATTACCATAATCATATCCGCATCCCTAATGGTGGAAAGACGGTGAGCAATAATTAAGCAGGTCCGGTCATGCATAAGTTTGGCCATCGCTGCCTGGATTTTCATCTCGGTGCGCGTATCCACATTGCTGGTGGCTTCATCAAGAATAAGAATGGGAGGATCAGCCAATACGGCCCGAGCAATCGCCAACAACTGCCTCTGCCCTTCACTGAGATTTTCTCCGTTCTCTGTCAAGACCGTATCATATCCCCTCTCCAGCTTACGGATAAAGGCATCGGCGTTGGCAAACCGGGCGGCCTCGATTACCTTATCATCACTGGCTTCCAACCTTCCATACCGGATATTTTCTCTGATTGTCCCCGTAAAGAGATAGGTATCCTGCAATACCATGCCGAAAGTACGGCGCAAGCTATCCATTGTATAGCTGCGAATATCCTTGCCGTCAATCAGAATTTCACCTGAATCCACATCATAAAAACGGGTCACTAAATTAGCCAGAGTGGTTTTCCCTGATCCTGTAGCTCCCACCAAAGCGATAGTTTGCCCTCCTCCGGCCTGAAAGCTGACTTTTTTTAAAACAGGAACACCAGGCCGGTAAGAAAAGGAAACTTCCTTAAACTCTAATTTTCCCCTGGAATACTTCAGCACTTGTGCCTCTTTTATATCTTCCTTTTCTCCAGGATGATCCAGTAATTCAAAAATCCGCTCTGCACCTGCAACTGCTGTCTGCAAAGTATTGAATATATTAGCCACTTCATTGAGCGGACGGGAAAACTGTTTAGAGTAACTCAGAAAGCTGGCTACCGTTCCCACAGTAATCATATCCCGTACCGCCATCATTCCGCCTACACCGGCCACGGTAGCAAAACCGATATTGCTGATAATATTCATCATGGGCATCAAATAACCGGACCAAATCTGGGCTTTGAGTCCGACCTGCCATAATTCCTTGTTAATCCCCTCAAAATCTTTGATCATCTTCTCTTCCTGATTAAAAGCTTTGACTGCCTGTAAACCGGAAATACTCTCTTCGATTTTGCCATTAAGCCGCCCCAGGGCATTTTGCTGTTCCTTAAACAACACCTGGGTCTTCCCTGCTATGGTGCGGGTCAGTACCGCCACCAGAGGCACCGTCACTAAGCTGGCAATGGCTAATAAAGGATTCAGAATCATCATCATCGCAAATGACCCGATAATCCCAATTCCATCCGACATCAACGTCACTGTCGATTGGGATAGAGTCGTACTGATATTATCAATATCGTTGGTAAACCGGCTCATCAAGTCACCATGGGAATTTTGATCAAAAAAACGGACGGACAATTTTTGCAGCCTGGCGAACATCGCAGCACGCAACCGTTTAACAATGCTTTGGGATACTCGGGCCATCAAAAAGTTTTCACCTAATGTTAATATTCCATCCAAAACATAGACCGTGAGAAGAACAATTAACAAGATATGTAGAAAAGAAAAGTCTATCCCCCCCTGTCCACCGGCCATCAAATCAATGGTTCGTCCGATCAGATAGGGTATGGCCAGCATCAGCAGTGAATCAACTGCTACCAATCCGAAAATGAGGAGCAACATTCCTTTTTCATTCCCAAAATATTGCCATAGACGGCGCAAAGTATCTTTCCCATGTTTGGGTTTTTCCTTTTTCCGCCCATAGGGCCCTCTGGCCGAAGTGCGAACGGGCATAATATAAAGAGAGTCTCCGGACTTCTTCTCCGCCATATTACCCCTCCTCCTTTCCAAATTGGGAAAGGTAGATTTCCTGATATACCGGGCAATTTTTCAGAAGGTGTCCATGAGTTCCCTGCCCGCAAAGTTCTCCATTATCCAGAACTAAAATCCAATCTGCTTTCAGTACTGCCGCAATCCGCTGCGTTACGATGATCTGAAGTGAATCGATGCAGTGTTCGCTGATTCCTCTCATAATTTCTTCTTCGGTAATGGAATCCACGGCGCTGGTGCAATCATCCAGTATAAGAACGGAGGGCTTTTTTACCAAGGCCCGGGCAATCGAAATGCGCTGCTTCTGCCCTCCCGAAAGATTGACTCCACCCTGGCCTAACAGGGTATCATACTGTTCGGGAAACGCCATTATGAATTCATGGGCTTGGGCGGCTTTAGCTGCTTCTATGATATGTTCAAAATCGGCATTCTCGCCGCCCCAACGAAGATTTTCTAAGATCGTACCTGTAAATAGGGTCACCTTTTGCGGAACAATACCGATTTTCTCCCGCAACAACTTCGGGGGAATCGTTTGGGAATCCAGGCCGCTGAAAGATATCTTTCCCTTCGTAGGCTCATAAAAACGGGGAATTAAATTAATCAAAGTAGTTTTTCCCGCACCCGTGCTGCCGATAACTCCCATCTTCATCCCTGGAGCACACTCAAAATTAATCTGCTTAAGGACGGAATTTTGGGCATCGCCTTTGTAAGAAAAGCTCACATTGGCAAAGGAAATTCCCCAGCGTGCAGGCAGCATAACGCTGTCTTCTTTAGATAAGCTGCTCTGCTCCCATGGTTCAGCCTTCTCTTTCAAGGTCATTACCTCTCCAATCCGCTCTGCCGATACACGGGCCCTGACAAAAGTATTAAACACCCGGGAAATAATCAAAAGCGAAGTAACAATTTGGGTCATGTAATTTGTAAAGGCAATAATTTTTCCGACCTCAATGGTCCCTAAATCAATGCGCCGGGCACCAAGCCAAAGTACTGCAATAATTCCCAGGTTAACGGTTAGGGCAATGGCCGGTGCAAAAAAAGAACTCACTTGCATTGTTTTTGTCTGAATATCTGCAACAGTCTTATTTTCTTCAGCAAAACGTTGCTCTTCATAGTCAAAACGGTGAAACGCCTTGATAACCCTGATCCCGGAAAGATATTCCCTCATCATGCCATTCAGACGGTCGATTTCTTTCTGAACACGGCGAAACAGGGGAAAGCCGACATGGGTATTCAAATAAATCAAAATAACCACCAGAGCGACTACAGCAAGCAGAATCAAGCCCATGCTCCTATCCAGAAGAAAGGCCATGATAATGCTGCCAAGACACATCAAAGGGGCTTTTACCGATATACGCATTGTGCTATTGGTAAAATTCTGAATCAGCGTCACATCATTCGTCAAACGGGTAATCAGAGAGGGGGTCTCGAGCCTTTCCGCCTCCTGATATGAGAGGCTTTGAATCTTACGGAACAAATCAAAACGCAGCTCTGCGCCGAAGCTCTGAGACACCCGATTGGAAATATTGTTACGCACCACAGCCCCCATAGCCCCAAAAACCGTCAGCCCCAGCATCATCGCTCCAATCTTAAGCACATAATCCATGTTCCTGGTTTTAATTCCTACATCAACGATTTTGGACATGAGTGCCGGCTGAAGAAGGTCACAAGCAGTCTCAAAAGATAAGAAACACAGAGCAACCAAAAAGAGCTTATAATATTTTTTAATATATTTTTTTAAATACGCCACCTGCATTCTGCTTTCTCAATATAAATTTCATCGATACTGCTGTTCAAGCGTGCGAATCAACTTAAACAGGACCTCATTTACAGGGGTAGGCACACCATATCTTTTTCCCATCTCACAGACACTGCCTCCCAGCATTTCCACTTCTGTCTTGCGTCCTGCTTCAACGTCCTGCAGCATCGAAGTCTTATTTTCGGGACCCAAAGTGCGCAGGACCTGATAAAAATCATTAATCTGCTCCCTCTCTAAATGGATTCCCTGCTTCTGAGCCAAAGCGACCACTTCCATCATGGCCGATTCCATCAGCTCACCCGCTTCTTTTACTTTGAGGAAAATTCCATAAGGGGCTTTTAGAACGGCAGAACACTGATTAATACCTACATTGATCATAAACTTGTACCAAAGAGTATCCATCATGTTCTCAGGAATGACATAAGGGATCTGATATCGATCGAACACTTCCTTGACCGCCTTTACCTTGGAAGAGAATTTCCGGTTTTCCACCTCACCGAAATGAACCTGGCCGAAGTTCGAATACCTGACCTGATCTCCTTTTTTCAAAGCGTCAATGGCAATGCACATGGCATAAAGCATCTTTTCCATCCCATAAACACGTCCGATCATCTCTTCGCTGGAAATACCATTAAGGAGAGACAGGATGAGGGTATCCGGACCTACATGCTTTCTGATATCGGTGATAGCCTGCTCCAATTGGTGAAATTTAACAGCGATAATCACCAGATCTGCCGGCTCACTCTCTTGATCCGGTGTAACGCAATTGAAGTTGTACAGCTTATTATTGACCCAGATTCCTTTGCTCAATCGCTCAACCCTTGCCTGATCGGCAATAATTTTCACACACCTGGGATCCTGATCAGAAAATTTAGCAGCATAGGAAGCTCCAATTGCTCCTAAACCAATCAATGCGATATTCTTTATTTCTTTCATGAGTCCCCATTACTCCTATCTTTCTCGGTATGCTTATGAGCCGGTTTAACCAACTTAATACTAGAAGCGAAAATCCCGCTTCCCTGCTTGCATCGCGCCCAAATGCTCCGCTGTTTTCTCTCGGACCTTTTCATTTGGGATGTAGGCCAGCTCATGACTGATCACCTGTTCTCCTCTTTGCCGGGTCTCTGCCTCTGCATAATCCTCCAAATATTCTTTCAGTGTCATCAGCGCATTTGGGTGACAGCAGTTGGCAATTTGCCCCGTTTTCACCAGCTTCATAAAACGGTCTCCGGTCCGTCCTTCCCGGTAACAAGCCGTACAAAAACTGGGGATATACCCCAATTGCAGAAGCCAGTTCACCACCTCATCCAAAGTCCGGTTGTCATTCACTTCAAACTGGGCTGAGCTGTCCTCTTCCTCTTCTTTTTTCACATAGCCGCCCACACTGGTACAGGAAGCACCGCTGATTTGTGAAACACCAAGCTTCAATACCCTTTCTCTGGTTTCCATGGATTCACGGGTGGAAATGATCATCCCTGTATAAGGTACGGCAATCCGAATCACAGCTACAATTTTGGCAAAAATATCATCGGAAACGCCATTGCTGAATTCATTAGGATCAATATCATCCGCCGGCCGGATACGGGGCACACTGATTGTATGAGGGCCAATTCCCATAGCCGCCTCCAGATGTTCGGCATGCATGAGCAGTCCGACAAAATCATAGCGGTACATATTCAGGCCAAATAATACGCCAAGACCTACATCCTCAATGCCGCCTTCCATTGCCCGGTCCATTGCCTCAGTATGGTATGCATAATTATGTTTAGGCCCGGTGGGATGGAGCAGCTCATAATTTTCCCTGTGGTAGGTCTCCTGAAAAAGAATATAGGTACCGATTCCCGCCTCTTTCAGCTTTCGGTAATTTTCCACAGTGGTCGCTGCAATATTGACATTAACTCGGCGGATAGCCCCATTTTTATGTTTAATCCCATAGATTGTTTTGATACTCTCCAAAACGTACTCTATCGGACTATTTGCCGGATCTTCTCCTGTTTCCAGAGCTAACCTTTTATGCCCCATATCCTGCAAAGCCGTCACTTCCTGGGCAATATCTTCCTGTGTCAGTTTTTTACGCACGATATGTTTATTCTTATAATGATAAGGGCAGTATACACAGCCATTCACACAATAGTTGGAAAGATAGAGAGGAGCAAACATCACAATTCTGTTGCCATATAATCTCTCTTTGATCTCTTTCGCCAACCTATATATTTTTTCATTTTCTTCCGGGAGATCACATTCCAGTAAAACAGCGGCCTCCCGGTGGGTTAGCCCTTTACCGTCTCTTGCCCGTTCAATCAGCTGATTGATTAATGTTTGATTCCGCTTATTTTTTTGCCCATAATCTATGGTAGCCAGAATCTCCTCATGATTGATAAACTCTTCCGCTACTTTTGATTTACAATTATACATGATCGTGGTCCTCTAAAACTTTAGAATAAACCGTTTTTGTGCTTACATGGGGCAGCATTCCCAGTTTCCCGGAAAGAGCGCTCACTACATCATTCGGCGCATCCAGTACAATGCTGATCACAGAAATCTGCCGTTTATGGTAAGGCACTCCCATGCGGCCAATAATATATTCTCCATACTCATGTAAAATGGCATTCAGCTTTTCTACCGCATCTCTGTTCTCTACAATAATTCCAATGAGGGCAATCCTTGTTTCCATGCTATCCATCCTTTCACTCTCGACCAAATAATAAAAAAATCCTGCGCTCCAAGGCACAGGAAAGTCTATCTTCAGGGAAATATCAGTCTTTAATCTTCCAAATGGCTGAAATTTCATACATCATGACTGCTGTTCTCGCCTTCGCACTCGGGACGGGCCCTCATATTCAGTACGATATTTTTTCTGTTCATGTGATAAATCCAAATCAAAGGATAGATATTTTCTGAATTCATTATTAACAACAGATTATGTGTAGTATAACACTATTTATCTATCAAGGCCAGAATTTCATCCACCCTAAGTTCCAAATTTCCTGACCATTAAGATGCCACGATGATCAAAGCTGCAGAATGTTCTGACTCAAAATCGTTTCCCATAAAGTCTCCATAAATTTGAATATGATGAAAACCTGCGCTTAGCAACAATTCTGTCAAGTTATCCTTTAAAACAGGATAAAGGATTATTCGATTAACAAATTCTTTATCCTGCACAGTCAGAATACTTTTAAAAATAACGTTCCCGCTGGCTTCATCATAGGTATATTCCCGCTCAAATTTTATTCCCTCCTTCTCATGACTGAGAAGAGGAAACTGCTCTGTCTTCCTGCGCAATACTTTAGCAAAATTAACAACTTGGAGTATAAGAGACCCTGACCTTTCCATCAGGCCCTTGGCTCCGTTCAAGAAATCAACGATCTCTCTTTCATCTTTGAGGTGGGCGAGTGAGTTTCCGATACAAAAAATTAAATCATAACGGTCAGACAGAGTTTTCCTCAGATCGAGCATATTTACTTGATAGGCTTTGATATCAATTTGACGGCTACGCGCTTTATTCCTCAGCGTTTCGATCATTTGCATATCCAGATCCACAGCAGTCATATCATAGCCCAGCCTGGCCAGTTCCAAACTGTAATTTCCGCTGCCGCAGGCTACATCCAGCAATCTTCGAGGCGGCTTCCCCGCCGTCTTTGTAATAAAATTCAACTGATTCTCTCTTACCGGGAAAAGAAAGTCATAATAATTAGCAAGTTCCTGATAAAAACCCATAACTTCTATCTCCATTCTCCAGACAGATGATTATGGTTACAATATATCAAATTCTTTTCTAACAAGCAAAACATGGGCCACTCTGTAATCTATTTATTAATAGATTACGATGCAATTAGCGCACAGACGAAAGAAATCGCATTAAATTATCCATAGTTAAAGCCAGGTCCTTTTTACAGCGCAGCTTTGCCTCGGCAAAAGGAAGAGCTAATCTGTTAATGCTGAAAATTGCGCTTATCCCTTGTTCATAAGCTTCTTCAATATCATCGCCGATATCACCAACCACTGCGATCAACGGAACGCCCTTTTTCTTTGTCCGGCGTGCCACGCCTATTATCACTTTACCGCGCAGAGACTGAGCATCAATCTTCCCTTCCCCGCTCACTACCAAATCTGTTTCTGCCAGCAAATCATCGAAATGAACCGCTTCCAGCACAGTTTCAATTCCCATTTGTAAAGGACTATCCAAAAAAGCAACCATACCTGCACCCATTCCGCCGGCTGCTCCTGCTCCACTGAGGGCTGCAATATCCTTGCCTAAATCCCTTTTAATGATTTTGGCCAAATGAGCTAAGTTGGCATCAAGTATTTTTACCATACTTTCATCTGCCCCTTTTTGGGGAGCAAAGACAAAAGCTGCACCATGGGGACCGCACAAAGGATTATCAATATCACACATGGTGACGATCTCAATATCTCTCAACAGAGGGTTAAGACCGCTTACATCAATAGAATCAATCTGACAAAGGGTTTCTCCCACAGGAATAAAGGAATTTCTTTCTTTATTCTTGAAAAGGACCCCCAGAGCTGCCGCAGCCCCTACTCCTCCGTCATTGGTCGCACTTCCGCCCAGCCCAATAATGACCTTTTTACACCCTGATTGGGCAGCATGTTCAATCAACTGCCCTACCCCGTATGTCGTTGTCTTTTCCGCATTTTTATTGTCCCCGACCAATGGCAAACCGGCTGCAGCAGCCATTTCAACCACGGCAGTATTATCGGGCAAAAGACCATAAAAGGCACGGATTTCTTCAAGATAAGGGCCTTTTACATTGAGCCATATTTTTTTTCCACCTACAGCAGCCAAAAAGGAATCCACACTGCCTTCTCCTCCATCTGCCACAGGGATACTCACTACTTTGGCATCAGGATAATGAGTAAAAACTGCTTTCTCCATAATCCGGCAAACATCCATGGAAGACATCGTGCCTTTGAACGAATCAGGGATGAGTAAAACCTTTTTCATAGTGCTCTCCTTTATTGCATATCCAAGTAAAGTTAAACATATTGGGACGGTAGAAACTTACCGCCCCAAAACGTAGGTCATTAAAATTTGTAAGAAAGAGAATCAGATTGTATTGAATTTTTAATGGAGGATAAGCCAGAGAATGAATACACCGATCATGGC
>JAEWCM010000176.1 GCA_023390635.1 Bacillota bacterium
TCTGGAGAAAACGGATTTCCGCCGGTGTCTCAAAACTGGGACCGCTCATGGCTGCATAAACCCCCTCCTGAGGATAGATGCCCATTTCCTTTGCTACCCGGAGAGCCTTTTCCCGCCAGTCCAAATCATAGCCTTCGCTCAAATCAGGGAAGCGTGGTCCCAGGCTGGATATATTGGCTCCGCGCAGCGGGTTCTCACCGATCAGATTGATATGGTCTTTCATTACAATCAAGTCCCCCGGTCTGAACCCAGGGTTGATTCCCCCTGCCGCATTGGTCACGATCAAGCCGCAGATTCCCAAAACCTGCATCACCCTCACCGGGAAAGTCACTTCAGACATGGCATATCCTTCATAATAATGAAAACGTCCTTGCATTACCATGACAGTCTTCCCCTGAAGTTTTCCGGAAACAAGCTGTCCTGCATGCCCTTCTACCGTGGACACGGGAAAATTGGGGATTTTCGCATAGGGGATAACGATTTTTTCCTCTACAGCATCCGCCAGACCACCTAAGCCGGATCCGAGAATAATCCCCAGTTCAGGAGTGTCCCCAATTCTTTCTGTCAGGTAAACTCTGGCTTCCGCCAGTTTCTTGCTGTATTCATTTTCTTGCAGCATTTCCAGCCCTCCGATTTCTTTAGTGTTTAAAATTCCTGCGTACACTTTTCTTTTAATTCCGTTTAATTTTTACTCTGTACATATTCCCTTAAAGTCTTTAGCTAAAAGGCTAGTCAGCTCTTGGATGAGCCTTGCGGAATACCTCCAGCAGATGTTTATGAGTTAAATGGGTGTAAATCTGGGTTGTGGCAATATCCGCATGCCCCAGCATTTCCTGGACCGAACGAAGATCAGCTCCATTGTCCAACAAGTGGGTAGCAAAACTATGTCTGAGCATGTGGGGATAAACATTGTCCTTCACGCCGTGTTTCCCTGCATAGGCCTTAAGAATTTGCCAGAACCCCTGACGGGTCATTTTCTTGCCATGAGCATTCAGAAAAAGCACGTCAGTTTTGCTTTTGGCAGCGATACGCCGCCTGGCCCCTTCAATATAATCTTTTAAACCTGCAATAGCAGGCTCTCCTAAAGGAACGATTCTTTCCTTGCTGCCCTTTCCAATGCAGCGCACATATCCTACGTCCAAGGCCACATCCTGAATATGCAAGTTGATCAGTTCAGACACCCGTAATCCACTACTATAAAGGAGCTCGACCATCGTCTGATTCCGGACATCCAAATCTCCTCCCCCCTCTGTCACTAATAGCTTGTCCACAGCCTGTTCACTCAAAACATGAGGGAGACGCTGATTTAATTTCGGAGCTTGAAGATACAACGTTGGATTGTCTTTCCTTTTTCCTTCTGCCAGCAAAAACGCAAAAAAACTCCGCATGGTAGCCATAAGACGGGCAATACTCCGGGAAGCCTTACCGTCATTTTTCCATTGATGAGTACAAAGAAATAAATCATTTTCTTCGCAATTCAGCCAACTTTTTCCCCGGCCTTCCAAAAAAACGTTTAACTGGTGCAGATCCCGCTGATAGGCTTGGATGGTATTCGGAGAAAGTCCCTTCTCAACCCGGAGATAGGTTAAGAATTGCCCAATTATTGGATCATTTTGTTTCAACAATTCCCTTCCTCCTTCCTCTATAGATTTCTACACTAAACATACATTTCCTTTTCATTATTCAATTTTAAGGATTGATGTTCCACTTTTTATCCACCTGCATGGGATGGCCGCTGGGCCTCTCATCCTGATGGGTAATTGATGACATCCAAATCTTACACACCGATACCAGCTTTGGCATGAGCACTGCCAAAAGAATCAAGAGAATAAATATTTTTGCCAGTTGGAGAAAAAATTCAGGCCATTTCTTCACCATAACTCCCCCCCAGCTAAAATCTTATGCTTCAAAAACATTGTCCTATTATCCTTAGTAATTATTAAATACATTAAAAATGAAAAAGAGTCTGTGGCATTATCAACGATCAATACCACAGACCCTTTGCTACACTCTTCAGTTTTTTTATGATTCACCCAGCTTCAACAGAACTTAGTGCAACACATCTTCCACTGGAGTGTAAGGAAGATTTAAAGCCTCCGCTACCGCTTTATAGGTGAGCTTTCCGTCAATAACGTTAACCCCTTTGCGCAATGCGTGATTTTCCTGGATAGCTTTAAGGCAGCCCTTATTTGCCAATTCCAAACCATAGCCTAACGTAGCATTGGTCAGTGCAAAGGTAGATGTTCTGGCCACCGCTCCCGGCATATTTGCCACACTGTAGTGAATTACTCCATGTTTTACATAGGTTGGCTCACTATGAGTGGTCACCCGGTCAATGGTTGCAATGCTGCCACCCTGGTCAATGGCTACGTCCACAATTACGCTTCCCGGGGTCATGGCCTCTACCATTTTTTCCGTCACGATGTGAGGAGCTCTGGCACCTGGAATCAGGACAGCACCAATCAGTAAATCCGCTTCCGCCACGGCGGAAGAAACATTTAAAGTATTGGACATCAGGGTCTTTACCCGTCCGCCGTAGAAAAGGTCATCCAACTCCCGCAGGCGTGCCGCATTATTATCCAGGATCGTTACATCGGCACCCAAGCCCACTGCCATCTTAGCCGCATTGGTTCCCACAATTCCGCCGCCGATAATGGTTACTTTAGCCGGCAATACACCGGGCACGCCACCGAGCAGAATTCCCTTTCCCCCTGCATGCTTTTCCAGGAAGTGAGCGCCGATCTGAACGGACATCCGCCCCGCTACTTCACTCATAGGCACCAGCAAGGGCAAAGCTCCATTGTCGAGTTGAATCGTCTCATAAGCAACAGCAGATACCTTCTTATCCATTAAGGCTTTCGTGAGCTCCGGCTCCGGTGCTAAATGAAGGTAGGTAAAGAGGATCAGGTTTTCCCGGAAGAATCCATATTCGGAGGGCAGAGGTTCTTTCACTTTTATTACCATATCTGCCGCCCATACTTCTGCCGCTGTGTCCAGAATCTGAGCACCGGCTGCCACATAGTCATCATCTTTAATCCCGCTGCCAAGGCCGGCCGACTTTTCCACCACAACCTTATGGCCTGATTCGACAAACGCATGGACACCTGCCGGAGTAATGCCTACCCGGTTTTCATTGTTTTTAATCTCTTTTGGTACTCCGATTATCATTCTTCCACCCTCCAATTTATGTATATTTAATACACCATAATTAATATAGCATCAATAATATATCATAAATTTTATTGGATGGTTATATTTTTTTGTCATTTAATGATATTTTTTTACATTTTTTCACTTCCAGAATCAGGAGGGTTATAAGCCTAAAAGATGTACACCCAGAAGGGAAAAATACCCCTGGGCAACACCGCTGATCACCGCTCCCACCGAGATCAGAAAAGCAGCGGCGGTATATTGAAAAAACTCCCTGCGCAGTGACTCCCCTATGGTTTTGCCCCTCAAAAGAAGGAAGGAAAAAATAACTGCCATGCCTGCCCCCAAAAGTAATAGGGGAATGCTCATAAAGGCGGGGAGAATCATGGAGACAAAAGCCAGGCCGATTCCCGCCAGACCTTTGGCCGCAACCATGAAACTGACGGTAAAGCCCAGGACAAACCCCCTGGTAAATACAATCAGATAAACGATGGGCATGCCGATAATGGTCAGTCCCAACAGCCAAATTCCTGCCATAATGATAAACGCGTCCCTGGCCAGTTTGAGCAGGAACTGGCTGTCCAAACCGCTGGGCTGATTGATCAACAGAGAATCAAGAAAACTGCGCAGTTGGGAAGATTCAGACTCTCCAAGGGCCCCTGAACCGACGATGCCGAAAATTGCTCCTACTAAATACACGCAAACCAGAGTAAGATAAATACCCCAGTACTGTTTAATATGCAATAGTAACTTCTTTCTCACTTTGATTCCCTCCCAACTTGTCCTATCCATATCTATTCATGAGAGGGAAAAAGTATGTTAAAAGACTTTCCCGTAAAAGCCTCCTCCACCTTGAGAAAAGTTAAGGGTCCCTTCTCTGTCCTTCTTAATCCAATCAGCTATTTTCGGACCTGCCAACCTTTCAATCTCGTTAAATGGCACCTCGTGGAGGATATTTATTTCCGTGCCTAATTCATTGAGCAATTTCATGTACATCTTAGGCCCGATTCCCGGTAGATCCTTCAGGGAAGCTTGGTAAACATAAAAAGTGCCGCCATCCTGGGGCCATTCATCTCTCGTCTCTGAATTATCTGAGATTTGTTCCAAACGGTCTAAGACTCCTATAATCACTTGGGCGCTACCACAATGGGGACAACTTGTTTGGGGTGGCTGCTCCGTAACTACTTGCTCACAGGAGAGACAATAGGTACGGTGGTATTTGCCTAATTGAGGAGGCAATCCGTAATTTCCTGCCAATTGCCCTTTACCTTGCCACAAATCCTTTAACCCGGTAAAAGATTTTTCACTCAGTACTAAAGCATTATACTCCCGCCCGATTTTAGGCAGAGAATGTGCATCGGAATTGCTGAACAACAGTACGTTATCCAATTCTCTTATATTTCCTGCCATCATACGGTCGGCACTTAAACCCATTTCCGCCGCCTGAGGCAATACCTGCATAACATCTTGCATCCTGGCACAACAGTTTCCGTAAATCCCTTTGTGGGGAGTGAATATATGGGCAGGCATCCAAATTCCCCCGGCAGCTTCCACAGCCTCCAGCCATTGAGGAAATCCTACATAGGCCTTCTGCGAACTTAACTGCCAATTCTTTACATAAGGTTTTAACTTCTCCACATAGACCCCTATATGCTCAATATCAGAAAAATAAGCCAGAAAATGAGCTTCCCCATCACCTATCTTAAGCTCAATTTCCGTTCCGGGAATAATCACCAGACTGCCTGCCTCATAACCTCCTCCAGCCAAAGCCCTTATTTTTCTTTCATTCAGCAGTATCTCAAAATCTTTAATAACACCTGGCGATTGAGCATCAATCACACCAATCATGGATAATCCTTTAATATCTCTGGCCGTCTCAATAATATTAGGCAGGTTAAGCTGGGGAGAAGCGGTAATTTTTACTGCCCGCCCGTCCAGGCTCTGTCCCACATGAATATGCAAATCAGCAAAAATCATTCGATCTTCCCCTTTGCCCAGAGAATACCGATAATCGTCTTGGCATCTGCAAATTCTCCTTGTTCCGCCTTATATACAGCTTCCTCCCATGGAATGGCTTCTACGGACAAAAACTCATCAACATCGGGAGCCAGAGGATCCCATACCAGATTACGGGCCAGGTAGAGATGGATTACTTCGTCAGTAAAGCCGGGAGTTGTAAAAATTTCTCCCAAGGAAACCAGGTCTCCCCGGTAGCCCGTTTCTTCTCTCAGCTCCCGTTCCGCGCTTACCAACGGATCTTCGTCCTTTTCTAATTTCCCTGCAGGGATTTCCAGCAAGGGCTGACTGACCGCATAGCGATACTGTCTGACCATAATTATTTTTCCTTCATGAAGGGCTACCACCCCCACTGCACCAGGATGGCGTACAACGATCCTGGTGCCTGTGTTTCCATTAAGCAAACGAACCTGATCTTTTATTACATAAATTCTCTTGCCTGGAAAAACCACCTCACCATCAATTCTCTCTTCATACAAATCTTCTTTAGAAAAATTACGCTGATCTACCATTTGATATCCTCCACTTACTCTTTAACATTTAATTCTCAAATATCTTAGCTTTCCAGGGAAAGGACCTGATCCAAGGTTATATCATTTATTTTAACAGATTTTATACCGGAAAACTGCAAGACTGTTTGCTCTAAAGCTTTTCTCAGGCATTTTGCAACTGCTTGCTTCTTTCGCCGACTGTTCCATCGCTATTAATCTTTATCGTTTGAAATCTTAAGAATAAAAACCCAGGTAATTTGTTCCACAGATTAAAAATAAAAAACAACCGAAGCCACATTAAAAATGGCTTCGGTCACCATAAAAAAGTACCTGATTTTTCTCTGTCCGCTTCGTTCTATTACATCATTTTTGCCATCTTCAGTTTATCCGCAACCATGGCAATAAATTCTGAATTGGTAGGTTTACCTCTGTCTACGTTAATGGTGTATCCAAAAAAGCGGTTCATAAACTCCACATTCCCTCTGTCCCATGCCAGTTCAATGGCATGACGAATCGCTCTTTCCACACGGCTGGGAGTTGTTTGATATTTTTCCGCAATAAACGGATAAAGTTCTTTTGTTACAGCCCCCAGCAAAGCTACGTTCTGAATCACACAGACAATGGCATCTCTTAGATATTGATATCCTTTCACATGAGCAGGAACACCCATTTCATGTATCATGCGGGTTACTTCAACTTCCAAACCTTTACTTGTCAGCGGAGGAGTCACAGTCTGACTTCTTGTATTAATAATAACGTAATCATCATTGCCTGTTCTTTCCTTTAATTGTTCACGTTTCAAAGGGTCGGTATCTCTTCCTTGAAGCTGACGAATTCTTTTACCTAAGATATCAAGGTCAAAAGGTTTAAGGATATAATAATCCGCACCTAAACTCACAGCCCGCTGCGTCATATTCTCCTGTCCAAAAGCAGTCAAAATAATAACCCTCGGCTTCTTTTCCTCATTTTGCAATTTTTCCAATACACCCAGACCATCAAGATGAGGCATAATAATATCCAAAATAACTACCTGCGGCTGCTCACTGTAAATCAGCTTTATGGCTTCCTGTCCGTTATAAGCTACTCCCACCAGCTTCATGTCTTTCTGCTGATTAATATATTCTTTGAGAATCTCGATGAATTCCCGATTATCATCAGCAATTAAAACCCTTATCGGATTTCCCGCATCCATTGGATTTGCCATATTATTATCCTCCAGCCTATATATATTTATTATAAAACTTTTGCTTTGTTTAACCGTCCTCACTGAATTTAATAAACCCGCTAAAGTATACTGCTTCGACAATCTTAATTGAGTTTCCTGCTATTTTCCAAGATTATCTAAGATATTTTTGTAGATCGAAAACAAAAAAAGGAACCGTTTAAAACGATTCCTTTCAATAAACTTTTTCTATTTATGCTGCTTCACTTTGATTTATAATTCCTGCATCCTTTAACATGTTCTCAATAAATACACCATACCCTCTTTGAACATCATTGACAAAGACGTGAGTAATGGCTCCGATAATTTTGCCATTTTGAATAATCGGGCTGCCTGACATGCCCTGTACAATGCCTCCCGTTTCTGAAAGTAAGCGAGGATCGGTAATCCGTACAATCATATTCTTACTGTCGCTTCGATTAGCCATTACTCTTTCAATGGAGACCTCAAATTCTTCAATTTTTTCCCCTTGAATAACAGTATAAATTTTAGCAGGACCCTCTTTGACTTCTGAGGACCAACCTACCGGAATAGGCTTGTCATAAGGAGAATCGGCTAAATTACCGTTTAACGTACCAAAAATTCCTGAACCGGTATTCTTTTCAATGCTGCCATTAAAAGGTGAATCAGGTACAAAGGTACCGATTTTTTCTCCCGGATGTCCGCGCAGACCTTTTTCAATCGAATAAATCGTGGAAGCAGTCACTTTGCCTTCGGAAATTTCGATAGGCTGATTGGTATCCGCATCATTAATAACATGCCCTAAAGCACCATATTTTTTGCTTTGAGGATCGTAGAAGGTCATTGTTCCTACTCCAGCCGCATCATCCCGAACAAATAAACCTACACGATAACGCTTGGTTTCTCCGCAATACACCGGTTTGATTACTTTCTCGACAACTTGTTGGTGATGTTTTACCAAAACCTTTAATTTTCCCTGATCCTGACCGGCAGAATTCACTTCGTTAGCCACATCCTGGTCTGATTTCATATCTTTGTTATTAATTTTTAAGATAATATCTCCTACTTCAATTCCCGCTTCTTTAGCTGGATAATTCTTTTTTCCATCCTCACCGATGACAGGCGCTTGGCCTACTACCATGACACCTTTGCTTTGTAAAGCAACTCCGATGGATTGGCCACCTGGTACAAGTTGTAAAGACGGCATGACTTCCACAACACTACTTTTAAAAGGAAAGATTCCAAATAATTTATAGGATAGATTTACTTTTTGTGACTGAGGATTCACTGTAGTAGGAATAGCTAAATCATTCTGTTCAGTTTGAATAAATAAAGACCATATTCCAGAAACTTGAGGAATGGAGTACTCTGTTTGCTGAGTGTATGCGGGAAAAGCTATCAGATTCTGTAATCCCGGATTGAAACAAATGAAGGTACTGAGAAAAAGACAAACACCTGCTACGATTCTCCTCGTCTTCACTCCTTTATCACCTTCCATCGCTTTTCTCATTTTTCGTCAAAATTCAGTCGTTACTGGGCAAATTTCTTTTTTTATTGAAACCTGAGTTTAAATTGTCCAATTATCTTTAAATTCATCCTGTAAAATCCGTTCCACGATTTCAAAGTCTTGGTTTGTATAAAAAAACAACTGCTTTTCAAAGCAGTTGTTTAAACGGATTCAGATAAAATAATTATTTAAACTTTTTCTTTTTGATTAGCTGAAAATATTCAGTTTACAATTTATTGCAAGACTTTTTATAAAACATCTCTTATTTTTAATAATTGCTCCGCATGCTGTCGGCTGATTTGTCCCTCGTCACCCAACATCCGGGTTACTTCTTCGATCCGCTCTTCTGCCGTTATTTTCTCCACCTGAGTATAAGTTCTTCCCGCTGATTCATTTTTATAGATACGGAAATGCGTTTCAGCACAGGCAGCTACATAAGGAGAATGGGTAATGCAAAACACCTGACGGGACTCGGCAATTCTGGCCAACTTCTCCCCTACTTTTTGAATCGTGGTTCCGCCCACACCGCTGTCCACCTCATCAAAAATAAATGTTCCTGCTCTTTCAAAGCGGGCGAGAATACTTTTTAAAGCCAGCATTAGTCTGGCCATTTCTCCTCCTGAAGCAACTTTTGCCAACGGTTTCGGCGGTTCCCCCAAATTGGCGGAAAAATAAAATTCCACCGTTTCAGCTCCCCCGTAACTCGGATCCTGCACCAAATCATATCTTACTTCAATGCGGGCATGAGGCATACCCAAATCGGCTAACTCCTTGGCCAATTCCTGCTCCAAAAAAGCCCCTACCTGTTTTCTTTGTGCCGTCAGTTCATGGGCCAGCTTCGTATAGCTCAACAACTGCTGGTTTTTTAAACGCATGATTTCTTCCATCTGTACTTCATGATGGATCAGCTGTTGCAGTTCATCTTCCATCTGTTTTTTTAAGTCTAAAATTTCTTCCGTTGTCGTACCATACTTACGCAAACGTCCTAATTGAATAAGCCGGCTTTCGATTTCATCCAGCCTTCCCGGTTGATAGTCAAATTCATCTTTGTAGGTACGCATGCTTTCTGCCAAATCCTCTACTGCATAGTAAAGGGAATCCACCTGTTCCGGCATGACAGGCATTTCATCATCCAGTCGGTGCAGTTCTGCCAGACTCTTCCTCACCTGTCCCAGCAGGTCATATACTGAATTACCTTCTCCCTCATAGAGCCAGGCATAACTTTCTGCCGCTAAATGGAGGATTTTTTCACCATTGTTTAAACGCTTCTTTTCTAGGTTTAACGATTCCTCTTCTCCAGGCTGAGGCGCAATCTCTTCAATTTCTTGAATTTGATATTTCAGCAAATCCTGTTGCCTGACTCTTTCCGCTTCCGAAACTTTCAATTTTTTCTCTTCGGCAGCAGCCTCTTTATAAGAACGGACCATCTGATTGACTTCTTTTAACAAGGCCGCCAATTCATCTCCACCTAAAGCATCGAGCAGTTCCCGATGGGCTTCAGCATGAAATAAGGTTTGGTGCTCCATTTGACCATGAATATCGACTAAATCTTTACAAAGGGTGCGATATAAACTTAAAGGCACAATTCTTCCCTGGATACGGCAAAAGTTGCGCCCAGATACATTCAGCTCCCGGGCCAGAAAAAGCTGCCCGTCCTCCAGTGGAAAACCTGCTTCAGTCAGGCGGTCAGCCAAGGGAAGAGGAATATCCTCCAGAATTCCTTCCACATTTGCCCGTTCTTCACCATGCCGGATAAATTCAGCGGATGCCCGATCCCCTAATAAAATTCCCAGCGCATCGATGAGCATTGATTTACCTGCTCCCGTTTCGCCGGTAAACACCGTGAATCCCTCTTCTAAATTCAGGCAGATATCTTTCATCAGGCCTAAATTTTGTACATGGAATTGGCAAAGCATAGTATTCCCTCCTAGCCCATGATCCGATCTAACCGCGATCTGACCCCAGCCGTTTCCTCCTTAGAAGAAATCACCAGGAGAATAGTATCATCTCCTGCTACCGTACCCAACACCTCCGGCCAGTTACTATTGTCAATCAAGGACGCCAGAGCATGAGCGTTGCCGGGAATAGTCCTGATCACCACTAAATTTTCACTTTGATTGAGCGTAACCACCACTTCCCGGAACATCCGTTTCAGACGTTCGGAAATATTTCCGGGATAAGGGGTTTCGGTGGGTATTGCATAGCGGTATTCATCATCCTGACTGGGAACCTTAATCAGGCCCATTTCCTTAATATCTCTTGATACCGTAGCCTGAGTAACATCAAAACCTGCCTGTCTCAGCTTTTCCGCCAATTCCTCCTGGGTGTGAATAACTTCCTTGGTGATCATTTCCTGAATTTTTATTTGCCGCCGACCTTTCATACTCAATCCTCCCTGTGTTTTTGCACCAAAATCCAGTAAGGAGCCGTATCCTCCTGATTGATGTAACAACCTTTTAACACACTGAAATTTTTCTTGGAAAGGGCTGAGGTTTCCTCTTCTACCGTCAAAGCCTCTTCCAAAGCACCTGAGTGTCCTCTGTATAGGGTCAAAACCATCAATCCTCCCGGCTTAAGCAATTTCAGCCCTGCCTGAATTGCCGCTCTGGTGGAATGGGGTAATGTAACCGTTAGATGATCACTTCCGGGTAAATAGCCTAAATTGAAAACGATAGCCTTGACCTTATTCTCAATATAATCATCCATCCTGGCATGGTCGGCCAAGATCAGTTTTACCTGCCCGGCACATCCGGCCTCACTCAACAGGTGCTGGGTTTCGGCCAATGCCTGGGGTTGAATATCAAAAGCGAAGACTTGTCCGGTCTTTCCTACTGCGTGGGCCAGAAAAAGCGTATCCCGCCCCCGGCCTGCCGTAGCATCGACAACAACGTCCCCTGGCTCCAGAAAAGATGCGGCGACGGTTCTGAGTAACCCCTGAATATCGTTAATTCTATTCATCATGCCAACGATCCCGCAATTTTTCTTTAACGATTTTCGGAAAACTATGTTCACTGAAACGAATCAAAAGAGCTGGCAAAGAAGAAGTAGAAATCCTTACTTTCTCTTCTCCCTGCAAAAGCACCGTATGTTTACCATCAAAGGTCACCAGACAGGACTCTTCCTTACGCGGAAGAAAAATTTCAATTACCTCGTGCTGAGAGACTACCATCGGTCGTGCTGATAAGGAATGGGCAGCCAACGGAGTTAATACAATAGCCTCCACATTAGGACTGATGATCGGACCGCCGGCTGAAAGGGAATAAGCAGTGGAGCCGGTAGGAGTAGCTACAATCAAACCGTCGGTAGGATAGCTAATGGAAGGCACTCCTGATAAATTAGCCTGCAAAGTGATGACTCCCCCCGCATGACGCATAAAAACCACATCATTCAACACCAGAATATTCTGCTCCGATCCTCCCGTATGGACTGCAGCCGACAGCATCAGCCTTTTTTCAATATTGTACTCTCCATTAAGCATTTTTTCTATAGCAGGGAATATATCTCCTCTTTCCAGTTCACATAAAAAGCCCAAACGCCCCATATTAACTCCCAGTACGGGAATGGCAAAAGGAGCCGCTTCTCTTGCCGCCTCCAGAAGAGTACCATCTCCTCCCAGGGAAATAAGGAACCGGATATTTCCTTCTTTTAGCTCTTTCCAGCGAGTGACTATCTCCCATCCTCGCTGGAAAAACCATGCTTCAATCTGCCCGGCCAAATGCAGAGCATCAGGCTTACTTTCGTTGATCCACAGTCCAACTCTGTTTTCCACTCCGGTCAACTTCTTCATCTCTCTCTCAAACTGTTCTGAGCCGCTTCCACGATTTCCCCGGTCTTTGCCAGCCAGTCTATATTCTGTTCAGGAATGCGGGACAGCCATGCCAGATATTCAATATTTCCTTCCGGCCCGCGAACCGGTGAATAATCCAAGCCGCGGACAAAGAAACCTATTTTTTCCCCTTCTTCCAAGACTTTAACGATCACCTGTTCATGAACCAACGGATCTTTAACAACACCCTTCTTACCTACATGTTCCCGGCCAGCCTCAAACTGGGGTTTAATCAGAACAATCATCTGCCCCTCTTCTTTAAGAATATGAAGCAGAGCCGGAAAAATCTTTGTAATGGAGATAAACGCTACATCCGACACAATCCAATCCACTCTCTCAGGCAGAGACTCAGCCGTAAGATAGCGGGCATTCGTTCTTTCCATGGAAACAACCCGGGGGTCTTGCCGTAAATTCCAATGGAGCTGTCCATACCCTACATCAATGGCATAGACCTTGATGGCCCCATTTTGCAAAGCACAATCGGTAAATCCACCGGTTGATGAGCCAATATCTGCCACCGTTTTGTCTGTAAAATCAAGCCCAAAGGATGTGATAGCTTTGGCTAACTTTAATCCTCCCCTGGACACATAAGGCAAGAGATGCCCTTTAACACTGAGTTCGGCATTACTCTCAATTTCCATACCTGCCTTATCTAAACGCTGCTCGTGAAGAAAAACCTGACCTGCCATAATCATTGCCTTAGCTTTTTCCCGACTGGGTGCCAACCCTTTCTCCACCAGCAACAGATCCAATCGCTCTTTACCTTTAGTCACCGATGTCTCCTTTCAGCTGCTCCGCCGCATCTACAATTCCCTGCACCGACAGTCCGGCCATCTGCTGTAACTCGGAGATAGGCCCTTGCTCCACAAATCCCGAGTAACCTAAACGTTTTACCTTTACGTCGCAGCCTGCATCGCTAAGAATCTCCAAGACAGCACTTCCCATCCCGCCTTGCAGCACATGGTCCTCTACTGTAATGACTTTACCGGTCTGAAGGGCTGAATGAAGAATCAGCTCCTTATCGATGGGATTGATAAAACGCAGATTAATCACAGCTGCTTTAGTGCCCCGTTTAGCCAGTTCTTCTGCCGCAGCCAGACAGGTATAAACCAACGGTCCGATTCCGATAATCGTCAAATCCGTGCCGGGACACAGAAGCTCACCTTTACCAATGTCCACTTCCGTCCACTTTGAGTCAACCGGGACTCCTTGGCCCGAAGAGCGCGGATAGCGAAGGGCTACCGGACCTTCCTGTAAAGTAGCTGTATATAACATGCTTTTTAACTCATTCTCATCCTTAGGCGCCATAAAAACAAGGTGGGGAACGGAGCGGAACATGGAAATATCAAAAATACCATGATGAGTAGGTCCATCATCCCCCACAACACCCGCCCGGTCAATAGCCAGAATCACATTGGCCTTGGGCAGGCAAACATCATGAAGTACCTGATCATAAGCTCTTTGGAAAAAGGTAGAATAAATAGCCACCACCGGTTTAAATCCGGAGAAAGCCAAACCGGCGGCAAAGGTGACCGCATGCTGTTCAGCAATGCCCACGTCAAAAAAACGCTCCGGAAATTGCTCTCTGAAAGGAGCCAAACCTGTCCCTCCGGCCATCGCCGCAGTGATGGCCACAATTTTCGGATTATGATCAGCCAGCTTTAGTAAGGTTTCCCCAAACATCTGTGTATAGGTAGGGGGCCCGGCCACCTTAATCACTTTGCCTGATTCGGGATCAAAGGTTCCCACACCGTGAAACAAGTCAGGACTTTTTACAGCAGGTTCGTATCCCTTTCCCTTCTTGGTCACGACATGGATAAGCACAGGCCCTTTCTTTTGTTTGGCCTGTTGTAAAACTTTTTCCAAAAGCAACTGGTCATGTCCGTCAATCGGTCCTAGGTACGTAAAACCCAATTCCTCGAAAAGAAAACCAGGAATCAGTAAATATTTCAAACTGTCCTTCGCTCTTCCCGCCGCCCGGGCTACCTTGGTACCGATTTTGGGAATCCGCTTCAGCATATTTTCCACAATCGCTTTATGCTGATCATAGCGGGGATCGGTGCGAAGACGGTTAAGATAAAGGGACATTGCCCCCACATTAGCGGAAATAGACATTTCATTATCATTTAAAATTACGATTAAGTTAGTCCCGTCATGCCCTGCATGGTTCATGGCCTCAAAAGCCATGCCTCCCGTCATGGCCCCATCACCAATAACGGCAACCACATGGCTTTCCTCTTTTTTCAGATCTCTGGCCTTCGCGAATCCTAAAGCAGCAGAAATGGAAGTACTGGCATGCCCGGTCTCAAATACATCATGAGGACTTTCGGAACGTTTGGGAAATCCGGATAAGCCATTCAAAGTACGCAGAGTCTTAAACTGCTCCTGTCTGCCGGTGATCAGTTTGTGCACATAGCTCTGATGCCCCACGTCCCAAATAATCTTATCCTGCGGACTTTCAAAAACCCGGTGAAGCGCCAGAGTCAACTCTACCACACCAAGATTAGGTGCCAAATGGCCCCCATTGGTAGACACTACCTGAATCAGTTCCTCACGAATTTCCTGTGCCAACTGCCTTAATTTATTTTCATCCAATGCCCGCAAATCTTTTGGTTGTTTGATTTCGCTGAGCAGGCCCATTTTAATTTCCTCCTTAAACAAGCAATCCAACAATAATACCCACAATGACTCCTCCAAATACTTCAAAAGGTGTATGGCCGATCAGCTCTTTGAGCTGAGCCTGCTCCACATCTGAACCTTGGTAAAAAAGCTCCACCAAACGATTCAGCACTTCCGCCTGTTTGCCCGCCTCCCGCCGCACTCCTGCAGCATCGTACATCACAATCAAGGCAAACACAGCAGCCACAGCAAAAATCGGCGAATTCCAGCCGTAATATTTTCCTACACCTAAAGCCAAAGCGCTGACTGTTGCCGTGTGGGAACTGGGAAAACCGCCTGAACTGAAAAAAAGCTGAAAATCAATCTTGCGCTGCAAGATCAAATTAACTACAACCTTCAGCATCTGAGCTACAAACCAGGCGACAACAGCGGACCATAAAACCGTATTATAAAAAATTCCCGGTATAATCGCCACCGTACTTCACCTCACTGCTCACGCTTCTCAACATAATCTGCCATTTCATATAAAAATACTCCATGCCTATCCAATATCTGCAAAGCCGCCTGTGCTTCCTTAACCTTTTCCCGCAAATAATTCTTTGCTCCCTCCAGGCCCAATAAGGCCGGATATGTGGCCTTTTCCTGCTTGAGGTCACTTTTTACAGGCTTGCCTATAACCTGAGCATCCCCTTCTATATCTAAAATATCATCTTTAATTTGAAAGGCCAACCCCAATGCCTGCCCATAATGACTGAGAGCGATAAGCTCCTCTTCCGAAGCTTCGGCAAGAAGTGCTCCCATTCTAATGGAAGCGGTGATCAAGGCCCCTGTCTTGTGGCTGTGAATGGACTCGATTTCGGGTAAGCCCATAATCTTGCCTTCTCCTTCCATATCCGCCACCTGGCCACCCACCATTCCCAAGGGACCGGAGGCCTCCGCCAATTCCTTAATCACTTGAATTTGCTTTCCACCTGCTACAGGCAACGGCCTGGCTAAAAGCTGAAAGGCAAAGGTGAGTAATCCATCTCCGGCCAGGATCGCCTGGGCCTCTCCAAACTTTATATGATTGGACGGCTTGCCGCGCCGAAAATCATCATCATCCATGGCCGGCAAATCATCATGAATCAGCGAATAGGTATGAACCAATTCCACCGCCGCTGCCGCCGGCATAAATTCATCCACCCGCTCTTCTTCCCACGCTTTTCCGTGTGCCTTCCATACCGCCTCGGCAGCAGCCAGCACCAATACCGGGCGCAGCCTTTTCCCTCCGTTTAACAGGGAATACATCATGCTCTCCTCCAGTACACCACCACCAAAAGAGAGCTGACCCAGATATTTCTCGATTTCAAGGGTATATCGGTCCCACCGTTCCTGCATACTCATGCTTATCGCTCCAGCGTCAAGTGGGCAGGCTCCACTCTCAGACTTCCATCTTCGTTTTCCATCAGAATTTCCATCTGCTGCTCTGCACGATCTAAAAGCACATTACAATGCTGCACCAGTCCGACTCCGGTACGGAACAGCTCAAGGGCCTGATCCAAAGGAAGCTCTTTTTGTTCCAGCGCATGAATAATCTCTTCCAACCGGGCTACACCCGATTCAAAATTAACCGTTGCTTCTCCCAATTGAGACGCATCATCGTTACTCATTTTTAATCTCCTTATCCAGTACTCGGCAATTTAACACTCCATCGGAAAGGTGAACCTTCAACCTATCCTCTGCCTGTATATCATTCACGGAACTTACCAGTTGATTATCTTTATAAGTAAGAGAATATCCCCGGCCTAAAATCGCCAATGGGCTCAATAAATCGAGCTTTGTTGCCAATATTTGTAGTATACCATTTTTATTCGCTACAAATCTAGTCATAGTATTTTCCAGACCGGCGGCCAGATTATCCAGTCTTTGCCGATTTTGCTCAATCCGCCAGAAAGGGTCCTGCAAAGGGCCTCTGCCAGCCAGTTCTGTCAGGCAGCGCCGCTTTTCCGCTAACAAATGGAGCATATTCTGAGTCAGATTTCTCTCCAGTCTCCCTACCATCTCCTGCAGATCACTGAAAAGTGGAACAGCCAGTTCAGCCGCTGCTGACGGCGTTGGAGCGCGCAAATCGGCGACATAATCGGCAATGGTCACATCGGTTTCATGACCTACCGCAGAAATTACAGGGACCTGGGAACGGGCAATCGCCCTGGCCACCTCTTCCGTGTTGAAAGCCCAAAGCTCCTCCAGAGAACCGCCTCCCCTGCCGACAATTACCACATCCACATCATACCGGTTAATCAGATAAAGGGCTCTGGCGATCTCTGCCGGCGCACTTTCTCCCTGTACGGCGGCGGGTGACAATACCCAGGGCATGACAGGATAGCGTCTTCCTATAATATGCAGAATATCCCGCAGCGCCGCTCCCGTGGAACTGGTAATAATGCCGATCTTGCGGGGATAGCGGGGAATAGGCTTTTTCCGCTCCATAGCAAACAGACCCTCATCGGACAAACGCTTTTTCAATTGCTCAAAAGCCAGATAAAGTTCACCCAGTCCTGCCGGTTCCATCTCTTCCGCATAAATTTGCAGTGAACCATCCCGTTCATAAAGGCGGATGTTTCCTCTCACTAAAACCTTCATGCCGTCCCCTGGAGTAAAATGTACTTTTTCTGCCTTGAGGCGAAACATCACACCTTTTAAACATGCTGTCTCGTCTTTGAGTGTAAAATACCAATGTCCGGAAGGCCGGTGATGTTTAAAATTAGAAAGTTCACCACTAACCCAGCAGTTTTTCAAGCCGCTATTCTCAGAAATGGTAATACTGATTTCATTTGTTAATTCACCAACGGTCCATATTTTAGGCACGAAGTTTCACCTACCTCTTCCTCCATCATAATACACAAACTGCACCCTTTGCTCAAGTTTAGCCGACAATCTCCTGCCTTTCAGCCAAAAAGCTGTCCTGAAAATTACGCTCAGAACAGCTCCTTTAAAATACCCATTGCAGTTAATCGTCTGTCAGCCCCAGATCCCGGATTATGCCCTGAGCACCGCTTGAATTTGTCCGGTGATCCGTTGGGTCAAGTTTGATCCTTCGGCCAACAGTTCTTTCTTCATTCCGGTCGCCTTTTCCCGGTAATCTTCATCCTTGATTCCAGGCAAATTAATATCAACATTGAGCATAGCGGACTTAATGGCGCTTTCCGCTAAATAAGCCGCTACCCCTATATCGCTGATCGCAGTGCGGTTGCCGATCGGCGCCAAGATATCCGCCAATTGCAAAACCTGCAAACAATTTTGACCGATTTCTAAAGGAACCTGAGTCGCTCTGACCAAGGCCTCTTGCAGCTTGGCACTGCGCAGAGTTTTTTCCTCATCTGTCATTTTAGGCAGCTTTAGCGCGGTCATGTAATGGCTGAATTCAGCAATATCCTGATCCAAATTCTTTTTCAGCTGCTCCATGACCTGAATCCCTTTTTCCAAAACCTTACGTGCTTCTGCCTCGACATCCTGGTATCTCTCTTTACCTATCGTTAAGTTCGCCACCATACAAACCATCGACGCGGCCAAAGCTCCTGTATACGCTGAAACGCTCCCGCCGCCCGGGGTGGGGGATGAACTGGCTGCCTGACTTAAAAACTCCTCCGTCGTCCAATCCCAAACCTTCACTCTATTGCTCCCTTCTGCATGGCAATCCCTTTTATGACATTTTCCATTAACAAAGCGGTGGTCAATGCCCCCACTCCACCAGGAACAGGGGAAATATAACCGGCCACATCCTGAACTCCGGCAAAATCCACATCACCGCATATTCCGTTTTCACCTTCATTGATTCCTGCATCCACAACAACTATCCCATGTTTTACCATTTCCTTGGTAATAAGGTTAGCCTTACCCACAGCAGCAATTAATATATCAGCCTGACGCGTAAAATAAGCCAAATCAGGAGTTTTCGAATGGCAAACCGTTACCGTGGCATTATGTTTTAAGATCATAAATACCAGCGGTTTTCCCACTGTCTCTCCCCGGCCTACAATCACCACATGTTTTCCGCCGATGGAAATGTGATAACGCAAAAGCAATTCAATACAGCTTTGAGGGGTAGCGGGAAATAACCCTTCCGTCCCCGCCATAATAGATCCCCGGTTGATAGGATGGGCTCCATCAACATCCTTATCCGGACGAATGGCAGTCAAAATCTTCTCCTTGGCAAGATGAGCAGGTAAAGGGAGTTCCACCATAATGCCATGAACCGCTTCATTCCGGTTCAGAGAATCAATAGTGGCTAAGATCTCCTCCTCCTTCACATCTTCCGGCAAGGCAAACAGTTCAAACCCGATACCCAACCCGGCCGCCACCTTCTCCTTGGCCCTGGCATAAACCTGCGCCGCTGGATCGCCTCCTGCCATCACTACGGCCAGCTTAGGTTCCACTCCTTTTTGCTTCCAGGCTTCAACCTGCTCACGGATTTCTTCCTTAATCTCCTTTGCCACCGCACGTCCGTCCAGTAGTTGCGCCAACCCGTTCCGCTCCTCTCCCAAATCTATTTAAATTAAAAATTTTATTTGCTTCTATCCAAATCGAAATGGTGCATCGATGCACCATTTGGACTCTCCCAACAATACCTTACTACCATCATATGTCCCAGTCTGAAAAGATTCCACAGAGGCAGGCTTGACGCACAAAAGTGCAGGAGTTGGGCAGAGAGGCGCTAAGCCTCACGCCGCCTTTGCGGCCCGCGGAGCCGGAGGTTCACTTACTGAAAAACAGCAGGGTTTCCGGCTCCGCAGCGCAATGGCCAGCGCGGCAGCCCCGTCGCCCTCCGCAGCGTTGTGCGACAAGCCTGCCCCGCCTCAGAGGCTCTCAAGATCGGCCGCTCAAATACTCATCAATTGCTTTTGCCGCGCTTTTGCCTGCTCCCATCGCCAAAATAACGGTGGCAGCCCCGGTAACAATATCCCCGCCGGCATAGACCCTTGGCTTCGATGTAGCCAAAGTCTGGGGATCAGCAACAATATTCCCCTTCTTATTCAAAATCAAACTAGGCGTAGACTTGGTCACCAACGGATTCGGTCCCTGCCCGATCGCTACGATCACTGTATCAACCGGTACTTCAAATTCCGATCCGGCAATCGGCACGGGAGAGCGACGGCCTGACTGATCGGGCTCCCCTAATTCATAGCGAAGACAGACCATGCTCTCTACCCAATCCATTTCGTTGCCCCGCAGGGCAACAGGGTTGGTGAGAAGCAGAAATTGAATCCCTTCTTCAATGGCATGTTCCACTTCTTCACGCCGGGCGGGCATCTCTGTCCGGGAACGGCGATATACAATACTGACTTCTTTTGCACCTAAGCGGAGAGCCGTCCGGGCAGCGTCCATAGCCACGTTGCCTGCCCCCAGAACTGCCACCCTTTCACCTACTTTTACCGGAGTTTGATAGTCGGGAAACTGGTAGCCTTTCATCAAATTAGTACGGGTGAGAAATTCATTGGCAGAATATACCCCATTTAAATTTTCCCCCGGAATTCCCATAAAATAGGGCAGTCCAGCACCGGTGGCGATAAAAGCAGCATCATACTCCGCCAGTATTTCATCAACAGAAGTAATTCGCCCTACCACCTGATTAGTGCGAATCTCCACACCCATTTTCTCAAGGTCGGAAATTTCCTTTTGGACAACAGCCTTAGGCAGGCGGAATTCAGGGATACCGTACATCAAAACTCCCCCTGCTGTGTGTAAGGCCTCCAAAACGGTAACTTTATATCCCAGCTTGGCCAAATCCCCTGCACAAGCCAGTCCAGCCGGTCCGGCACCGATCACTGCCACTTTTTTTCCATTAGGCTCAGAATAGAGATTCTTTCCCTCGTCATGACCGATTCCCCAGTCCGCCACAAAACGCTCTAAGCGGCCAATGGCTACCGGTTCCCCTTTCTTTCCCAAAACACATTGCTTCTCACATTGGTTTTCCTGAGGACAAACCCTTCCACAGACAGCAGGCAGAGAATTTTTAATTTTCAAGGTCGCCGCTGCTCCGACAAAATCTTCTTCCGCCACATTATGGATAAATTCAGGAATTAGTACCCCCACAGGGCATCCTTCACGGCACAAGGGCTTTTTGCATTGAAGACACCGTTTCGCTTCTGCAACAGCTACCTCAGAAGAATATCCCAAGGCTACTTCTTCAAAGTTATTTATTCTCGCCTCTGCACTTTGGCAAGGCATCTCGTGACGCGGCTCTTTTGACGTCATTAGCCATGCCTCCCTTGACAGTCACAATCTAAACGGGCTTTAGCCCTGTTTTCTTCATCCTTAAAAAAGTTCAAACGATGCATCGCCAAAGGAAAGTCCACCAAATGGGCATCGAATTCCGGACCATCCACACAGGCAAACTTTGTTTCCGTTCCCACTTGTATACGGCAAGCACCGCACATCCCAGTGCCATCTACCATCACCGGATTCATGCTTACTAAGGTAGGAGTCTTTGATTCCCTGGTAAAATCGGCGACTGCCTTCATCATAATCATCGGCCCAATCGCCCATATCTTGTCAATCTTCACTCCATCGACGGTCAGGAGCTGCCTCAAACCGTCAGTGACAAATCCTTTAATGCCTTTGCTGCCGTCATTGGTGGCCACAATCACTCGGTCACTGACCTCTGTCATCTCCTTCTCTAAAATCAAGAGATCTTCAGAGCGTGATCCTAAAATCGAGATCACCTGATTACCTTTCTCTTTCAATGCTCTGGCAATGGGAAAAATAGGGGCCACTCCCACTCCTCCGCCGATACAAACCACGGTGCCATAGCATTCAATTTCCGAAGGGATTCCTAACGGCCCTACCACATCCAGAAAAGTGCTTCCACACTCCATCTCTTGCATCATTGCCGAAGAATACCCCACGTTCTGGATAACTAAGGTTATGGTCCCCTGCTGACAGTCAAAATCCGCTAAAGTCAGAGGAATTCTCTCAGCTCGTTCATTCATCCGCACCATTACAAATTGACCGGGCCGAGCCTTGGCAGCCACCGCAGGCGCTTCCACCACTAACAGTGTAATAGCCGGAGCCAGCTCCGCTTTTTTTATAACCTTATACACCTGCATTCCTCCTCCCTATATGAGTTGCTAATTCTTAAAAATGAAATTGTTTTTTTTATTTAAATATTCGCAAAACTACCCTTAAATTTTAACTTTTCAGGAGAGTTAACTCCATCCGTTAATTAATTCAGCAGCATTCCATCATCCAAGTCAGAACGTCCAGAAAGAGCTGCTGTGGTAAGTCCTGCTACGCCAATCGAATTATCCCTGCTCCAATCAGGCTTTGCCCAATATAGCCGGACTCTCCCTGACAGCCGCTTTTCTAATTCATTGCGTATATACATATTAGCGGATACACCGCCCACAATCAATACCGTTTTAACGTCCGTCATCTCCGCTCCTCTCTGCAGGAGCTTGGCAACCGTACGAACAATACATCCTTCTACAGCCCTCGCAATATCGGCCCGTTCCATTCCTTTCTCGATCAGGCGTCTGGCTGCCGTCTCAACACCGGAAAAGCTGACCTCCATGCCTTTCACCGCGGAAGGCAGCAGTGACTCAGCCCCGGAAGAAGCTGCCTGAGCCAAGATCTCCAATTCCTTGCCGGCAGGGAAACCCAGTCCTAAACGCACACCAATCCGATCCACAAATTGTCCGGCATGAAGGTCTGTTGTTCCTCCCAGCAATTGAATTTTATACCCTGCTTTCAGGCTTCCTTGCACCATTAACAGTTCTGTGGTCCCTCCCGATAAATGAACGGTAAGAAAGTTTTGCTCCGCCGTAATGCTTAAGTTTTTTCCCAAGACAGAGGAAAGCACTCCGGCAGTAATATGCCCTTCCTGATGGGTCGTCTTAAATAAAGGAATCCGCCGGGCACTGGCGATACTCTGTGCCACAGCATATCCGGCGGTAAAAACAGGCATATATGAGCCTTCCACAGGCCGGGGACACATGCTTACCCCCACACCCTGTAAGTCTTGCCACACCCATTCGGGTATTTCGCTCACCAGCACAGGCAAAGCCTGAACATGCTGAAAAAACGCGGCTGACTGAGCCAACCCCGTTTCTCCTTCTTCCACATTCACCAATTGGCGTTTGTCCCACACTAAATTTAAATTTTCATCCACGACTGCCAATGAAGTGGTATATGCACTTGTATCAATGCCAAGATAATACATGGTTAGTTAGCTCCGTCCTCAAGGAGATGATCTAAAATTCCATTGATGAATTTAGCTGATTCATTGCCACCAAAACTTTTAGCTAATTCAATTGCTTCGTTCATACTGACTTTGGTGGGAATGTCCTCACAGTAAATCATTTCATAGGCGGCCAACCGCAACAAATTCCGGTCAACCGTTGCCATCCGTTCCAAAGCCCATCCCCGCGAAAGCTGAGCCAATCTTTTATCAATCTCTTCCCGGTGGTCCCAAGTTCCCTGAACCAGCTTTTCAGCAAAATCAACGCTTTCCGCAGGGACAGCAAACTCACCGGCCCAACGCTTTAACTCGGCAGATAAATCACCGGCATCCTGTGTAAGATCAATCTGGTATAAAACCTGAAGTGCTATTTCCCTTGCTAGCCTGCGACTCATCTTTTCCTCCAAATTTTGCTGTCTTTATTGATAAAATTATCAATCCAACTCAGCAGTCCTAAATTTTCATCTTTTCTCTTACCCAGATAAAATCCGACAGAGACAAACAGCGCAATAACCAAAGTGCGCCAAAACCCTAGGATTACGACCAAGAGGCCTATTCCCAAACCTAAACTAGTTCCAATCAGCTTTCCAGGATGTTCCGTTAAAGCCCAATTAAAAAAACCGCCTATTTTCTGCCCCAACTGGGCCCAGAAGCCACTCATTTGATACGTGTCTGGCGAGCTCCGTCCACTACACTGCGCACCAGCACTTTCACCTCAGCGATCGTAATACCCGTCGTTTTTTCTACCTCTTCCTTCACCTGGGCTTGAATTTGCTCCGATACTTCCGGAATCACAGCCCCTGGATCCAGCTGACTGACAATCGAAATTTCCAGTGCATTTTCCCTGTTGCGCAAATGAGTCTCCACATGACGGACTCCCGCTACGGCTAAAGCACTGCGCTTGACGATTTCGCCAATTGCCTCATAAGTCACCCGCACTTCCCCAAACTTAGATGAGGTTTGAAATGCCGGGTCATCAAATCTTTTTGGTTTCGGTAAAAAAAACAGGGCCAACCCCACGGCAATCAACACTATAGCGATAATGGCACTTCCCCAGGGATTTTCTTTTAGCCAATAAACCATTTGAATCAGGGCATCACCTGTCGTTCCCCATTCAAAGGCGACAGACGCCACGAGAACAGCTATTGCGATCAATAGCACTCCGGCAAGATATGCAAGCATGCAGACACCTCTTCTTTCAAAAACCCCCTGGTATAGAATCCCAGGGGGGAAGAAATTTATTTTACCCGATGTTCTTCTTCTTTAGGTTCTTGCTGGTTTTGAAAATCAATTCCCTGTACCTGAACATTCACTTCAACCACATTGAGTCCGGTCATGCTTTCGATAGCTTCCTTCACCGAAGCTTGAACCTTTGCGGCCACTTCAGGAATCGATACGCCATATTCCACAACTACGGACAGATCAACTGCAGTTTCGTGTTCGCCGACCTCGACCTTGACTCCTTTTTTACCTCTGCCCAGCATGTTGGCCAAATCTCCCACAAAACCGCCGCTCATGCTGACAATTCCTTCAACCTGTGATGTAGCTAAAGCTGCAATCACTTCAACCACTTCATTCGTTATCCTAATCGTTCCCATTGAACTTTGTGAATTCTCGATAATTTCATTATCCATACCAACACCTCACCTGCTCATTGATTGCTTTATTGTTGTCTAATTATAGCAAATTTCCAGCATGATGGCAAAGGTTGTATACACGCAGCCGAAGCTTTTCCTATTCTTCGCCCAATATTTGCTTTTGAATAAAGTTTGTGTAAACATCGCCGCGCCGGAATGATTCATTATCCAGCACCTTCAAATGAAACGGGATGGTCGTATGAATCCCGTCAATCACAAATTCATTTAAAGCCCTCTTCATTCTTTGAATTGCTTCTTCCCGGCTGGGAGCCCATACAATCAGTTTTCCTACCATAGAATCATAATATGGCGGAATAGTATACTCAGGAAATGCAGCACTGTCCACCCTTATCCCAGGACCGCCCGGAGGATAGTAGAAATTGATTTTTCCCGGAGACGGCATAAAGTTCTTTTCCGGATTTTCCGCATTAATCCGGCACTCAATGGCCCAGCCTTTAATGGCTACATCATCCTGAGTATAGCCCAGGTGTTCACCTGCCGCCAAACGGATTTGCTCTTTAATCAAGTCCAGACCTGTCACCAATTCAGTCACCGGATGTTCCACCTGAATACGCGTATTCATTTCAATGAAATAGAATTCTCCGCTTTTGTCCAGCAGAAATTCCACCGTTCCTGCTGTTGAATAATCGGCAGCCTTAGCTGCCAGAATAGCCGCTTGTCCCATCTTTTCCCGCAGTTCAGGCGTGATAGCCGTCGAAGGCGCTTCTTCCAGAAGCTTTTGATGCCTTCTTTGCAGAGAACAATCCCGCTCTCCCAAATGCACCACTTGCCCATATTGGTCAGCCATAACCTGGAATTCAATATGGCGGGGCTCAGCGACAAACTTCTCCAGATAAACATCTCCATTGCCGAAAGCTGCCTTCGCTTCATTCTGGGCAGCATGAAAAGAAGAAACGAATTCTTCCCTGTTTTGAGCAACGCGCATCCCCTTGCCGCCGCCCCCTGCGGAGGCTTTGATCAAAACGGGATAACCGATCTCTTCTGCTGTGCGCACTGCCTGTCCTTCATCCTTGATCACTTCTTTAGAACCGGGAACCACCGGCACTCCTGCTTCAATCATTACTTTACGGGCAGTGGCCTTATCTCCCATCATTTCAATGGCTTTGGCTGAAGGACCGATAAAATGAATATCATTAGCCTCACAGATGGTGGCAAATCGGGCATTTTCCGCTAAAAATCCATAGCCCGGGTGAATAGCATCGGCACCTGTCAGTTCAGCCGCACTGATAATATTGGGAATGTTTAAGTAACTCTTGGCACTGACGGCCGGTCCGATGCAAATCGCTTCATCGGCAGCCTTAACATGCAAAGCATCCCGGTCTGCCTCGGAAAAAACGGCCACAGTTTCAATACCCATTTCCCGACAGGCCCGAATAATGCGCAGGGCGATTTCGCCTCTGTTGGCAATTAATATTTTCTTAAACATGCTTTTCTGCTCTCCTTATTTAGCAATACGAATCAACGGCTGGCCGTATTCTACAGGCTGACCGTTTTCCACCAGAATCTCTACCACTTTACCGGCAAATTCCGTTTCAATCTCGTTCATCAGCTTCATAGCCTCAATGATACAAACGATCTGACCTGCTTTTACCTGCTGCCCCAGCTCTACAAAAGAGGGAGCCTCCGGAGACGGAGCCTGATAAAAGGTCCCAACCATCGGTGAACAGACTAATTCCGTATTGTCCTCTGCCACAGCCTCAACCGCAGGAACAGCCATGACAGGAGTAACGTCGTTGGACGGTGCTTTCACAACATTCTCTGCTTTGCCTGTATTAGCCTGTACATTTCCTCCCATGGCCGGAGCACTGGCACCACCTTTTTTAATAGCCACCTTTACCCCGTTGCTTTCCAGATTCAATTCGCTGATCTCCGTTGCATCTATTATCTTAATAAGTTCCTTGATTTCATTTAAATTCACAGTTGTATCCTCCTTAGATAAAGAATCATCTGTTTTGTTTGCCGGTGTCGCAGCTTTTCCCGACTTCACTTTGGACTTTGCCGGCTCTTCCGTCCTCAGAGTTCCATTGGCCCGATCGGTAAAGAATTTTTTGGCTACTTGAGGGAAAAGAGCATAGCTTACAACATCCTCTTCAGAAGCAGCCAATCCTTTGCTCTCTTGTTCAGCCTTAGGCAAACCCGGTTCAAGTACATCGGCAGGACGCACCGTCACAGGCTGCTCGTCACCAATAATCTTCTTTTGAATTTCCTGATTAATGGGAGCAGGAGGGCAGCCATACTGACCACGGACATAAGCTTTAACTTCACCTGGCACCAGTTTATATCTTTCCCCACTCAAAACATTTAAAACAGCCTGTGTGCCGACAATTTGGCTGGTGGGAGTAACCAAAGGCGGATAACCCATATCCTCACGCACACGGGGAATCTCCTCCAGCACCTCATCAATTCGGTCCAGCGCTCTTTGTTCTTCCAACTGAGAAACCAGGTTGGAAATCATTCCACCTGGAACCTGATGTTCAAACACCCTCATGTCGGAAATCCGGGTAACCCCTCTGGCATGCCCCAGATTCTTACGCAGTTCTTCAAAATATGTGGCAATTTTAAAAAGCTTGGGGATATCCAGCCCAGAACAATATTCGGAATCCTGCAAGGCCCTTGCCACCGTTTCCACCGGAGGCTGACTGGCTCCGAAAGCCAACGGTACACTGGCGGTATCCACTACGTCCACACCGGCCTCTGCAGCTTTTAAGTAAGCTCCTACAGCCATACCGCCGATATAATGACTGTGCAGTTGAACCGTGGTTCTCAACTCTTTTTTAAACAAGGACACTAACTCATAGGCCTTGTAGGGTGTTAACAATCCTGCCATATCCTTAATGCAAATTGAATCGGCACCCATTTTCACCAGGGCCTCAGCCGTCTCCAAATAATGTTCCGTGCTGTGAACTGGGCTCAGGGTATAAACCACCGCAGCCTGAACATGGGCTCCTGCATCTTTAGCCGCTTGAATAGGCACTTCCATATTGCGCACATCATTCAATGCATCGAAAATCCGAATGATATCGATCCCATTTTTCACGCTTAATCTCACAAATTCCCGTACTATGTCGTCAGGATAATGCTGATAACCCACCAAAGACTGTCCCCGCAACAACATCTGCAACGGTGTTTTTTTCACATAGCTCTTAATCGTCCGCAGCCGTTCCCAGGGATCCTCCCCTAAATAACGCAAACAAACATCGAAGGTTGCTCCGCCCCATACCTCTAAAGAGTGATATCCTATCTCATCCAGATCTTTGAGGATAGGAAGCATATCATCCAGCCGCATTCTGGTAGCCCACAAGCTTTGATGAGCATCCCGCAATGTTGTATCGGTAATCTGTACTTGTCTCACCGGCATCTTACCCCTTTCTCCCTCTCACCCAAGCCAGGCGTTAAATAAAGCTTGGAAAAAACTCAAATACATTCGTCCATCCCAAGTCTACAAATGTCCTTCTCACGAGACGTCGTGTATTACATTATTATATGATTCACGACCTAGCTTTTCAATGGTAATTGCCAAGTATACAGTATTTACAAAGCACCATAACCTATGGTAAATGAAACGATCAAAATTTACAATAAAGTAACTTTTAAAAAGCACCATCTGCAAAGATAGTGCTTTTTAAACATATTGGCGAACCGTTTTAATTAATTCTTCCGGTCGAAAAGGCTTGACGATAAAATCCAGAGCTCCTCTATCCAAAGCTTCCTTCACCATACTCTCCTGGGCTACCGCACTGCACATAATCACTTTTGCCTCTGAATCCATACTCAGTATCCCATCAAGGGCGCTCAATCCATCCATCACCGGCATCGTAATATCAAGCAATGTTAAGTCAGGTCTTTCATCGGCAAATTTTTTAACCGCAACCTCACCGTTTTCTGCTTCCACAACATCAGCATACCCATACCGGCTTAAGACTTGCTTGATCATCAAACGCATAAAGCTGGCATCATCTACAACTAGTATCTTTTTCATTCTTTGGCGTTCCCACCCTTTAATAAGGAAAATGCTATCTTTTTGGGACTTTTGTCCCAATCCTTCTTTTGTGAATTCGCTTTTTATATAAATTTTCCTGCTACGATTTATCAAAGAAAGAAAAAACTTTTTTATTATGATTTGGTCGTAATTATGATTTTGTCCAAACGCACCTTGCATACTCGTACTACCGTATCCTGAATGACTTTAAGCTGGCTGGAATCCAGCCGGTCGGTCAAAACCACCACAGTGACACTTTCGGGCTGAATGTTGACTACGTTCTCATCAAATCCCCTCAACTTAAGCATACTCTCAATTTCATCTTCCTGCTGATTTTTCGTATTAAGAGCCAGCCATTTTTCTTCAGCATCTTTGCGCACACTTTCAATGTTGGAGTTTCGCAGAGGAGTAAGCATTGCCTTGCTGTTCTCCCTGGTTTCCTCTCTCTCCATTCTATAATTGACAAAATAATCTTCTCCGCCTGTCTCATTCTGCTTCTGATTCTGATTACTTTGCTCTTGATTGCTTTGACTTTGACCCGTTTGCTCCTGATCACTTTGTACTTGGGCTGAGCCCTGCTGTGCCGCCACTACCACCTCTTTGATTTGCCCTTCGTTTTCAGCCCCACTGCTGACCGCCAAGCTGTTTTCCTTGGCTTCACCCTTAGGCTGTTCTTTTGCCAGTACGCCATTGATCCCGGCCCATCCCGCAGTCAGGATTACCAATGCGCCAATTGAATAGATTAAGATTTTTCTGATGCCTTCATATGTAGCCTTCATTTAATTTCCCTCCATTGATTCTACCGCTATTTTGTTGGCCGGAATGTCCAATAAAACCTTAACCGCCGAATGAATCGTTTCCTTGATCTTAGCATCTTTTGCCCCTTGGGCAATCACCAGAACCCCAGCTACTTCCGGACGCTGTTCCTTAACAATCACCGGAGCGGAAGTTCCATTAGGTGTTACCAGCTGATTATTTTCCGTCGTTTCTGTAGTTTCTCTTGTTCCTCCTGAATTATCCGACTCTGTAGATTTTCGTTCAGTGACAGACTCATTACGG
This sequence comes from Bacillota bacterium, assembly GCA_023390635.1. Classification (GTDB taxonomy): domain Bacteria; phylum Bacillota; class Desulfitobacteriia; order Desulfitobacteriales; family Desulfitobacteriaceae; genus JAEWCM01. The sequence continues at coordinate 29,704 of JAEWCM010000176.1, forward strand.
GCATAATCAGATTGCAGCCCTGTGGACAAAGTTACCATCACTTGAACCTGACCGACACCATTGATTTTACTTAAGGATGCTGTTAATTTTGCTTCCATGGACTTTTCCAGGGTTGCCAACACCGAATTTTCCGTTTGAGACTGAGAGGCAGCAGCCGCAGCCGATAGATTATTCCCTCCCGTACTCGGTTCGGGATTCTCCTTTCCCAGCACCACAAAAGCTACCCCCAATATGACCAGTGCTCCACACCATATCCATAATTTCTGAGGCATGTTTTTAAGTAAATTCACCTCATTCCCTCCTATCTTATCTCGTCTTTATTTAACTTCCGTAACATCTACAATCTCCGAAGACAGATTCATCAAGGCTGAAAGCTTCTCTTTCACCTCCTTGATCTGCTCTGCATGGGCTGAGGTCCCCTGCTTTTCTTCTTTTTCCTTTGCTGCGGAGTCACTACTAAAACTATCGATTACCACCGGTTCAACGGCATTAATATTCCCTGCGTCGGAAGCAAATGTAAGTGCCACTTTAACCTTGGCAATCTGCGGCTGATCTGTAATTTTCTTTACCTCCTCAGCGAACTCTACATCGGCCTTTGCCGTTTCCACCCCTTTTACCGTTAAAGCGATGGCCTGTATTTGATTGGCAAGTATCTTCCGATATTGTTCCTGGACAGCCGTTCTCCCCACATCTTCCTCCGCCCCTCCATCTTGGGCCAGGGCCGGCATATCTTCCGTTTGCGTGGCACTCCAAGCAGGAATTTCCATTTCCAACGGCATTTTCAGCCATTGGGTCAGAGGATTCAGAAGAGCAGAAATCACGAACAATCCCATCACTAACTGGACAAATCCCCGCATTGATTTATTAGGCAGTAATAGTTCCAGAACCGTGGCTAAAATCAGAATCATGATCAAGTTGCGTACCAAAACCTGAAGAGCCTCCATGACTTACCACCTCCTAGCGCATCATGACCGAGAGATTTCCGGCACCGACAATAACCGCCACCGTCATGAAGAACATAATGGTTACGGAAGCGAGAACGGCAAAGACGTAAATTAGGCTTTGGGACATACCCTGAAGACTTTCTGCCAAGTCGCTTTGTCCCAAGGGCTCAACAATTGCGGCCGAAATCTTAAACACAAAGATCATGGCTACAATTTTCAGGATGGGACCGATACATATCATGATAATCGCAATAATAGCAATGATTCCTACTGCATTTTTCAGCAAGAGCCCGGAAGAAACTACAAGCTCCACTGCATCTTTAAAAAATTTCCCCACCACAGGAATCAAATCAGCCGAGTATTTAGCAGTACGTAAAGCAACACTGTCGGCTACGCCTCCTGTTACTCCCTGGACAGCCATCACCCCTAAAAAAGAGGTAAGGACAAGTCCTAAGCTGACCTTGCCGGCAAATTCAATCAAGCCGGCTAATTTTTTTAATTTGAACTGAGAAGAAATCTGGTTAAATAATTTAAGCACCGCCCCCAGAAAAAAGAGGGGAAGGACAATATTTTTCAACAAGGTGACCAATACGGACAGACTTCCCAACACCACCGGCTTAAGAAGGGCCGCTGACGTTATATTCCCCATCGCTATGAGCAAGGTAAAAAGTACGGGAAAAGCTGTCTGCACTAAGCCTACCATGTTGTCTATGGCTCCTTTGGCCACATCAATCGCTGCCTGAAAAGAAGTGAGCGCCAATCCTAATAGGACCAGATAAGTCATGATCTGCGCCAGCTTCCCGATCTCTCCTGCAAAGGCGATTTGCAGTTGCTGTAAGACGGCACACAAGACGGCCAGAATCAACAGTTTTCCGATTAAAGGAGCAGCCTGGATAAACTCCTGAGCCAATAATTTCAGCAGAGATTTTCCCAACTCCTGCGGATCAAGATTCAAACTGCCCTCTTTAAGACTGTCAAACAGTTGGGTAAGGGAAAATTCGGGCAAGGAAGCCTGCAGATCCGCATCCAAATTGGATAGAAAACTGCGCATTTCGCTTAGGTCAACCTGGGCTGACAGATCGGATTTATTACTGGTACTATTATTTGAAGCATTATTAGCGCTGTTATTAAACCCGTTTTCTATCGACACACCCGATTGCCCTTGCAAGGGGGTTTGTCCGCTTCCATCCAGAGCCAAAGCATCATTCGCTTTAATTCCCGTCAGGATGAAAAAAAAAGTGATCAGCACCATCACAGACACTAAAGCTTTTTTGTATGTGCTCAACTTTTTCACCTCACCCTACCAATCGAATTAATGATTCTAGAATGGCTACAATAATTGGAATCGCTAAAACCAGAATTCCGACCTTGGCAGCTATCTCCACCTTAGTAGCCAGGGCCCCTTCTCCCGCATCCCGGCAGATCTGGGCTCCGAATTCGGAAATATAGGCTACTCCCACAATCTTGAGCACAATCTGCAGGTAATAAGAGCTGATGTTGGCTTGATCAGCCAGATTCTGCAACAATTCAATAACAATTTGGATCTTGCCTGCGATAAATAAAAAAATAGTCGCTCCGGCTAGAATACTTAGCTGGACAGCCAGTTCTCTCTTTACCTCTTTGAGTACAATTCCCAGAACAGTGGCAATTAAGGCTAACCCAACAATTTGCCAAATCTCCATATGTTAGCCCCCTAGTAAAGTTGGAATACGCTCTTAACCATGGTAAAAAGCTGAGAGATTCCTTGCACTACAATATACAGAACAACCAGCAATCCTCCGATACTTACCATTTGTGCCAGCTCCTTTTTACCGGTCTGCTCCAGCACCGTCGTGAGAATGCCTACGAGAATACCGATTCCAGCCAGCTTTAAGATCATATCCAAACTCATATTTTTCTCCTCCTCATAATTCAGATCAGAAAGATAACTCCGGCAATTCCAATCAGGAATCCCATATAGGACCACATTTTTGCCTGCTTTTCCGCCCATATCAATGTCTGCTCCCTCAGACCGGCCAATTGCCTTTGAATAATTTCCAACTGCTTATGCTGCTCATGGCGGTCAGAGCGCCCTAAGCCTTTCCCCACATCCCGGATAACCATCCAGTCCTCCTCTTTCAGGGAAAAACACTCTGCCTGCTTGTGAGCCACCTCATTCCAAGCCGATCCTGCTGCCTCTCCTTCGGATAACCGCTTGTGCAACTCAGAGAAAAAACTGCGCCACGGTTCGTCTGTCCGCTCGGCCAAAGTCTTGAAGGCCTCTGGCAAAGGAGTGGCTCCCCAGAATATTTCTGTGTCAAGCAAGGCGAGTGCTGTAGCACAGGCCCGGAGCTCCTGGGGACGGCAGCGTATCCTTCTGGCCAGCCAGAGTCCCAGACTGCCACAACCGGCAATAATGGCCAGAGCTCCAAATATCAACATGCTTTCTTCCTCCACTTATCGGTTTGTTTCTTCAGCCTAAAACCGGAAGACCGGTGGCCAGATCATAAACCCCTTCCACCGTTCCCGGCCCCTTACGCCGGCTTAACAACACAGCCCGTTCAAATACTCCTTCTTCCAACAAAGCCTTTAGCGAGGGTCGGCGCAATGCTTCTTGCAACGACCCGGCATGAGCCGTACTGAGTATGCCCACGCCGCTTCTCAAAGCCTCCGATACCGCCGCCACATCATCCTGATGTCCCAGTTCATCCACCGCCAGTACGTTTGGAGCCATTGCCCTGATCATCATCCCCATGCCCGATCCTTTGGGACACCCGTCCAGTACATCGGTGCGCATCCCCAAATCATAGGTGGGAATTCCCTGCCACATCCCGGCCAGTTCACCTCTTTCATCAACCACACTCACATTCTGTCCTTTTAAACCGATACTCGGTACTCCATCGCTTAACAGCCGGATTAGTTCCCGCAACAAGGTTGTCTTTCCCGCCCTGGGCATCGACAGAATAATCGTATGGTAGAGTATTCCTTCCGGTCTGAGCAGAAAGGGCAGAATGGACCGTCCTGCTCCTCCCACGGCTTTGGCCAGCCTTATGTTTAAGGCCGAAATATGTTTAATGGTTTGTACCTCACCCTTGTATATCACGGCCTTGCCTGTCACCCCTACCCTGTGTCCACCCGGCAAGGTGATAAAGCCCTGTCTCAGTTCCTCTTCAGCTGCATAAACTGAGCTTTGGGTCATCTTTTCCAGACATTGCATCAGGTCTTCGTGAGTGATATAATATGGATTCTTATTTCCAATTTCCCCTTCGCCGCTCACCAAATAGTCCTTTCGGGCACTTGCCAACAACAAGGGTCGCCCGACCCTCAGCCTAATCTCTTCAATTTCCCCCAAAGTCAGGGATTGAATTTTATTCATAATCTGCGCCAAATCATCACTCAACCACCGGCTTAATTCTCGCCACTCCGAGTTGCCCTTTGTTTCACCCCGCTTTACCATAGGGTTCGGTTTGACAATCGCGCAATCAGTGTCCTGTGTTGAAAATGAATAATGCAGAGCCATCTTTGTCCCCCCTGTTTAGAAGGTATGTCCCTGCTTTCAATTTTAGACATGCTGATTTTGGTAAGAAAAAAGAATAAAAAAAACGAAATGGAAGCTGCCCCAGCTTCCATTTCGTATACTGAAAATCTATCTCCGTTAATCATTTTAAAATACTAGAGGGACGCCCGTATTACTTTTTCTACCGCCTCTAAATATTCCTTGCGCATTTCATCTGATACATAGGGAACCTCACCAAAAAATATATGCTTAACTTCTTCAATACCACAGAAGTTAAAGATCCCCTGATCCACCCCTTTTGTCATTGCATCATGCATTCCGCTTTTAGCATACAAATCACTTGATGCCCCGGTCGTGGAAAACACTAAAGCCTTTTTACCTTTTAACAGTCCCTGCGGCTCTCCATTGACATATTGATAGGCAAAACCATTGGCAAAGACACGGTCAATATATCCTTTCAGCCGTGCCGGCATTGAGCCCCACCATACCGGATAAATCAGAGTTATTACATCGGCCCAGCGTATATGCTCCTGCTCTGCGCCGATATCTTCCGGCACCTGACCACGCTTGAACGCTTCAAAATCCGCCGGTTTGAGCACCGGGTCAAAGTCCATCTGATAAAGGTCTCTCAGTCTGATACTGCTTCCCATTTCTTCCGATATCTTAACGACCGTATCAGCAATACCTTTCCCAAAACTGTTGGGATTAGGATGAGTAAAGATGATTAAATGATTCATTTACATACCCTCCTTTATGCCTCTTTAGTTTATGAATTCATTTAATTTTTACTCATCCTAACTAAATATTCTCTTTTATAATCAAACAATCTCCTGATTAAAAGCAAGTTATAATTCCATAGCTATTCTGTTTAATTCCTCTGACATAGCGGTAATCTCTTCAATGCTGGCTGTAACTTCCTCTGTGGCGGCAGCTTGATCTTGGCTTGCATAGAGTGAACTAAGGCTTTTATTTGCAGTATCTTCCACTTTTTGTTTTATATTATCCGTTAATTTTGTTATTTGAGGAACTGTACTCTTTGACTGGTCAGAAAGCTTCCTTATTTCTTCGGCTACAACACCAAAGCCCCGAGCCGATATCCCGCTGGCCCGTGCGGCCTCAATCGCTGCATTCATTCCCAGCATTTTTGTCTTGTCTGCTATTCTTTTAATAAATACTGCAATTTCATTGATTCCTTCAGAAATATCGTTGATTTCTTTGACACTTTTATTCAATCCTTCCTCATTGGAATGGATATAGGTGGCTGAAGCTGCCAATTCTTCAACAGCAGACGCTATTGCTGCAAGTCCTTCTTCCAGATTTTTAGACATGTTTCGTAATTGCGCCGCATTCTTTTTGGGAAAGATGATCCCTAAGGTTGCCACAACCTCGTTTTTATTCTCCATATCAAACAAAGGATAAACACTTATAAAAAGGGGGGTATCAGATATTCCAGATTGTTCAGCACTAATTTCTGTTGAAAGAGGCTTTTTGTCTCTGATTACCTTCGCCGCCACATCATTCTCCTGTAATTCATAGCCTTGAAAAATCCCTGGGCTATCAAATTTCTGCGATGCTCTTTTATATACCACTTTGTTTAAATCAGTCAGATAGAAAAGTGATCCTTCCGAAAACATCTCCACCAAGATAGGAGCAAAGCTCTCGAACGCGTAGACGACAGGATGGAATATAGGTATAGCAATACTGAATGCTGCCACTGCCTCACCGTCATCGTTGAGAACGGGAATTGAGGTCAGAGATAGCCTGTTACCAAAATCTGCAGCAGGGACAATCTGAGTTATAATGCGTTTTTCCCGGATTGATATTATCGATGAGTAGTTATCTCCCAATTGATCTCCGACTTTCATTATCTCCAGTTCGAAGTTTTCTGATTTTTTTGTCCAGGTTACATGTTTTCCTTCTACCAGCCAAAACATCATTCCGTCGTTCATGACCATTGACATTACTTCCGCCATTGCTTTGCATGAATTAAGCCCAGAAAGTTGAATCATATTATCGCTCCATTCCATAGCTATCGTGAGATATAGCCTTCTGTGCATAATCTAACATGCATAATTCATGCCAAAATAATCCAATACTTTTATTGTCAATTGGCCAAAACGAATAGGTCATTAAAATAACAGCATAATACGCCTTTAAGCACCACTGGCATAAGAGAATCCTTATAAAAGACCCATATCGAATTCTGTTCAATTTGAACATATTGTTCAAAACATATTGCTCAAATTCATCCAGTTTTAGGGCTCATTCCCTTTCCGAAAATGCATGTAAACACACTTAATCCAAGCGCCGGACTCGGCCTGAGGTTCCATCTACCCACATCTTATCCCCATCCTTAAAGACCTGGCTGGCTTTTTTAGTACCCAGTACAGCTGGTATCCCATATTCCCTGGCTACAATGGCAGCATGAGACAAAGGTCCCCCTGTATCGGCGACCATTCCTCCGGCCAGAGCAAAAAGGGGTGTCCAAGTAGGATCAGTATAAGGACAAATCAGAATATCTCCCTTTTTCAGTTTCCTGAATTCATGGGCCCCCATGATGATCCGAGCCGTTCCTTCAACCTGACCTGAGCTTCCCGCCAATCCGCTCAGGATCTCACCTTCGCCTTTTTGATCTGCCATCCGGTACAGAGTATTTCTCCAAAGCATTTGGTTATAGGCAAAGTTCTTTTTTCGTTCCTCCACTATGCCACGAAAATCACCGCCTTGCTGCAACGCACCGACGACTTCTGACTCTTTCAGATATAAGATATCTTCCACACAGGCCACAACATCCTGCCGGGTCAGACGGATGGCCATTTCCTTCAACACAATCCGCCCTCCGGTAAATAACTTTTCAAAGGCAAATACTGTATCTTCACGCAGAAGATGATTTTCCCGCGCTCTTTCATAGCTCCAAGGGAAGAGGCGCTTAAAGGGACCTCTGAGTTGGGCGGTGAAATCAGCCAACCACTGAGCATGAGCTGCCTTTTTCAATTCTTCCTTATTGCTTCGCTCCTGCAGATGACTGTCCTGAATTGCTGCTTTTAGTCCGACGATCAGCCGACCGGGATCTTCCTTCCACGAGGCACTGGAAAAAGGTTGGTACATTTTTTCTGTTCGATAGCCATACTCCTTGAGAAAATCCTGGCACTGCATAAGAAAATCTTCTCCTTCCCGGAACTGGGCCAGAGCAGCAAAGACGGCTTCATAGTTTTCCGGCAGTGTATCCATAATGATCCGGACCACTTGGGAAGATTGGCAGGCAAACAAAGCCAATTGGTTTAGGGCACTGTCGATCACCGCCGTTTTATACGGAAGTCCGGCTGTAATGACATCAATTGCCAGCGGACGCTCTTGTTTAGACGTAAATAGTTTCAGACATAAAGACAATCCCAGTCCAGGAAGAATGTTCATATCCATAAGATAGAAAAAGCGGCGCTCAATTACCTGCTTGCTGAGCCTGAAAGTCTCCGTCAGAGCTTGCACCAAATCCTCCGTTGCCCTCTTGCTCCAATCCGTGACTTCTATTTCTTTAACCTTTTGAGTGACGTCCTGCTCTATGTCCTGCCACTCATGGGCATAAAATTCATGCTGCTTGCTCAAGGTTCTTAACCGGCCAGGCAAACTCAATAACTTAGGGCTCAGCTTAATGGCGGGCAGATGCAGCTGAATCCGCCCCTGGGAATCCATCCTGACAATCTCCTCGGCCTGGGGAACTTTTAATCCCCAGCTCTTGAAACGTTCAAGCACTCCCTGATAACTTACAACCACCACCCCATAGTCTAAAGGACGGGGGGCTTCCGGATAATGCTCCAGAAAATCGTCCAGTATGGTTTTCTCCATGCGGCTTAACTGCCCATGAATAAAACTCTCTTCGCCGGTTTCCCGGCTTTTATCCTTGGCTTGGCTATCGGTTACATCTGTCATAGTGGTAATCGGTCTGGCCTGCAGTACATAAAACTGGCCGTCCTTTAATGCCCATTCTATATCCTGAGGTAAACCATAATAAGCTTCCACTTGTTTGACTAACTTTCCCAGCTCACCCAGCTGTCGGTCAGCGAGGGAGTAGTCATTTTGCCGTTCCCGTTCTACATTTTGCAGCTTTTCTCCCGGCCCGTATCCTCCTGCCAGTCTCTTTTCCTTTGTCCCCTTCTTTTTACTGATTACCTTTAGATCTGCTTTGCCCAACACAAAAACATCAGGGATGACAGAACCAGCCACCACCACTTCACCCAGCCCATAAGAGGAAGTAATGTAAATCTCGTTACGATTTCCACTGACTGGATTGACCCCGAATGCCACTCCCGCGATCTCAGCCTCTACCATAAGCTGGACTACCACTGCCAGACCCACCTCATGCTGAGGATAACCTTGCTGATGGCGATAGCTTATTGCCCTGGCTGTCCAAAGTGAACCCCAGCATTGCTGAATCGCTTGAATCAGCTCTTCCTTTCCCCGCACATTTAAAAAAGTTTCTTGCTGTCCGGCAAAGCTGGCCTCCGGCAAATCCTCTGCTGTAGCTGAAGAACGGACAGCGACCCAAGGTCGGGGGGAATCTTCAGCCTTCCTTCCCAAGTCTTCATAAGCTTTCCCAATCTGAGCAACCAAGCCTTGCTCCAGAGGCTGATTCTCCACGAGAGCGCGGATCTGAGCTGATTTCTTTTCAATATCCTCAGGATCATACCAATCCACCCGTTCTAAAATCTGTGCCATCCCTCCGTACCAATCGCCATCTTCCGCCGCTGCTTTGTAAGCTGCGGTTCCGAGGCAAAATCCCTGAGGCACATTAAAGTTTTCTTTCAACAGCTCCCCCAGATTGGCTCCTTTTCCTCCCCCTTGAGCTATATTGCTTCGATCCAGCGCGGAAAGAGGAAAAGTGAGATCTTCCGTTACCTTTGCCTTGACACTCATTGTAAACTCCCCTTCTCTAAGTTTTTACTATGCTGCTTCTCTGTTGCTTCTTCTCAACACTGCTTCTCTGTTAATTTTCATGTCTTAATTCCCTGAAAGATCAGTCCAAGCCTTTGATTGAGCTCAGTGCTCAGTGATTGCTCCAGCACCCCATCCAACCATTGATTCAGCGTATGAAAGTAAATCCCGATCACGGCTTCTGCTACCTGCTCCATATCAGCTTCCTGACGGAACTCTCCTTGCGCCTGTCCCCTTTGCAAAATTTGCACACTGACCCTCTTTAAAGTCTCCAGACCTTCCCTTTCCCGGTTCGTCGGGCTGCCGTTAGATTTAAACAGTTCACGGCTGGCTAAAGCTGTAAGCTCTTTATTTTGCTCATTGATTTCACTCAGCACATGAATATAATGAAGAATTCCTTCCTGATTGCTTTTCTGCTCCTCCTGTTCTTCACTATTGTCATGCAACAGCATCTCTTTCAGAAGCTCTGTCCTTTTTACCCCCAGATAGGCCAGCACAGCATCCTTGGTAGGAAAATGGTTGAAAAAAGTGCCTTTCGCCACATCAGCCCGCGCTGTTATTTGATCTACGGTTGTCTCCTCGTAACCTTGTTTCAGAAAAAGCTCCATCGCCGCCTCATAGATTCGTTCTTTTGTTTCAGCTTTCTTACGCTCCCAGCGGTTTTCCGCCTTAGCCACTTTCATCACCTCAAAACTTTATTAAATATATCTTCTTTACAATATAATGACCACGGTATAATATTATACTATGGTCATTATATTTGATCCTTGAATTTTATACAAGCCTATTTTTTCTATAGAAATTTAGTATCTTAACACAATATTCAAGGCTGACAGTGAAAGGAGAGTGCGATATGAAGAAGGAAAGCGTACCGGCGGACAATAATGCCGGTGAAGAAAAAATTATCCGGACTTCGGGAGCGCATAATTGCGGCGGACGTTGTGTAATAAAGTTGCATGTAAAAAATAACAGGATCATCAGAATCTCAACGGATGATGATATACCTGATACGGATAAAACCCCGCAGTTGCGCGGATGTCTGCGCTGCCGTTCCTATCGGGAGCGGATGTATGATCCGGACCGCTTAAAGTATCCGATGAAACGGGTTGGAAAGCGCGGTGAAGGTAAATTCGAGCGCATCACATGGGATGAAGCCTTGCAGACCATTGCGGATAATCTAAAAGAGGTTATGCAGGAGTATGGACCTGATGCCGTCTATATGCAATATGCCTCGGGGAATACGGGACTGACTTCCGAACAGGTATGGATGAGGAGACTGTTAGGCATGTATGGAGGATTTCTCTCCTTCTATGGCAGCTACAGCACCGCATGTACCCAGGTAGCCACCCCTTATACCTATGGAACAACGGCCACGGGAAACAGCCGGGAAGATTGGGTCAATTCCAAATTGATCATTCTGGTGGGTTGGAATCCGGCCGTCACCATTCATGGAACGAACACTGCCTATTATCTCAAAAAAGCTAAGGCGGCAGGAGCTAAAATTATCTGTATCGATCCGATCTACACCAGTACCGCAGCAGCCCTTGCCGACCAGTGGATTCCGATCAGACCGACAACAGACAATGCCCTGTTTGACGCCATGGCCTATGTGATGATTACGGAAAACCTGCACAATCAGGAATTCCTCGATCAATACTGCCTGGGTTTTGATGAGGCACATATGCCGGACGGAATTCCTCCCGGCCAATCCTATAAAAGTTATATATTGGGGCAAGGTGATGATAAGCTGCCCAAAACCCCGCTCTGGGCCGAAAAAATTACCGGAATCCCTCAAGCTGTCATCATCGAACTGGCGCGGGAATATGCGACGAATAAATCAGCCGCCTTAATTCAGGGGTTTGGTCCGCAGCGCCATGCCAATGGCGAACAGGAGGTGCGCGGAGGGACAGTATTGGCAGCCATGACAGGGAATATTGGAATCAGCGGCGGCTGGGCTTCCGGCGCAGCTTATCCGTCCCGTAGAAATTATGTGGCGTCCATCCCAATGCATAATCCAAACAAGGCTTTGATATCCATGTTCTGCTGGCCCGACGCCCTTCAGCATGGAGCAGGAATGGGAGCAGCTGACAGCGTCAGAGGGGTTGAGCGATTGACTTCCGATATCAAGCTGATTTTCAACTTAGGGGGCAACTGTTTAATCAATCAGCACTCGGATACGAACGGAACGGCGAAGCTACTGAAGGACGAGAAGCTAGCCCGGCTGATCGTGGTCAGCGAGCATTTTCTCACCCCCAGTGCCAAGTTTGCCGATATCCTGCTGCCGTCGGATAATATGTATGAACGGGAGGATATTGTAACGCCCTGGGGAGGGCATGGGGACTATGTTATCTTTATGAATAAAGCCGTCGATCCTGGTTTTCAATGCCGCAACGCTTATGATTGGATCAGTGATCTGGCTGATAAATTAGATTTAAAAGAGAAATTTACAGAAAACAGATCTCTAGAACAATGGCTTCAATATATTGTTCAGAAAACCGCCGAGAAAAATCCAGGCTTCCCTTCCTATCAGGAATTCAAAGCACAGGGGATTTACCGCTGGGAGCATAGGGAACCTTCCATTGCTTTTAAAAAACAAATTGAAGATCCGGTTAATAATCCGTTCCCTACGCCTTCTGGAAAAATAGAGATCTTTTCTCCCCGTCTGTGGGCTATGGGCCGACTTGATGTGATTCCGGCGATCCCTCAATATACCGCCGCATGGGAAGGGCCGGAAGACCCCTTGCGCACGCAATATCCCCTGCAATGCATCGGTCATCATACGAAGCGCAGAGTCCATTCTATCTTTGACAATTCCCAGTGGATGGAAGAAGCAGAGCCTCAAGCAATCTGGATCAATTCAGAGGATGGGGCGAACCGAGGTTTGCATAACGGCGATCTTGTGAAGGTTTTTAATGCCCGCGGATCAGCCATACTGCCGGCTAAGGTAACCTTACGCATTATGCCCGGCATTGTTTCCATTCCGCAAGGGGCATGGTGGTCCCCTGATCAGGAAGATATCGACAGGCGTGGCTGTATCAATACCTTGACCAAATACCAGCCCACACCTCTGGCCTTTGGAAATCCGTCCCATACGAATTTGGTCCAAGTCATAAAACTATAAGGGGGTGAAGCCATTGCTGTCCAAGCAATTAGCGTTTCATTTCGATCAAAAATATTGTATTGGCTGTAAAACATGTCAGACGGCCTGTAAGGACAAAAACAATCTGGAACCGGGTCAATTTTACCGGAAAGTGTCTGAATTTGAAGAGGGCAGTTATGTAAAGATCGGTTCAGGAGTTACCCCGCAAATTGATGTGCATTTTCTTTCTATCAGCTGTAATCACTGCCTTGAACCGGCCTGTGTCAAAGCCTGCCCCACCGGAGCAATGGAAAAACTTGAGGAAGACGGCATCGTGAGGATCGAGCAGGATAAATGCATCGGCTGCCGCAAATGTGAGAGAAGCTGCCCGTATAACGCTCCTCAGTACTTGCCCCAAAACAGGAAGGTCGGTAAGTGTGATTTTTGCCTCGACCTGTTGAAGAAAGACCAGGCTCCAGCCTGTGTCTCAGCTTGCCCGATGCGTGTCCTGGATTATGGGCCATTGACAGAATTGCGTGGCAAGACATATGTATTTGCTTCTACTAATCATGATCTAAGAAATTGAACTATATTTTGAAGATAATTTATTATTCTCCTCAAAATATCAGACATCCTCATCATTTTTTGTTAATTTTAAATAGCCCCATGTAGCTAATGGAAACCAGAGAATAAATGGTATTATAGAGTCTATAATACCATGTGCAAGCTGCAACACACCCAGTTTAGTGATCATTTGACAAAACATCATACTATAAAAAATGGCTGCTATTTCATAAATATAAATGTAAGATTTTTTATTAGGCAATAAATAAAAATATATAATAAAGAAGATTGCCCAGGAAATTGGAGCAAAAAAATGTATTCCAAATAAACCAAACTGTTCGTAATTGATGTATCTAAACTCACTAATTAGATTGGTGAAACTTATAAGTACTACATCAAACCCTGCCCCAAATATAATTCCATAAATTGATAATCGGCGGATCTCCCTCTTAGGTACTACAAGAACAAGAATCAGAGCAAATACAAATGTATATATTAATGGAATGAATTTTATTGGCATCTTATTATCTCCTTGATCTTTTGTTGATAATAGGATACCCTTCCATTCAATTACTATTACTTACATATAAAATAAAATATTATCTTACGATATTTCCCTATTTTATGCAGTCTCTTCTATATTTCAATTGGCTTAACCCTTCTTCATCTATCCCATACTCGCCCAAAAATGCTTCCCATTCTGATAGCTTCCCGTGCCAATCTGTTCCACCAGTTACAAGCAGATTGTTCTTTTTCGTAATATGAAGATAATGCTCGACATCCTGTTTTCCATGAACAGGGTAGTGCACCTCCAGGCCCATTAATCCCGATTCGATTAGTTCCTTGATCTTTGTGTCATCTCCAATTAACTTTGGATGAGCGAGAACAGATATCCCTTTAGCATTTAGTATTACCTCAATCGCTTCAGTAGGAGAAAAGTTATCCAGGTCAAGATAAGCTTTGCTTTCTTTTCCGAAATATTCATGATAGAAGCCTGGCCACTGCTCATAATTAGAATATAATCCGTCATTCAGCATAGCTGTAAAAACGTCGGAACTACAAATCCAAGATTTGTTTTGATTGTGGCGGAGTACTCCTTCCCATGAATAATGCAATAGATCAAGATACCCTAGCTTAGATAATATCTCTTCAGTGTTCTTTGTTCGTGCTACAGACATCTTATTGAGGAAGCTTAGAAGTGAAGGATCTTGATAATCGATGAAATAGCCTAATATATGTATTCTTGTTCCTTTAATTGATGTGGAAATTTCCACTCCAGGAATACCTTCTATTCCATTAGCTTCAGCTTCTGTTAAAAACTCCTCGAGCCCTCCCACCGTATCATGATCTACTAATGCTAGAGCACGTAGTCCTCTCTCTTTACCTCTGTGCACCAAATCACGCGGTGAATCCGTACCATCGGAAAACAAGGAGTGCGTATGCAAATCACCTATGAAGCTCATTACCGTAATCTCCTTTAATACTAATACAGAGTATGGTACTAACTTTCCATGAATTGTTTTTCCCAAAAGAAAAAACGAAAGTATCGCTGACACCTTTGGTCGGCAGATCAAGCGATGTATTTGCCTAAAGCAAGCCTAAAAAGCCTTTATCCATCTTAACCCTTTGGCAACCCGCTCAGAAACGTTGACAAAATGATTTCCCGAATTCAGCTCAAATACCGTCTTTACGCCATCACCATAACTTTGCACTAGCTTCTCCGCTTCAGCGGTACAATCCTCTACTGAGGCAAGTCGTTGATTCCTGGTTATTTTTTCATGATCACCCAGAGAAAAGTATACCCTCTCTGGCAGTCGGAGAGGACGATTGCCTTTCATAAAATCCAGAAAGCCATCGTACCACAGTGAACCGGACACCGACGCCGCCCGGCTAAAAATATCCGTACGGTACAGGACGTATATCGCAAATAGCCCTGCCAGCGAATAACCTGCTATGGCCCGGTAACGCGGCAAAAAGCCAAGGAGTGCTTCGACATTCGGCACAATATCTTCGATCAATTCTTTCAGGTAGGCATCCGCACCACCTGAAAAGTCATTTCCGCCGCGGAAAGCTTTGGGCGCAGGCCAAGGCGACAGCTCCGAATCCCAGTTCACGCCATCAACTGCAACCAGTATAACTTTCATATCTTCGAGCAATCCGGCAATATTCACAGCCGCATCGGAGGATGAGTGCATATAGACCATGGGAAATTCTTCACAGCAGACAGGAGAAAATATTGAAATTGATCGTTCACCGACTGAAAGTGTGTTTCTTTCCATAGGTTTTCTTCCTTTCGGAGTTCTTATGTTCGTATATTCACTGGTTTCGTATTTTTTTAGGTCCTCTAAACTATTTGAAGTATGCTTAACATCATTCAAAAAACTATGCTTTGCCAGAAAAGCGGAACCATCAAAAATCCCTGCACCCGGTGACCTCTTTCTATTGCTGTCTTCCACCGGTACCCTCAACGGATATCGGTATCATTCCGAGACCTCCTTCTCTCAGAAATTATATGTAGGATATATCAAAGATTTCTTCCAATCGTCCGCGTTTCATGATCGTTAAACAAAACGAGATTAGGACCGTTCATGGTCCCCTGCCCATTATAACCGTTCTTCACCGGAACCACATTACAAGTTAGAATAGTGCGCGTCTCTCCCGGACATAAAACAAACATCACAGATTCATCCGAATCGTTAACATCAGTCAACAGCAGATCCTGAGTAAAAAAATCTTTCTGGATAAAATTATCTACCGGAATCTTTATACCAAACTCTAATGTTTCCTTTCCATAATTGGTAAGAGTGATTGCTCCGGCGATTTTCATATTTTGATAATCCCCCGAACCCATCAAATTGAATATAGTCTTGTTTCCATCATATTGCACCGCGGCCAAACCGCTGTGCATCCTGTAATAAGCTGGTTCCGCAGAAGCAAGAACGGACGGAGCAAGCATCATCAGCAAAATAAGAAAGATAAAAAGCTGACCACCTGTTATTACCTTTCTTGCCTCAATCAACCCAATAATAAACAGCATAAATGCAATCAAGGAAGGATAGTGAAACCCGGTTTGACCATTTGACCACGGAGCTATCCCTATGGCTAAAAATAGTTTATCTCCAATCGAAAACCCGCTTTCACTGGTGTATCCTAACGCAGCAGCGACGAAAACTAGAAGTATCGCAATGATTAATTGTCTTGAAAATTTCAATCTCATCACTTCGTCTTCCTCATTTATTTAATAAATTTAATATGAGAATCATTATTCCAATAATTATTAGAATTGCTCCAGACATAGTTCTAATATAATTTAGGAAATCCTCAGTCTCAGTGAAATTATGCTTTTCTACATAGTCTTTGTGCATCTGCGTTTTTGGTACTAATATGAATATTAGTCCACAAATTATCAGTGCAATTCCTTTACCCAAATAACCGCCTCCAACCAGACTCAATTATATAATCCGGCAATTATGGTTGCTAAACTTTCAGACTGAACCTAAATATTTTTTTAAAATATCCACATGCATGGGGTAAAAACTTTCCGGTTCCGTATTCAATAGTCTTTCCAGCTTGTTAATCGCAATCCACCTTATGTTGTCTGCTTCTTCTGATTTTGCCACCGGAACTCCTTTCACCCGACAAATAAATGCTTGCAGTACTAACGGATAATTTCCATTAATACATTGAGAACTAGCAAAGGGATTATAGGTCAGAATTCTTTGCCCATTTGACTCTAAAATGGTTGACTGTTCTTCACCTTTAATACTTATTACTTCCAAACCAGTCTCCTCATAGATCTCCCTTCGCAGACAATCATAAACATTTTCATACTCTCTCACTCTTCCAGCAGGTATTTCGATTAAACCCTTTTCTTTTGGAGCATTTTTCTTGAAACGATTTTGGATCAAAAGATAGACTTCCTGATCTATTACTTTCTCTATTATTCCCGCTACTGCCGGTTTAGCAAAAACCTCCATTGGCTCACCTCTGCCCATACGAATCTTTATCAATGAATATCTGTTGTGTGCGGTATCCATATAAATTATTGATTTCCTTAGATTCCCCTTTGCCATCTCTCTAAATAAAATCATAGAATTCCAATGCTTTTAAACTGGCAACGGCTATGATGTCAGCATGATCATTCACAAGCCCAAGTCGGTTAATCCATATACCTTTCATCCCAGCCTCCCGGCAGGCTAAAACGTCACTTCTCAGGTCATCACCTATATAATACGTTTGATCAGGACTCACCTGGCATCTTTCACAGGCCACCTCAAAAATTCTCTGTTCAGGCTTTGGCACACCGACATCGCTTGCCGTTACTACTATGTCAAAATAGTCCCGGATTCCCATCCTCTCTAACTTATATGACTGCTGTTTCAGATCTCCATTGCTTATTATCCCTAAATCATGTCTCTTCCTCAAATTCTCCAAACAGAGCAGAACATCATCAAAAAGCCGCCAGTTCTGTACATATTCCTGCTGATAGTCTCTATATGTCAAATCGGCCTCATCATCACTAAGTTTAATCCCAACTGTGCTGAACACTTCGAAGATTCTCTCTTGGCGCTGTCTCTGAAAGTCGATTTCTCCCCTCAGAAACCTGGTAAAATGCTTCTCAGTCACATCATGCCATAGCAAATAAAAATCTTCCTGGCTTAAGTTGCGGAAAGTATTACTGTGTTTATGATAGAATGCCTTCGCCCCGGCTCTTTCTGAAGACTGGTGGTCAAGCAAAGTATCATCTATATCAAAAAATATCCTCATGCTAACCTCTCATATTCACACTTGTGTCGTCAAATATGCTCACTCATGGTTCTTTATTTCTGATGTCCTTGTACTTACGCTCGGTTCATCCTTCAGTCTGCTCCTTTTTCTCCTTCTCTCTTAAAATCCTTTTAATCTCCTTAACGTCATCAGCTATTCTAAAAACCTTGTAGTAGATGATAACCAACAAAATAATAGGAAGCAAATAGATGACATTCTCCATACCATTCTCCTCCTTATCTACCCTTTTCTCGCAGATTGCTGACCAGTAGGCTGGCGCTCTCAAACACGTTTTCCTAGCTGAAATAATTAAGTCTTAGATCAACTGCTACTTGTTGATTTGATACTATCTTTTGGTATAATCAAGCAGTTTACTTTCCTTGATAAGTACTATTTTAACTCTTTTGGCAATTTTTCTCTATACCATAGCAAAAGTGATTCTGCTTTTATAGTAAAACCCCCAAATTTTTTAGTTAAAATTTTTAAAATTCCATGCAACGAATTTTTTAGTTTTAAAGTCTAACATATAGAAACCTAAGATATTGCATTACTGAATGCTAAGGAAAGAGGTTCAATGTGGAAATTCTTATAAAAGAAGCCCAAAAGGGAAATAAAGAAGCATTTATTGAAGCTATAACTTCGTATATGCCTGTACTGTATAAAGTTGCCCGAACTAGGCTTTCGTCTGAAGAGGATATTGGAGACGCAATTCAAGAAGCCACCCTTGCAGCTTTTAAAAACTTGCAAACATTAAAATATCCAAAATATTTTAGGACTTGGCTCGTTAGGATTCTAATTAACCAATGTAATGACATCATAAAACGAAACAGCAAGATAATCTACATTGGGTCTTACGAGGAAACTGAAATACTTACAGAAGCCGCTTATAATGACAATGCAGCAAATAATATAGATTTTAACCATATTTTAATGCAATTGAGTATTGACTATAGAACTGTTATTGTTCTTTATTACGTTAACGGCTTCATGATTAGAGAAATCAGTAAAATTCTTGATGAGAAAGAAGGAACCATAAAATCAAGATTATCTCGGGCCAAGGCACAATTAAAAGCGACATACACCAGACTGTCGGAGGTAAAATAGTATGGAAAGAAATTTTGAGCAACGATTAAGCGAGTCCTTAAACCAGGACATTAAGATTCCTAAAAGTGTATTTGACAAGGCTGAAGATGCATATAAGGATATTAGAAGTCAAAAAAATCAACAACCTACAAAAAGACCTTTTTGGGGTCGAAAGCGATGGATTGCAGCAGCTGCAATAGTATTATTAGGCGTGGCTTTTAATAAACCCGTAATTGCAGCTATCAAATCAACTTTCTGGGGAAATCACGCTGGCATTGAAAAAGCTGTAGAAAACGGGTATCAGCAAAAGATCCAAATTGGATCTGCGAAATCTCAGGGTGTGGAAACCAACATAACAAATTTAGTTGTAGATAGTTCTAAAGTTGCCCTTGCAATAAATATAAAGCTTAATGACATCAGCGCAATTAAAGATATTGATCATGTTTATTTAGATATGGTTATCACCGATGACAATGGAACAGTAATCTTTGGAGAAGGATATCCAGGGACCCCGATAAAAGGGATGGAAAATAAAACAATCATTAACCCCAAAAATGGTGAATTGATTTACGATGTTTTATTACATTCACCATCAGCGAACATTCCTCAAATGAGTAAACTTCAAGTTCAGATTAAAAGTATTTCATTCTTCAAGGATAATACGAGCCCGGCTATTAAGAAAATCGAAGGTGACTGGAATATCAGCATAGCACTGGACGAACAGTTTGCAAAAACCAACTCCACAGCTTACGCTCCTCAGAATAGCAGCAAGAATTTAAGTATTATTTCAGCTGAAATGCTATCTACCGGATTCGTTATAAAATTCATAGTTAATACCCCTGTTGATGAAAGTATTCTGAATAAAACTCACTTAGTGGATTCAAACGGAAATTCATACAATAATTCAGGAATAGCGCATATGGAGCGTACAGCAGATAATAAAAATTTAATTTCAATGACATTCGAAGTTTCAAGCTTTGATCAAATCGATTCTTTCAAGTTTTCCGTAGAAGACATAAATGATAGTGAAGTAACCTTAGTAAAATCGAATAAATAGTAGATTCCTCAAATCGGGATCGAACCGCTGCCCTCCCTAATACCATGAATAGTTTGGCATGATAGAGCACGGAGTAGCTTAAAGAAGTTTTCGCCTCTCAAATATTCTCTGCATCCAGCACCACTTTCATGGAACGGTTTTTGCCGCTTCTTTTGGCTTCGTACATTTTCTCATCGGACATACGGATCATTTCTTCAGCCGTAACCGGCTCCAGCATAGTCTGCACTCCTAATGATGCGGTAACAGTTATGTTTCCGTTCTGCATGGGTATCTTAATCGCTTCGATACTGCTCCGAAGTCTCTCGACGATATGGTGCGCTTCATCATTGCCGGTATTGTTCAGGCAGATGACAAACTCATCCCCACCATACCGGGCAATCCAATCCGTATTGGGCCTGACGCAGTTCAGCATGGCGGCAGTGGTATATTTTAACGCAAGATCTCCCGCCGTATGACCATATGTATCATTGATGGCTTTCATATTATCAATGTCTATAAAAATTACGGATAGTAACTGTTGTACGACCGTAGCTCTGATAATGTCCACCGGGAGCCGTTCATCCACAAATCGACGGTTATATACGCCTGTCAAATGATCCTTTATCACCATATTATTGATATCATATAAAACATTTCGCATTGTTCGTCCGCTGTTATAATTGCCCGAGCCGATTATCATGCTGTCTGTGACGTTTTTTAAAAGCTCCAGTATGACGGGTCCCTCGGCGGCTTCCACCGGAAACGCGGTAACAAGCATAATGAGATCGGGATTTTGTTCGAGCTTCATGTAGCTTATGTTATCGTGATATGCCCGAACGGAAATGCAGTTATCACATATTTTCCCGTTCTTCCAATAACCGTAGCAGATCTCACTTGTTTTTCCAATGGTTCGGTCACGATATTCCAGGATCCTTTTCTGCACGGGATCCACAATCCTTACCACATCATACATTTTATTAAAAAAAGCCAGATTTTTCTCCAGCATGCCGAGACTGATCTGTTCAGGCATCACATCTTTCACCTCAAAATTAATTTTAAATTATGTGGCGGTGTGTATCAAATTATAGGCAGGCATCCCAACAAAAAGCTAAGCCTTTCATTTATCATTGTTAAAATATGTCGTAGATTTCTTAAAATATATACGGAAAAGCAAAACGACAGACACATCATCTTAAAATATGTCTGCGTTTTCCTTTCCCATGCCTTACATTCTGTTTTTCCGCCATTTACCGTTGCTTTCTATCAGCTACACGATTTTATCGTTATCATATCAATGCTCACTGGACATTTTCTGGACGTACGATAAAAGAGAGACATGCTTCTCTGCATAGTCACATAGAAGCACGTCCTTCTTCTGAAAATTATTCCCCATAAGCATCAGAATGCTGTTATCATTGCCATGGGGCTTTTTACTGAAATTATTATAATTCAAATATTCTGTTAAATAAATCCTGCATGGTCGCGTTTGGCTCGATTCCAAGTTCAACTTCATATAGTTCTTTGATTTTATTATAGTGTATAGCCAATGAAGCCTTATCTTTTTTCATAAAAAACAGCTTCAGCAACATTTCGTTTAAATTGTCGTCAAAGGGAGCTTTTGTCAGGGCTTTTTGAAGGATTTTCTCAGCATTTGCATAATCTGTTTTGGTTGCGTAGTATTTAACAAACTCAGAAACCAAGATACGATACCTTTCTGAATATTCTTCAGCTTTACCTTGAGACCAGAGATACTCATTTTCTTCCAAGTAATTCCCTTTATATAAGCTAAGCGCTTTTTTGTATCTTTCAATAGATGCTGCTGACAACGAAATTCCGGCATTTGTAATTGCTTCAAACTCAACGGTATCAATGTATACATCTGGTAACTCCAACTTATATCTGCCATTTATAAACGTAAAATCAAATTTGATATTTGCCGACATCAGCGTTTTCTTTATTTTATAAATAGTCGTATGCAGATACGCGTTGAGTTTTTCTGTTTCATATTCAGGCCAGAGAACTTGCGTGATTTTCCACTTTGGAACTTCGTTATTCAAGTTTTGCAACATAAAGGCGAAAAGTTCCTCTGCCTTTGAGGTGCGCCATTTAACGGCTTTCCCGCATCCGGCTCCGTATACCGATAATCTTCCGAAGCAATACACGCGGCTTTTGTCCGCAGGTATTTTGGGAGAAGCCGGCAGCGGCTTTATTTTTTTCAGCCTCGTTATGGTCTGTGCTATATCGTCTGAAGACAATGGTTTGAGTATGTAATTAATCGCGTTTACCCGAAAGGCTTCAAGGGCATATTTGTCATAGGCAGTCACGAATACTATCTCAATATCGTTACCTGCTTCTATGATTTTTTCAGCAAGCTCCAGTCCGGACATCTCGGGCATTTCTATATCGAGAAATGCAACATCGGGTTTAAGGTTCTGCAATTCCAAAAGTGCGTCCGCTGCGCGCATAAAGGAACCAACAACACATATCTGACCGGTTCTCTCAAGTAATAGTTTGAGAATGTCAATCGCAGGCTTTTCATCATCAATAATAATTGCGTTGAACATATAACATGGCACTTCCTTATGCTATACTGTCAAGAAGGCTTATAATTATAGTGGTTCCTTCTCCTTCTGTGCTCTGAATATCGATCTGTGCGTCTCTCCAACCTTTGATACGTCTGCTGACATTGAAAAAGCCGACCCCCTCGGTTACTGCTTCGATGTTTTTTAATCTATCGAACTTTTCCACCGACATCCCTACTCCAGTATCACTAACCTTTATGATAATAACTTCCTCGCTTTTTTTCACTGATATAAGAACGGTTCCGCCAGTGTCCTTTTTGCACAGCCCGTGCTTTATAGCATTTTCCACTAGGGGCTGAATGCAAAAAGAAGGTATTTCCATACTCATCAATTCCGGAGCAATATCGTATTCAACATTGATTAGCTCGCCGAAACGGGCTTTTTCTATTTCAACATAGGCTTTAATTACCTCAATTTCTCTCTGCAAAGGGACCCTCATCAATTTATGGTCAATGTCAAATATAAGCCTTAAATATTTGCTGAAATTAACAATCAATTTCGCTGCTTTTTCACTGTCCGTATAGCAAAACGATACCATAGTATTAATTGCATTATACAAAAAATGGGGCTTAATCTGAGCCTGCAGAAAAGCTAACTCATTATTCATCGCTTCTTCATTGGAATTCTTCAGCGCCGTAAGATTATCGTGACCGTATCGGATTAAAACTTTAGCCAGAAGATATGAGCAGAGGAACATAAAACACACAACAAAAATCTCCATGAGCATATTGCTATCTAATTTCCCCGTGAAATATAATTTGACGCCAGGCAGCAGAACGGCGATTACGCTCATAAAAAATATCCAACGGGTTATTTTCACATTGGAAAAAATAGTGGAAGCAAAAATCGGAAGAATGCAAGAACATAACAAAACTTCTGCAATATCATGGGTTAAAGAAAGGTAAAGGGAAAAGATAATAAAAAGCGAAAGAGACAAATATTCCTTCGCCGGCAGTGGAAAACGGGCAGAGCGAACAAACATATCGACCAAAAAATTTAAAACGAAAAAACCTATCGCAGGTAAAATGATATAATTCCGCAGATAAATATCGGGAGGCCAAGCAAGAACGCTTCTTGCCGCAAAATACCAGATCACATGTGCCAGGATTATAAGGGTAGCTGTGACATGGCCGACATTTACAATATAACGGCACCATTTGTTTAAATCTATAAGTTTTTTTTGTTTGGTGTTCATATTCTATATCTTAGCTTTTTCTCAAATTAATGCAGAGGTTTATTGTAACATTTACATTGCCCCGTCTATGAGTGATAACCCTTGGCTTGTCGTTCCATATTTTCGATAACAACATCATAGATATCTCCTAATGAAGCACAATACTCAAGCACTTTCCATGGCGTGTTCGTGTGAAAATGTATTTTCACCAGTTTTTCAGTTCCAACGGCAAGTAAAGAATCACCTTGAATATTTTTTGTTATATATTCGTTGATTCCATCTTCTGAAAGACTTTCCCCCTCAATTAATAATTGCGTATCAAATTTGTATTCAAGCATACTTACTCCCCCTCTCTATTTTCTTCGTGTGCGAGCCATGATTCTTTCACGCAATTCCAAATTCATGTTTAAGTTTTTCGTATCTGTTTTTTATGTGCTTTGATTTCAGGCATTGGATTATATGGGCAGTGCTGAAATACAGCTGCATTTTATTTGGTCGAATATATATTAACGCTAAACATGAAACTTGACAACTATTCTACATTCTTATGGAAACAGGTTCTTAAAGGCAGTAAGGGACATCCCGCCAGGAATGCGGATTCTTTTTAAGGTTAAGGGATTATCGCCTAAATGGACTTTCCCCGACTTAGTTGTAAAGCCAAGCTTATATCCTAGATGGAGCATTATTTCAAGTGTCTTATCGTTGTAACTGCCTGAGGGAAAGCACAAGGCATCAACACTTTTCCCAATATTACTTTCTAGATCTTTCTTTGATTGGGCAAGCTCTGTTTCAAGTTGCTTAGATGAAAGAGTAGATAAGTCTGGATGGGTTACCGTATGACTTGCAATGCTGTTGCCTTGGTCTGCAAGCTCATGTATTTGTTCCCAGCTCATCATTCCAGACCCCACTGAGCTTGTAATAATGAAAAATGTTGCTCGAAAGTCATTTTCACGTAAGATTGGCCAGGCAGCTTGATAATTATCTATATATCCATCATCAAAAGTAATCAGAATAGGTTTTTGTGGAACAGACTTTTGATGTACCAGCGCTTGATAAAAATCTTCAAGTGATAAAGTTGAATAGTTGTGGGACTTTAACCATTCTATTTCCTCTGCGAATTGCGTGACTGGTACTCCCAAATTGTTTCCGGGTATATAGCTAATTGAATGATACATAAGTACGGGAATACCCTCCGCAGGAAATGCACTTAGTTCTGGAGTTGAAGCTTGTACCTCTTCTGGAGGGGTCTCCACCCGTTGTGGTGGGGACTCTTTTTTCGTCATTTGACCCTTTTGAGATATCTCCGGAGCGTTTATATTTTTAAACTGGCCCACGGATAAATTATTATTCACGATGTTTTCGGTTCTATTTGTAGAAGAAGGACCTGATTGATAAGAGCATCCGTTGAGTAAAAGTAAAAGAGCCAAGGCAACTAGGGGTACTCGCAAAAGACGAGTCATATTTGTACCTCCATTAGAATTACTTTCCTTTTAGGTTACCCTTAAACCCATGCATTACCCACTAAGTATATTAGATATACTATAAATCTTTCTGCATACACAGGCTATTTGTATTCCCTATATACGGTTCAAAATTATCTATTATTTCGTATCCAGTTTTTCTATACAAATCAATTGCTTCATGTTGTTTTATTCCTGTTTCTAGAAAGGCATATTTATATCCTTTACTTCTTCCCAGCTTTTCCATCTCACTAATTACTATTTTCGATAGTCCTTGTCGTCTATTTTCTTTTGTTACAAATACTCGTTTTAATTCTATAGCGTCAATATTGTGTTCCTTAAATGCTCCACAGGCAACAGGAACATCATCTTTATAAATAATTACCACATCATTTATACAATCAACCTCGTTATATTTATCATATTGTTTTTGTAATTCTCCATATCGTTCATTGAGGTCATCATTTAACAGTTCTAAAAGTTTAATAAAATCAATATTTGTACTATCAGTGCCTACTATTTTCAAACTCATTTTATATCCCCTAATCTCATACTAGACTTATCGTAGTGTCATAACTGTCTGCACCTCTGTCAATTTCGCAAATGCCTTGTTAGGCGATATATGCTATTTTTTAGAGATATTCAACCCCAGGTCATGATCTACAAAAGTATTTTTCTTAAGTCATTAACATCCTCAGCAATGAATGTTGGATGCTCCTTTTCAATCTCATCATGCGAACCATAACCGTATAATACGCCAATCGAATCAACACCTGACTCTTGTGCCCCAATCATATCGTGTTTGCGGTCTCCTACCATCACAGCTTTAGCTTTTACTTCTAACTTGCATTGCTTTAAGGCATATGAAATAACTTCACCTTTTCTGCTCCGACTCCCGTCTAAATTGCTACCTGCAGTAATAATAGGTACTTGCTTAAGCCAAAATGATCTACAATCTGCTGAGCAAATTCCGTAGGTTTTGACGTAGCGACAATTAACTTTATACCATTGTTAAATAATTCTCCAAGTAACTCCGGTATTAATGGGTAGACCTCATTCTCAAAAAGCCCTTTGCTCGCAAAATATTCCCTGTACTTTTCTATTGCAATTGCAGCTATATCGTTATCAAAGGAATAATATTCCATGAAAGATTCTTTTAGTGGAGGTCCTATAAACTTTTTTAATTGGTCAATATTCTTCTCTATAATTCCAAAATATTTTAAGGAGTATTGAATTGAGTTAATTATACCCTCCTGTGGGTCAGTGAGTGTTCCATCCAAATCGAATAGAATGATATCATATTTTTCTATCATACTTTAAAGTCCATCTCCATCTAAATCTAACGTTTTACATTACGACGCTTATCTGAGAATCTTCCCATTATTACAGTATTATAATAATTGCCATCTCTATGAACGCGATCCTCTCTTAATAACCCTTCTTCTACAAAACCATATCTTTTGTATAATTGAATTGCCTTTGTATTCACTTCTATTACACTTAATGAAATCTTTTCGATTCCTACAGCATCCGCCCATTGTAAAATGTTCTCCAACATTATCCTGCCAATCCCATTTCCCCAATACTCCCTCAAAATACATATTCCAAACTCTGCTTTATGCTTAAATCTACTAAGAGTGTTTCCTTCACATCGAGCAAAACCAATAATCTTCCTATTCACTTCCGCAACTAAAAACAAGTTCCGTTCTGCTATTGAGTCTTCATAAATCAAATTTTCGAAATCCTCTTGCGTCAATAAACCTTCACCGGCTTCTCGATCGAGGTTTTCTGTTTCACCATCAATTTGAACTCTTAGCCTAGATAATTCCAGTGC
Source organism: Bacillota bacterium (assembly GCA_023390635.1). Classification (GTDB taxonomy): domain Bacteria; phylum Bacillota; class Desulfitobacteriia; order Desulfitobacteriales; family Desulfitobacteriaceae; genus JAEWCM01. The sequence goes on from JAEWCM010000176.1 coordinate 56,652, forward strand.
ATCATCTTTTATCGGACAGCGCAGTATCCATTTCATTACTTATCCTTCTATTTCCTTACTTTCGATAACCAAATCTTTCCCACCTTTAGAAAACTTGAATATTTCAAATTACCTCGTATACCGGCCCTCAATTTTGAGCGTCCCATGAGGGGCACGTACTTTAATCACTACTTGCCTTCTGTAAAATCTTAGTCCCTTAAATAGAATAATTCTTCACCGATTAAGTCTTCTCTTCTTCTCCATCTGACACGCCTGGCTGAAATCCAAGTTGCAAAATCATAATCATCTCGATTGCTCTCCGTCCAATCGTCCTTATCGGCCCAATAAAATACGTCACCCATCTTTATGAATGTCGCTTCGTAAATATCTGTAGAATATTCCTTATCTACTGGCTTTACGTGTAGTTTAATCAAATTTCCAAGCTCAACCTCAATAACAGAAGGATTTTCCCACTGGCGCTGAAAGAGAACTCTAACGACTGCTTCATTTAACATTGTCATTGAGAGATCTTTCCGTACGAACGTTCCGGTTCTATAATGGATCTCTTTAATACATGAATCGTGAAAGTAACCAAACAAATTCATAAATTCTTTAATCTCAGCATCTGTAGCTATTGAAGTCCAGTCCAGCGCCATGAAGTATTCACTTCTTTCTTAACTTAAATTATCTTTCCATATCAGATTTCACGCATGGAGACGCGGGCGTTTGGTGTATTTCGTCTAACGTTTTCGGATTCCCGTCGCGTTTTATTACATTCATCTCTTCTAAGTGTTGAGGACCGACTGTTATCTGAAGTACAAATCTTCCAGAGATCTCTTAATTCTATGTAATATTAGTTATCTATTACTTCTACCAAAGGCCACTTCTGTAAAATTCTTTTTTCCTTGATACGCTCACGAAACAACTCCAATGTTACTCGTTTGGGATTACGTCGAAGCTTCATGTTAAATAAATCCTCTAGACCGAACGGTGCACAGATATCAAGTTCATCATTCTCTAATAACCTTACTCCTATACTTGTAGCTGTTTCAGGCCATGTTGATATTGCTTCTTCAGTTGATTCCAAGGGCAAAACAGAGTACCCAAAATATTCCTTATACCAAAGATGTACTGCGGCTTGATTGGTCACTTCCCATGGGACATCAGGCTCTTTCTCCATTAGCAGTTTCAGTATATTCTCATCTCTTTCTGGGCTTAAGTTCGATGAATCAAAATAAGCCACATCAATATCTTTAAGCGGAGTCCCATCTGAGTATCCATGCAAGTGATCCCATACCAGGGAACGTATAACTCCCGCACCAACAAACCAATCTGGAAGATAGCACTCTCGCACAGTTTTTAAGACTTTCATGAACCAATCATTCTCGTAAATTATATTTCTCAATTCTTGATCATATCTGCGTTCTAAAAAGAGCGTCCCTCCCTTATCCATAGTCGGCAGACTTCTCTTTCCATTCATGCCGGATAATTGCGTACATAACGCAGTCATCAAATTCCTCTTTGTGAATTAAATATTGCTTCAAAGTTCCTTCATATTTCATTCCGGCTTTTTGCAATACTTTTCCTGATGAGGCGTTTTTACTTCTGTGAAACGCTTGTACTCTATTAAAGTAAATATGTCTGAATGCATATTCAATAACAGCATTCAATGCTTCTGGCGCATATCCATTCCCCCAGTAGGATTGTCCAATGCAGTATTCTACATCTGCCCTCCGATTTTTGCTGTCTACAAGATAAAATGCAATTTGACCAATGTTTTCATTTGTTTCTTTTAGAATTATTGTCCATCTGTAAAACTCTTTATTGGTATATGAACATATCCATTTTTCAAGTATCTGCTGTGCTTCAGCAATACTATTACATGCTTTCTCGCCGTAGTTATTTTGAACTTCCGGATCATTTATCCAATTTTGAAATACGCTTTCGGTGTCTGATATTTCAAACCTGCGGAGAACCAATCTTTGTGTTTGTATAGTTTGTGTACCGATATGATTAAGTAACATCATAAACCACCTACAGTCTTTCATCTAAGCTTTTAAAGTCTAATATCACCAAATTATACCATCGATTAACCTTAAGGAAGTAGAATGAAAATTAATTTCCATTAAAACTTCATATCCCCATCCGCCCCTAAATCTCGCCATGGACGGCGGCCCCAAGTACGTCCGTAGACCCGCCCCCCATTTTCGCCCTTTCTAATCTCTTTTACCAAATTTCATTATGTGTCATTTCTTCAAGTTTCTTTCTGGGGCGAGCTTTCGGTGTTTCGTTTGCATAGCCAAGAGTTATAATACTAACCACATATTTATCGGAAGGCACATGTAAGATCGCTCTAATTTCTTCTTGTATAAACCATGCAACCCAGCAAGTACCTAGTCCAATATTGTCAGCTTCAAGTACAATATGCTCAATAGCAATAGATGTATCTCTGATTATCTGCTTAAGTTCTTGTTGCGGACTATCTTCATCGAGTGATATTTCTACATTATCTTCAATTCTAGAACGTATATCTGCGACACACACAATGAAGACTGGTGCGGAGAGCAACCATTTTTGATTATGAGATGCTTCAGACAATTTTTTTCTAGTTAATTCCGATTTGACGATGATAAAATGCCATGGTTGTGTATTACTACCGGATGGAGCAAGCCTCGCACTCTCAAATAATTGAATAATTTTCTCATCTTCTACTGGTTTATCAAGATATTTTCTTATACTTCTACGCATATTAATCTGCTCAATCATAATATTACTTCCTTTTCTTGAATTACTTCTATTTCCTTTGGTCTAGGATAGTAACTTTATACCATCACTTCTAAGGTAAGAGTACACTTTTATATAAACTTTAAAATGCGGGATTCAAACTAACGCAAACTGGGGACCGAAATTTTAAGTTAAAGCTATTAAGAAATTCTCCGATATGGTCGTATCATATAACGTTTCGACGAGTCCCGCAGTGTCTCAACCACATGCATCATCCTCGAGTTGCGGGACTCCTCTGTTATATGACGTTTCCTGCCCCGTGAAGCCAGAGTGCCATGGAGGGCGCGCCCCCAGACAACTCCTAATCAACTAGTTCACAGTTTAGGAATTTTACGATGCACTATAAGAATATAAAAATTTACCGGGCTCTGAGTTGCCAGAAAGCCACTGCGCTTGCTGCAGCAACATTCAGCGAGTCCACGTTATGGGACATGGGGATACGAGTGGTGTAATCACAGTGGGCAACCGTGTTGGGTGCCAGTCCATTACCTTCTGTACCCAGTATGATAGCAAGCTTTTCCTGAGCCATGAGCTGCGGATCGTCTATGCTGACAGCGGTATCACTTAAAGCCATGGCAACGGTCTTAAAGCCCAGCTTGCGCAGACTCTCCATGCCAGGCTGCGGCCACTGTGAGGGCTCGCTGCCAATACGGGTCCATGGCACTTGGAAGATAGTTCCCATGCTCACTCTCACCGCACGCCGACACATTGGGTCACAGCATGAGGGGGTAAGCAGCACGGTATCGATGCTTAGTGCCGCAGCCGAGCGAAAAATGGCACCGACGTTGGTAGAGTCCGCAATACCTTCAAGCACAGCCACTCGACTTGCACCAGCACACGCCTCCTCAACGCTGGGTAGATGAGGACGCCGCATGGCACACAGCACACCGCGGGTCAGCTGAAAGCCAGTCAGCCCTGCTAGCAGGTTACTATCGGCAGTATAGACGGGGATATCTCCGCAGCGGGTGATTATATCGTGTGCCTGCCCTTCAATGTATTTGCGCTCCATCAAAAGTGAAATAGGCTCGCATCCAGCGTCGAGGGCAAGTCCAATTACCTTGGTACTTTCAGCAATAAAGATGCCCATCCCCGGCTCCAACCGGTTGCGCAGCTGCGTTTCCGTCAGGCGAGCAAAGACATCCAAATTGGGCGATGAAAAATCGCTTATCTCAATGATATTTGACATTTTATCTCCTTATGTTCGAGGTTAGTGGTAACATATCAAACCTTGATTTTTGTAACATAAAATCCTAGAAGTATGAAATAACGCTCTTGTCTAAATCCCGCCATGGACGGCGGGCGGTCCTGCAGGAAATGTCATATAACGTCCCGAGGGTTTGCGACGTCGGGTTATTACATTCATATTCTCTCCGATGTCGCAAACCCTCTGTTATGTGTTGTGCCCACTCTATATTTCTAGCCCGATCTTCTTTTTGAAGGTGTTTATGTGTCCTAGATGATGATTACCATGCCACGCGTAAAGACTTATAGCCTTTTTGAGACTTACGTTTCCGATATCAGGGTGACGAAATTCAGAATTAAGTTTGGTACTGGTCAATGATCTTATTAATCGAACCCATCTTTTGTGTAACGATTCGACAAGCCTTAGAGAAACATCAACCGGCATATTCACAGCATCCTCTAGTTCTGCCCATTGTGCCTCGTAGTATGATTTGATTGTGGGACAATCTTCCGTAAGTGCCAATCTAAACCTAACGTACCCGTTCATATGGCTATCAGCAATATGATGAATCACCTGTCTAATTGTCCATCCCTCAGGTCTATATGAACAGTTCAATTGTTCTTCAGACAAACCTCCAATGGATTTTAAAAGTAAATCTGGCAGTGCCTCTATGTGTGCAACTAAGCCTGGAATTTGCACGTCACTGACCTCTTCAGAAAAATTAAATTGACCAATGGGATATTTAAGCTCGTCCATTTAACGGAACCTCCTCTTCATCCTATAATTCTCATCTGGCAAACCTACCCCGAAATGGGCATGACACATAACTCTTTTTTCCCGAACATGGTCGGGAAATCAACCAAATCAGGAAGGATTAGCGAACATGTTCGGGAATCTTTATTTTAAGCACACAATCCTCATCCATACTATTCAAGGTCAATTCTATCTAAATTTCTTTACACAGCAATATTATCCTCCATTAAATTACAAAATAAGTAAAGAAAGTTTGATCAAACGCTTCCTTCACTTTTATTTCTTCATCTGTTTCAAATAAAAAGGGGCTATTTATTGTGAACTTTCCAATCCACAGTAAACAGTCCCTATCTTTTAAAATTTACAATTCAAGGAATACCTTGAATCCACACAAAGCAGCTGCTTAAGCCCTCTGCACATAGTTTCCTGTCCGGGTATCAATGATCAGTACATCCCCTTCATTAACAAAGAAAGGCACTTGAACAATAGCACCTGTTTCCAGAGTCGCAGGCTTTGATCCGCCCGTTGCGGTATCGCCGCGTACTCCCGGATCAGTAGCGGCTACCGCCAACTGAACCGTGTTGGGCAAATCTACCCCGATCACATCGCTGCCGAAGAAAAGAATTCCCAGTTCCATATTTTCCTTAAGCCACTTAACACCGTCACCGATCTGTTCTTCCGTCAGTGAAGTTTGTTCATAGGTTTCATTATCCATCATGACGAAGTGATCTCCGTCTTTATATAAATACTGCATAATGCGGCGTTCCACATGAGCCTTAGGTACTTTTTCACCGGCATTGAACTTCCGCTCAACTACACCGCCTGTTCTTACATTTTTGAGCTTTGTGCGCACGAAAGCCGCGCCTTTTCCCGGTTTTACATGCTGGAATTCGACGATTGTATATACATCGCCATCTACTTCAATCGTTACTCCGGTTTTAAATTCGTTTGATGAAATCATAAAATCTTTTTCCCCCTAAATGAAAAATCATAATACCTTAAATTAGCTTAAAAATGGCAGTGATAACTTCCCTAGATTACTCAATAATAATGAACTCCTTTGCGCTTTGTGTCAAGACCTCGCAACCTTCTTCTGTTACCAATACCATATCTTCAACCCTTACTCCGCCCCAATTGGGCAGATAAACACCAGGCTCAACCGTCACGATCATTCCCGGCTCCAGAACCCGCTCTTCCCGCATATTCAGATTTGGTCCTTCATGGATAGCTAAGCCCACCGAATGGCCTAAACCATGTCCGAAATATTTGCCATAGCCTGCATCTGCCAGGAAGGTACGCACCACCTCATCAACCTCTTTCCCGGTCTTCCCCGGTGCTACCGTTTCAATTCCCAACAAATTGGCCTTTAATACCAGTTCGTAGATTTCTCGCTGCTTGTCATCAGGCTGACCTAAGCAAACGGTTCTCGTGATATCGGAACAATATCCCTGATAGAGTGCACCAAAATCCATGGTCAGGAGCTCTCCCATTTCAATTTGTTTTGATGTTGCCACTCCATGAGGCATGGCCGAACGCCAGCCTGAAGCAACGATAAAGTCAAAGCTCCTGCCGCTTGCCCCCTGCTTGCGCATCGCAAATTCCAATTCAGCAGATATCTCTTCTTCAGTCTGCCCTGCTTTAAGGATATCTAAAACATGACTGAAAGATTGATCGGCTATTTCTGCAGCCTTACGGATCAAAGCAATTTCTTCCTCATCTTTTATGGAACGCATCTCGGCAACTAACTGAGAAGAGGGGCGGAGTTCCCCTTCCGGGAACACTTCCTTTAGGATGCTATAGTCTGCAAAGGTCACATAGTCTGCCTCAAAAGCAATCTGCTTTGCCGGACCTGCCAGTTCCTTCAGCTCTCTAAGAGAGTCATTGCCCACTTTGATAATCTGGAACAAAGGAGCCTGAGCCGTAGCCTGTTCAATATAACGGAAATCCGTGAGAAGATATGCTTTATCTGCAGTGATGAGCAAAGTAGCCGCTGTTCCTGTAAATCCACTCAGGTAACGCCTGTTTTCCGGGCTCATCACCACAAAAGCGTCTAATTGATTTTTTTCCATTGCTTGGCGCAGCTTTTCTAACCGATTCATGTACTAAACTTCCTTTCCGTCCTTTTACTTTAGTATCTCCGTCCTGTGCTCTTTTATGAAATTCATCCCGTATTCCAAAGCCAGCTCATAGCTGCCGGCTCCCAGTCCGGCGATCTGACCGATGCATACAGGAGCGATCATGGATGTGTGACGAAATTCCTCACGGGCATGGATGTTGGACAAATGTACTTCAATTGCCGGTACGTGTACGGACGTAATAGCATCACGAATCGCCACACTGGTATGGGTCCAGGCCCCGGGATTAAGTATTAGAAAGTCCCGAGAAGTGAGTTTATGTATCCACTCAATCAATTCTCCCTCATGATTGGTCTGGTGGCATTCGATTTCTATGCCCTGCTCTGCCGCCATGGCTGTCAGCCGGTCATTAATCTCAGCCAGGGTGCACCTGCCGTAATGTTCCGGCTCTCTTTGCCCCAGCAAATTTAAATTTACACCATGCAAGACCCACAATTTATCCATTCTCATCCCTTCCTAACCATTAGATTTTATCATATTTCAAAGGACTAGCATAGTCACTTTCCAGTTCAGAGCCTTGTGAGCACTGTTTTCCCGGAAAACCAGCCTAGTCCTCCTATTTGTTTTCCTTCTTCTTTTTATCCGTTTTTAATCTAATGTTTTCTTCATTATCACTGCCGCTGCTCATGTCTCTCCTCTGCCGGCGTTATCTCAACTGCCTGGGTCAATGGACTTCCTTCGCCACTCATCAAGCGGGGAGAATGAACCAAATTGATGTTGCTGAGCATGATTTGAACTTCACAAGGCCCCCCTGCCACAGGCTGCACCTTTCTGATTTCCGTCCGGGGCAGAATCAGGTGCAATTCATGGGGAACCTTCATCTCGCCTACCCGGCGAATACTGAATTTTAGCCCTTCTATTTCCATAGAAATCTCATCCATTGATTCTCCGCAGAACTTATCACTGCCGGATTGTCCCGAATGAGCGTATGCATTAAGACCGCCATCCCCGCTCTTCACACTTGTGGGGCAGTTAACCTTCTGCCCGATTTGCAAAGCTCCCGGATTAATACCCGGATTGGCTTTCATCCACTCTTCCCCAGTCCCGCCCAGTTTTTGTCCTAATTTATAAAAAGTATCTCCTGCTTTTATAACATACTCCCTGGCCACATGCAACCCTCCCTTTTTCTAATTTATGGCAGAAGGGGTTGGTTCTGTTCCCCCTTTTTATTTACCTTTTTCTTCATCCTTAATCGGAAAGAATATTTTCAGCATGCCATGCCCGCCGTCCTCCACCAGATTTAATTCCTGTGTCCGCCATTGATTATTTTGCTCCAAACTGGTTAAGCCTTCGATGATCCCGCTCCACTCTCCCTGCCATTGAATATGCACTAGAATGTAGTCACCATTATCACGCTCTCCGCGCATTTCCATCTTAAAATCGGTCACCTGTACACCTTGTTCATAAAAGTTTCTGCAGCATTTATCAAAGATAACCGGTAAATCGGCCTCTCCCGGTCGATACAAATTGCTCCCCTTTAGGGGGATCGCTGCCTCTTGATGGACCATTTCTTCTAATGACAATTGTTCCCCGCGCAGTCTGGTGATTTCACTTTGGGCAGGCAGCAAAATCAGTAGATAAATGAGCGCTCCGCCCAAAAGCAAAAAAATCAGGACCCACCCGTTGCTACCCTTTAATCCTTGAACAGCCGCTGCTCTCAGCCTGGTCAGAAAAGGTGGTTTGGATTTTATCAAGCCATGGGGCTGGATGTTTACGCCGGATTGATCCGAAAATGTACCTTTCACTCCTTTATCTCCTTTACTACTTATTTTTATTACCCGCCGCTAAAGAGAACTTTATCTTTCCGTCCCCTCCCCTGCTATACTCCTGCAAGGTGGGCAACCGCCAGTTCAGCTCTTCCAAGACTTTAATCAACTTATGTACGCCATCCCCGCTTTCCGCTTGGCCTTTCACCAGTAATCCACTGATGGTTACTTCCACTTGAATCAATTGAACCGATTCAGGAACCCGCTGCAAAAAATCTCCTACCTCAACCCGGGCCGAGCCAGGTAAAAACAGTTGACTTTCCGTAAAACCTCCCACTGCCTGAGATTGGACTTCTTGCTGAAGGCGGCTGATTTCCTGCTGGATCTTTAATTCTTCCCGGTAAGGCATATACCAAGCCAGACTTCCTGCTCCAATCAATAACGCCAAGGCAACAGACCAGTGACGTTCCCGTTCCTTTTTCTTTATTTTTAAAGCTTCCCGGTTGAAATTCAGTTGAGACTTTCCCTCCCGAATTCCCCACGCATAGCTCATTAGGGCGAGCTCATCCTCACCTCTCTCTTCACACTGCAAAGCGGCCCATAGCCTGGGCCAAACCTCTCCATCAACAGAAAAATGATTGTCTCCTGCACTTAATTCTTCTCCCAGACTTGCTGCCAGAGGATCTTTTCCCGTAATCACCGTAAACGTTTCTGTCATGGGCCAAAGACCGGAGCGGACAAGCATCCGGCGGATTTCCCTGACCAGGGTTGCCCGCTCCGGCCCACTCCCTGCGTCATCCTTCTCCAACACAGCATTTCGCACCAACAAGGGCACACCCTCATCAAATAGAATGAGATTCAAGTTTCTTTCTTCCACATGGATGTATAATGCTTTCTTTAGACCACATCGTTTAAGGGCCTGACCTACTGCTGCCACAGAGTAATTAATCCCAGCTACACTTAATCCGGCCTGGGCACAGTACTTCATATACTTATGCACCTCGGGCTTTTTAGCTGCCCCGACCAACACCCTCAGATAGTTGGCCTTTTTATCTTCGGCCACGACGCAAACATCTGTTATTCTTTCCTCAGGGGGTAGAGGAATTTCTTCCTCAAGCAAATAAGTAAATGCCGACTTTCGATTCCTTTTTCTGATCCATGGAAGCGTAAATGTATGCAAATAGCTTTGAGCAAAGGGAATTAGAAGATAGGCCTCGGTATCCCGGCGACCGTATTTAATCCTCAAATCATTCTCAATCTTCACCATCGCCTCTTTCTCTTGAGCAGATGAATGCCATTGATATGAAACAATGCTTTTCTCCTGCCTCGCGCCAATCCCCATTTCCATTACTTTAACTCCGGTTAGGGTTATTTCCAGAACCACTTTCTTTTTCAACCTTTCACCTCCTGGCCGCCCTCTATAATAAAGCTGTGTTTCAACCGCTTTAACCTACTCAAACCACCTCTAATCTTCTGACGATGACCATAATCTCTGAGCCGCCTTATCCACCACCTTCACCTCTGCACCCTTACCGTCGCTCGTCAAATATATGGTAATCATGCTGGTAGCCGCCGGCAAAGCACCGGAGGCAGGCAATGTCTCAACAGCAAACCCTTTTTGTACACCTGTGCCTGCATTCTGTTGGATCACAGAAGGATCGAGTTTAGAAATATATTCAGAAATAAATACCTTTCTTTCATCGACCACCGCACCCCCACTGCTGGCCAGTTCAGTCAGTTTCGGATAAATGCCTTTTTCCACCTGATACCTGTCCAGAGCCGTTTTTACCTGATGCCCTGTGGCAACATCGGCGTTTTGGCGGGCCTTTTCCACACTGGAATTAATCTTAGGAAGAGCAATGGCTGCTATGATGGCTATAATAATCAGCACAGCCATGATCTCCACCAGTGTAAATCCCCCCTGGCTCGTTTTCTTTCCGGTAAGCTCACTGCTCTCCGGTCCGGAAATGACCATAAATCTTATCCCCCTGTTCTCCTTTTATCGTTCGCCTCTCTCAGCCTATCCTGTATGCATATAGGTTCCTGCATCCGTTAGGGGGAGCAGAACTCCGAGGGCCAGCAGTCCCACTACCAATGCCGCTCCCAGTATCATCATAGGTTCTGCCCGCTTGCCCCACAAATCCAGCTTTCCATAAAGTTCTTGAGTGTAAATCCGGGATACATGGGTCAGCATCTTTTCCAACTGCCCCGTCTTTTCTCCTGTTGCCAGCAAATCACAGGCCAACGGAGGAAATAATCGGGGTGCAGAGCGGAACAGAGCACTTAATCTCAGACCGGACTTGATCCCCTTGACGCCCTGATCAGACCATGCCTTTACTTCGGGAGCTGAGGAATGAGCACCGGTTAAGCGCAGGGCCTCCAAAATCCCCATGCCCGAATCAAGGAGGTTCCCCAGAATTAAGGTACATTGAACCAAATCACTTAAACAATAAAGGTTTCCTACCAAAGGAAGACGGCGCTTCATCCATTCCCATTTTTCACGCCACTCCGGACCGTTTCGCAGCTTACCTATGCTCCAAAATATAATAGGCGCCAGTGCTATGATCCCTAGACTATAAGGCATTAAGCGTCCGGCCACAAAGACTGCTTTAGTAAGAAAAGGCATCGGCACTTGAGCGGAAAAGTAAAGGTCTTCATAGAGGGGAATAATCCACAAGCTGAAAACATAAGTTAAGCTTCCTATCATAATCAAAAGAAGCAACGGATAGCTCAAGCTTTTTTTGATCCGCCTCAGGAAAGTATACTCCTGCTCCATTTGGGCACCGGCTTGCTCTAAGGCTTCTATCAAACGCCCGGATCTTTCCCCCGACTTTATCAAGGAGAGCACGAAAAAAGGGGGGGCTGGCTCAATCTTTGCCAGTACCTCAGAAAGAAGCCTGCCATTTCTAATTCCTTCCGTCAATGTTCCCCACTCCAACTTCTTCCCAGCTCCTTCTTTATGGGAAGCCAGCATCTCCAGAGCAGTCAACAAGGGCACCCCTGCTTTCAAAATAACCGTCAGCCTCATAGTCAAACTAATCCAGTATTGATAACCCTCCGTCTTACTGGTATAGCTTACTCTGATTTGCCGGTGCGCCCGAATCTTTAAGGGGATCATCCCATTCTCTCTTAACCTGCTCTTTACCTGGATTCCTTCATGTGCTTCCCACTTCCCATACCTGACCGTACCCTGAGCATCGATCGCTTTCCAGCGAAAGAAACGCACCATTTCATCACCTACCCATGACAAATTCTTGCCCGTCGTCATCCTTTATCAATCCCTGGTCCGTCAAATCCTTGATAGCCTTTTCCATACTTTGCATTCCCTCTTGAGTTCCTGTCTGCAATACAGTGAGAAGCTGATGGTCTTTTCCTGTTCTGATCAAATGCCTGACTGCCGGGACCGCCACCAATACTTCAAATGCAGCGACCCTTCCCGTTCCGTCCGCTTTAGAGATAAGCCGCTGAGCCATGACTCCTTCCAGCACCGAGGCCAAGTATGCCCTGACCTCTTGCTGCTGAGCTTCGGAAAAAATATCAACCATTCGCTCAATCGCTTGCACCGTACTCTGAGTGTGCAGGGTGCCAAGTACTAGGTGACCGCTTGCACCAGCTGTAAGAGCCGTCCTGATGGTCTCTTTATCCCGCATCTCTCCAATCAGGATCACATCAGGGTCCTGCCGCAAAGCCGCTCTCAGGGCTGCAGGGAAAGACGGACAGTCCGTACCGATTTCCCGCTGGCTGATTAGGCTTTTATGCCGGAAATGAATATACTCGATAGGATCTTCCAATGTAATAATATGTCGAGCATAATGCCGGTTCAGATAGCCGATCAACGATGCCAGTGTGGTGGATTTTCCGCTCCCCGCCGCCCCTGTAACGAGAATAAGACCTTGTCGTTTCTTAACCAGTTTTAAGCACACAGAGGGAATTAACAGTTCTTCCGGTGTGGGTATTTTGTCCGATATCAGACGTACGGCCATTGCCGTCCCCCCATAGTGGCGAAAGATATTGACCCGGTAACGGGCCACCCCGGTCAGATTGTAAGCAAAATCAACATCACCATGCAGGGAAAACTTGTTTTTTTGCTCTTCCTTCATGATTGGCCAAGCGATATTATGTATATCCTGTTCTGTTAAAACCGTATTGCCCCAAGGAACTAGCTCTCCATCCATCCGAAAAATGGGAATCTGTTCAGCAACTAAATGAATATCTGAAGCCTTAACCCTTGCCGCAGCTGCCAATAGATTTTTTAGCACAACTCCTTCACCCCTCTGTTCATCGAACATCTCTCAAAGCTCTGGTAAGGAATGGGCCAGTTCCTCTAAAGATGTTATACCCTCTTTTACTTTGACCAGTCCATTTTCCAACATCGTTACCATACCTTCTTCCTTAGCCTTCCCGGCAATTTCATCAGGACTTTTTCGCGCCAATATCATTTCTTTAATGGCAGGGCTATAGAGGAGAAGCTCATGTATTCCTACCCGCCCATGATAGCCCGTGTAATTGCAATAAGGACACCCTTCAGCCTTGTATGCCTTTTCAAATGGGATATTGGAAGAAAAGATCCTGCGCTCGTATTCCCCAATCACGTGTTCTGACAAACAAGACGGACATAAACGGCGCACCAGTCTTTGTGACAGTACCCCGCTGATGGATGCGGCCAAAAGATAAGGTTCCAGTCCGATCTCCATCAGGCGTGTCAAAGCCTCTGCCGCTGTTTTCGTGTGAAGGGTGGACAGTACCAGATGCCCGGTCAAAGCAGCGCTGGCCGCAATGCGGGCCGTTTCTTCATCCCTGATTTCACCAATCATGATCACGTCAGGGTCCTGACGCAAAATCGCTCTTAGACCCTTGGCAAAATTAAGCTCGGTCTTATAGTTGACTCCCGTTTGATTTACTCCCCTGATTCGATACTCGACAGGCTCTTCCACAGACATGATATTTAAACTGCGCCAATCCAACTCCTGAAGCAAGGCGTATAGGGTTGTTGATTTTCCGCTGCCTGTGGGACCCACTGCCAGCAACATTCCATGCTGCTTTCTCAGCATGATGCGCAAAGCATTTTCAGCTTCAGCCGTCAGCCCCAATTCATGCAGAGAGCGCTTAGCCATATCCGGATCCAGGATGCGAACCACGATCTTTTCACCATACACCGTAGGCAAAGAGGACACGCGCATATCAATTTTTTGCTTTCCTAACCTGGCCTCAAAGCTCCCATCTTGAGGAATACGGCACTCTGTAATATCCATTCCAGCCATAATCTTTAAACGGGCGATCACCCTTTCCTCTGATCCCGAAGGTAAAATACAATTCAAACTCAGACTGCCATCGAGACGGAACCGTACATTTAGCCCCTGTTCTTGAGGTTCCCAATGAATGTCGCTGGCTCCTTTGCTCACTGCCTGGTAAAGAAGGGAATTCACCAGACGAACTGCGGGTGACTGCTCTTCCCCAGAGTGAATTCCCTCGTCAAGTATCCAGCTACCAGTTTCTTCACTAAACTTCCCTGGACCTCCGGCAAGCTGGGCGATAGAGTTTTCTACAACCAAATAGCGTTGGATAGCATCCTTAATCTCCCGTAAGTCAGCCACCACCCCTTCCACCTCCATTCCGCTAAAAGTGCGAACTGCCTCTAAGGCCTGAAGGTTCCCGGGATCTGCCATAGCCACACGCAGCACAGCGCTCCTTGAATTACTCCGGTCGATGCGAACTGGAATCAGCCTATAACGGAGGGCAATCTCTTCCGGAATCAAACGTACTGCATTTAAGTCAATGACTGAATGAGCCAGGGAAATCTGCGCCAAGCCATAATAATCTGCTAAACAGCTTCGTAACTCTGCCCCTGTGATTAAACCTAAACGGTACAGTACATCTCCCAGTCCTTCATCCGCTCTTTTCTCACCAGCAATATGTGAGATGTCCACCCCGGTGATGATTTGCCTTTTAACCAGTGCGTCCCAAAGATCCATTTCCACCATGCTTATTACCGGATTAGCCTTTAATTCCAGCCCTTCTCTCTCTATTGGGCGGACAATGCTTTTCTCTTCCCTACCCATTTGTTTTCCCTTTCTCTCTATGAATAAATATCTTGGTAATAGAGCATCACCCATACTCCCTCTTCTCTGAGCAGAAGCACTTTCAATTTGCGCGACGCGGAAGCGATTTTGCCCTCCGCTGTCACCCAGTAGCCTCCATTTCCTTTTTCAATCTTTATTTCAGCTACCCCTTGACCATAAGTGATTCGCCCGGTGGTCAAGGCAGGGTCAACGTTTAATTGATGCTTGGCCCACTCGATTCCACCTTCTGCCGCATAAAGAGCCTGCCGGGATTGGATTTCCATATGAACCATCCGGCTGACTCCTCCTGCTTTCCCGTAGGATTGCAGCCCGATACCGGCTAAAAGGGCGATCATAGCCACTACCCACAAAGCAGCAAATCCCCCTTGCCTATTTTTCCTTTGGATGAAGGGTCTTTCAGTGAAGAATGCTCTCATGATTTGCCTTTTTGGTAGATTAAAGTCTCCCATTCCAGCTCCACCTCTCCCTTTCTGCCCATCAGCCTGATCTGCCATAGACCGGGAACCCTTTCTCGGCATTCGATGGAAACAATTCCGGTAGCCACCGGATTAGGTACCTTTAGATGCTCCCGGTAAAGATCACTCGCCCCGTCTTTATCCTTGTCATCAATATAGAAACTGTCTCTTTCACTTTCAGGGACGATCTTGCCCGGGCTGTTTGATCCGGGGAGAATTTTCAATACTCCTTTGCTTGTCCACTCTACCTCCTGAGCGCCACGCACAGCTTTGGCCACAGTCTGCCCTCCGGTAACCAAAGCATATTGGAGTTCCAAACGGTCATTTAAGCTTTTAATGCTTTGCCATGTATCGGGAAGAATACGTGCTCCTACCCCTACCAACATGACAAAAATGACCAAGGCTGCCAAAACCTCAAGCAAGGTCATCCCTCGTTGTCCTAAATCCCTTTTAGTTTTGCTGTTACATGAACTTTCAGCCCTATTGCCCCACATAGTACAAACTCTCCAATCGATATGCCCTGTCTCTGCTTTCCTCTTGCCATCCCACCTCAACTTCCACGCGCAAAAGATAGGGTAAACTCTCCCATCGGCTGTAAATCTCCCAGTGGTATTTTCCACTTAAACCAGCCACCGTTTCATCTGGAATACAACGCCGCGAAACCAAGTTATCCTGCCAATCACGTGCATCTAAATCATTCATCAATTTCTGAGCCAGATTGGCCGCCTCCAAATAGTCTTTTCCCTCATCGCTTTGCCGGAAAGCACTCTCTACAAAGCCATACACAAGCACCAGCCCTAATGCCAGAAGAAAAACACCTGCCAGAGCATCTACTAAAACATATCCGTGATTATCTTTTACAAGCCGGGAATTGAACATAATGTCGTTTTCCTTTCTCTAAGCTTGACAACCGAAATGGGAAAAGACAAATTGGGGCCTTTTACTTCAGCAGAAAAAGGCGATCAGTTATGTAATAATGAGATTGAAGTAATTTTTTGGAGATATTATGCACCCAAATTCAAAAATCCTTCATCATCGACATTTATAAAGCTATTCTCAAAGAATTTCACATAATCCCATAATATCCCTTTCAATATGTCAAAAAGCAACAATAAATTATTGGAAAAAGAAAAGGACTTTTACTCTCGAGTAAAAGTCCTCATGTCGCCGTCTCAAAGTTCCTTTTATAGACCTATCTGCCCATTCCATTAAATCGATTCATATAGATTCAATCAATAACCCTGTCCCAGGCCCATAGAATTTCCTCGTCACTACAATCCTTACAGCTCGTTACCTGACCTATTCCTACAGGTAGAATCAAGACCTTTCGACCCGCTTGATTCTTTTTATCCGCTCCCATCAGACTTAACAGCTTATGCCTATCCTTACCTGCCACACTAATCGGCAGTCTAAAAGCCTGTAAAAGGGAAATCATCCTTTCCCGTTCCTTTGTCTCTATATAGCCTCTGCTTTCAGCCAAATAGGCTGCTGCTGCAATTCCCACACTGACCCCTTGACCATGGGTCAATTCAGTAAAGTTTCCTTCTGTCTCCAGGGCGTGGCCGAAGGTATGTCCCAAATTTAGAAAAGCCCTTTTGCCATGCTCTTTTTCATCTTCTCCCACAATCTTTACCTTCACCATTAAAGAACGGACGGTCAGTTCACGCCAAATTTCCAGGTCCCGCTTAGCGATTGCCCCTCGCTCCTTTTCCAGGAACTCAAACAATTCGGCATCGCCTAAAATAGCATGCTTCACCGTTTCTGCCAGTCCATTTTGCACCTCTGACCAAGGCAAGGTCTCCAGCGTGGAGAAATCCATACCTACAGCCTGAGGAGGATAAAAAGCCCCTAAAAGATTCTTGCCTTCCTCGTGATTCACTGCCACCTTACCGCCAATACTGCTGTCCACCTGAGCCAGCAAAGTAGTGGGAATTTGCAGAAAACGAACCCCCCGCATGTAGATAGCAGCAAAGAACCCAGCTAAATCACCGACCACTCCTCCTCCCAGAGCAATCACTAAACTATGCCGGTCCATACCGGCCTCCACACCTTCTGTCGTGAGTTTACTCAGACAAGTCAGAGATTTAGCCTCTTCACCCTGGGGTACAGTCAGCACTTTTACCTTATAATCTTGCAGACCGGAAAGCAATCTTTTCAAATGAAAATCAGCTACCAACTGCTGTGTCACAATCACAATATTGGAAATTCCTTTAAGATGAGAGTCCAGATAGGCGCCGATTTCCTCCAATGCAATCCCCGTCAGAATCGGATAAGAGGAGCTTCCGGTTACCTCAATTGTTCTCATTCTCCGCACCTCCCTGTCGCCTCAGCCAGCAGATAATCTCTGCTTTTACTTCCTCAATGCTCCGGCCCTCCGTATCGACGATATAATCTGCTTGTTCGTAAGCCGGTTGCCGGGATTTCCACAGTTCCTCAATTTCATCATGCGGTTTTTCCAACAAAGGCCGTCCACCCTGAGCGCCGACTCTTTCCAGAACCCTATCCAATGAAGCTTTTAAGGCAATAATAAAACCGATCTGGGTAAGGTTTTTTCTATTTTCCTCATCTAAAATGGTCCCTCCCCCAGTAGAGATGACACAATTCTTCCGGTCTGCCAGGCTGTGCACAAAGTGCCTCTCCTCAGAGCGAAAACCCTTTTCTCCCTGAGCCGCAAAAATCTCTGAAATTGAGCGTTGGTTTATCGTTTCTATCTCTACATCCGTATCAAGAAAGCTCCATCCCAACTCATTGGCCAACTCTCTGCCTACTGTTGATTTGCCGGTGCCCATAAAGCCGATCAATACAATATTCTCTCTCATGTGCCGCTGACCCCATCCCACTCTTTTCTATGCCTTGCGGAGGTATTCCAGATAATCCTGCCAGGCCTTTTTTAATTCTTCCATGTGGTCGGCAGGAAATTTTTCCAGCACCGCTTCCGCCATCACCCAAGCTACCACATGCTCCAACACCACCAAAGCAGCCGGCAGGGCACACACATCAGAACGCTCAATACTGGCCTGAACTCTTTCTTTCGTTTCAATGTTAACCGTATCCAGCGGCTTGTAAAGGGTAGGAATCGGCTTCATTGCTGCCATCACAATCACCGGCTCCCCATTGGTCATTCCACCCTCAATCCCCCCGGAACGATTGGTCTGATGGGAATATCCCTTTTGCTGGGAATACTCAATTGGGTCATGGACCTGGGAACCCCATTGTTCACCAGCTGCAAAGCCGATGCCAAAAGATACTCCCTTAATGGCCTGCACGGAAAGAACTGCCTGGGCCAAGCGCCCATCCAGTTTTCTGTCCCATTGGACATGAGAACCCAAACCAATGGGCACATTGCGCACTTGAATTTCTAAAATTCCGCCCAAAGAATCGCCTTGATTACGCACTTCCTCCAATTGCTTCCATGCCTTTTTTTCTGCCTCAGCATCCCCAATCGTCCATTCGGAAAGCTGCACCCTATCCCAGTATGCATCATCTTCCTGCACCGGTACGTCCACCGTACCCACAGCCCGTACCCGGCCTCTGATTTCAATGCCCAATTCTTGAAGAAGCTGGCGGGCAAGGCTGCCAATAGCAACCCGCATCGCAGTTTCCCTGGCACTGGCTCGTTCCAGAATATTACGGATTTCCGTCCGGTATTTCAGGGCTCCGCTTAAATCGGCATGCCCTGGTCTGGGCGCCACCACCTTACGGCTCTCTAAATCAGCCGACCCTTCCCAGGTCATGATCTTTTCCCAGTTCACCCAGTCCCGGTTTTGGATTTCCAGGGCCACCGGTGCCCCTGTGGTATACCCACCCCGCACACCGGCCACCAGATCTACTTCATCCTGCTCTATTTTCATTCTGCCTCCCCGTCCAGGGCCTTTCTGCCTTTGGTGCAAAGCGGCATCAATTTTTTCTTTCGATATAGGTAAACCGGCTGGTAATCCTTCGATAATTCCGGTTAACTTCTTCCCATGTGATTCTCCTGCATTCAAAAAGCGCATTCGCTGCCATCCTCCTATTCTTCTCTGATCCGGCACTCCACCGGAGCTACAATCACCTTGCGCACCTCTCCGCGGGTATTGGCCAGGATATAGGTACGTCCCTTATCCGGTGTTCCGGCGGGATAAAAATATAACCCATCCCACCCTTGATCACTGTTGGCAAACTCTACCCCGGCCGGCAGATGCACTTCTTTTATCTTAACAACCTTGCCTGACTTCCCTGGCCCCTGATAGATCCGGTATATTCCATCGTAAGGGGAAAAATCCACCCTATACCATACTCTTTCTCCAAGTGCCAGCTGCCGTACTTCTCTCAAATCACTGAGTAAACGGGTTGCCGCCGTGTCCAGTTGCTGTTTTTCCTGATAAGCGGGCCATTTAAGGAGAAGCATGAAGCTGGCCCCTGCCAGAATGATCAGCACCAGCATCACTTCAATTAAACTAAAGCCACGGTCAGCCTTAATTCGCATGGTTTTCTCCCGCCTAACTTATCTTGTTTTACCGTTTAAGCTTATTTCCATGATTTAGAGCTTTGATCAGCCCGGCCCTCATACTTTCCGCCGGTGCCCGACTTCCCCACCAAAACTCCCAGGCCAGAGTCCCTTGATAGAGGAGCATGCCCAGTCCATTCTCCGTCAGGCAGCCTAACTCTTCCGCCTCTTTTAAAAAGCGAGTTTTCCAAGGGTTAAAAATGATGTCCGCCACTAACGTGCGTGAGGGAATTCCCTGCAGGGAAAAAGGGTAGGATTCTTCCTTTAAACCTATGGAAGTCGTCTGAACAATCAATGCGGCGCTGTTTAACCATTCTCCCCGGTCCAGTTCTCCGGCAACAGCCTCTCCACCAGCCTTATTCACAGCCTGAGCCAACTCCTCAGCCTTATGTAAGGTGCGGTTGAGAACCCAGATCTTCATCTTTTGCTCAGCCAAGGTAAAGGCTATTCCTCTGGCAGCTCCGCCTGCTCCAAGAATCACAGCTTCCTTACCCCTTAACCTCTCTCTGGTATCTCCTAATGACTGCCAAAAACCAGATCCGTCCGTATTATGTCCGATCAACCTGCCCTCCGCTACCTTGACCGTATTGACTGCTCCTGCCCTCTCCGCATCCTTTGTCATTTCATCCAAGAAGGGGATGATGGCAACTTTATGGGGTATGGTTACATTCCATCCGGAGTAACCCGCCTCTTTCATCTGCCCTATCGCTTCCGGTAAATTCTCAGGGGCAACGGAAACACGCTCATAACTGGCATCAAGACCGAGCGCTGTAAAACCTGCACAGTACATTTCTGGAGACAACGAATGTTCAATCGGGTGTCCGATGACTGCAAATTTCTTCGTCATATGATTAAATTCCTTCCCTGCCATACTACTTCAACAAAATATGAGAGATAGAGCAAACGGAATGGTCAGCCATTCCGTTCCTTTACCTGATATGCGTACTCGCTTCTACGGGCGAAAAAATTTTTATGATTTTCAGCAACAGTTTCTCTATCAGCCGCAAAAAACGGGTTCCGACAAATTCCCGGTCACTCATAGGCAACACCAAGATGGTATAAAGTCCTGCCTTATTTCCGCCTAAAATATCTGTAAACAGTTGATCGCCAATCACGGCAGTCTCTTCTTTTTTCGTTCCTAAGATGGAAATACCCGCTTTATAGGCCCGTTCCCTCGGTTTGCTTGCCCGATAAACAAAGGGTATCTTCAGGTGTTCCGCCACTACAGCCACCCGTTGCTTACTTCTGTTATTCGAAAGCACACAGGTCTTAATTCCGGCCGCTTCTATTTTTTTGAACCAGCCGGTCACCTTCGGACCTACTTCCACATCGTTCCATGGAGTCATTGTATTGTCCAGATCAATCATTAATCCCCGTATTCCTTGTTCCACCAGTACTTTTACCGGTATACGGTCCAAGGAAGATGCCTGATAATCGGGCTGAAAAAGTTTGAGCATATGGCCTCCAACTTAAAGCTTTTTAGTGAATTTATATTTTATATATTATACCTTGCACCGCTATAGAGTTCAATTTTTACTTTCAGCTTTATAAGAATATTAACAAAACTTGATAATAATATGCTTTTTCATTCACCCCTACCCGTCCGCCGGAAAGAAGATTTAAAGTGGATAAGCAGAAAAAGTTTTCCCGGCGCATAGCATATAGGGTGAGAGAGAAAGGAGTGAAACTATGTTTATTGAATTCATCTTAGCCGGCGCAGCAGTCTCTCTGCTCAAAGGGATCAGTCTTTTTGTATCATATATAAATAACAACGCTTTCCCTCAACCCCTTAACGAAAAAGATGAAAGTAAATACTTAGAAGTACTCAGTCAAAGCAAATTAGGGCTGATTGATCCTGATTCACCTCAGGTAGAAGCAGCCCGCAATAAACTGATCGAACATAATTTAAGATTAGTAGCTCATTTAGTAAAAAAGTTTGACGGTACTGGCGAAGACAGTGACGATTTAATCTCCATTGGGACCATCGGTTTGATCAAGGGAATTAATACCTTTAATAAAGATAAGGGGACCAAACTGGCCACTTATGCGGCACGTTGTATTGAAAACGAAATTCTTATGCACCTTCGTTCCCTGAAAAAATCAAAGGGAGAGGTCTTCATTTATGATCCGATCGGAGTGGATAAGGAGGGCAATGAAATCACTCTGCTTGATATTTTAGGTTCTGACGGCGAATCGATTTCTGATCAGGTCGAGAGCGAGTTTGAACAAAAAGCCCTCTTGGAAAAAGTGCAGAAATTGAACCGAAGAGAGAAGATGGTACTGCAACTGCGTTATGGCCTAATGAACAGTCCGAAAAAGACACAGCGAGAAATTGCCCGGATTCTTGGCATCTCCCGTTCTTATGTATCTCGAATAGAGAAAAAAGCCATTCAAAAGCTGACGGATGAAATGGAAAAAGAGAAATAAAAGAGACTGTCGCAAACTAACGGTCATGGTATTATCCATAATTACGCGTTTTGCGACAGTCCCTGTCAACTTCCGAATAAAAATTTATATAATCTGAAATACCTTGGTCAAACGTGTCAACTCAAAAATTTCCTTGACAGCACCGTGCAGTCCACTCAAAACGATCTGCCCCTGATGTTCCAGCACCCTTTTCTGCACTGCCACCAATACTCCCAATCCTGAACTATCGATATAATCCACATGATCCATAGAAACATGAAAATTCTTGTACCCCTGATCCACATATTCCAAAAGAGATTCACGTAAGCTGGCTGCATCATCTACATAAATCTTTCCTGATAATGTTACATTAACCTGTCCACTATTCACGTTAGTCTCAAAGTTCATTTCTACTCCTCCTATTGTCTTTTCGTTTCACACTGCAACTAATAAAGACTTTTAATAAGCATGACTTCATTTCCCTGAGCGTTGTACTCCACTTTGTCCGCGATGGACTTCATTAATAAGAGCCCTCTGCCCGATTCCGCCGGACATTCCTCGACAGCCGAGTTTTCGTCTTGAATAAACCTTTCTTCCAGCTCCTGAAGCTTTTGGTTGCCGGGAAAACCCATTCCGTTATCTTCAACACTGGCCACCAATTTTTTCTGATCCACTACTTCCAACCTTACCGTAATAAGCTTCTTGCCATTTTTTACACAAGCATGTTTAAGGGCATTGTTAATTGCCTCATTGACCGCTGCTTCAAATAGATAGGTTTTACACACAGGCAAGTGACATAATGTTTCCTGGATGTACTGTCCGATTCCACTGCGGAAGCAACGGAAACTCTCTTGATCCTGAAATTTGATCTCAAGTACTTTTGTATGTCCAGACACTTATCATTCTCCCCCATCTGTTTAAAATCGGGATCAAAGTATAGCATCTTCTTCCAGCATACCATAAAAAGTTTTTGCGCCATATAATCCCTAAGTATATTTTTCTAATCTAAGATAAGTTTGATTTCCAGCGGCAAACGTTCCAAATGAGCACGCAATTCCGGCCAACAACTTTCTGTCGTTTGAATCAGCACAATTCCCTGCACTCTGTCAATTGTCGTGATAACACCTAAATGGCCTAGTCCTTCCACCCACTTGGCCAGCATCTGTATGTTTTTTCTTGAAACTTTGGCTTTGATCAGAACATCCGCCGCCCCGGTTTGAATCACTTAACTGACCTCCTTCTCCTCTTTTTTTGCTTTACGCAAAATGCTGTACGGATTTAATTCCTTGGGTAATCTCAGTTTAAGCTTTTCTTTGGCGTGATTGGCTACCTGAACAGATTCGTTATCCTTATTCCACATTTCTTCCACCATAAATTCCCACGGCTCTTCATTGGGAGAAAGTACTTCCAGGGTTTCACCACACCTAAAGTATCCTCGTTGCTCAATCCAGCAATAATGTTGTTTTCCCTGTCCTTCTCTTTCCCAAGTACACTCTAAGCTTTTAATTTCCGGCCTATCGGTGCATACTCCCACAAAGTCATAATCCCTTATATAATGCGAGGATTCCAAATTGTGAGAACTGGCGCCGGGCTTTCCAAACAAAAAACCAGGACTATAATCACGATGGCTTACTTTATCCATTTCTGCATACCACTCAGGTAAATAACTTTGAAAAGCTTCCTCCCCTTCATTCCACAACACATCAATGGCCTGCCTATATACCTTGACAGTGCTTGCCACATAATGGGGACTTTTCATTCTGCCTTCAATCTTCCAGCTCTCGATCTCCAGAGGCTTAAGCAGAGGCAAATAAGGAAGCAGGCATAAGTCATGGGAATTAAAAATATAAGTACCCCGCTTATCCTCTTTCACCGGGAAAATTTCATTAGGACGTTTTTCTTCCATAATCCCATATTTCCAGCGGCAGGGCTGGGTACATTCCCCTTTGTTCGCATCCCTGCCTGTCAGATAGTTACTCATCAGGCAGCGCCCTGAATAGGACATGCACATCGCTCCATGAACAAAGATCTCCAATTCGCACTTTGTTTTCCTGCGCAGCTGTTTCAGTTCTTCTAGGGTAAGTTCCCGAGCCAGTACCGCTCTTTCCACTCCTTGCTTCATCCAGAAATTAACCGCTGATGAATTAGTGGTGTTGGCCTGGGTACTGAGATGCAAGGGCAGGGAAGGAACGACTTCCTTAGCCAAAGCAAATATTCCCGGGTCGGAAACAATGGCTCCATCCGCCCCCAATTCATTGATCACCTTTAAATATTTGGGAAGATCGGTAAAATCCTGTTCATGGGCAAAGATATTAACGGTTATATATATTTTACACCCAAATCGATGTACATATTGAATTGCTTCATCCAATTCATCGAGATCAAAATTCCCGGCATAAGCCCGCAGGCCAAAAGTACTTCCGCCTACATAGACAGCATCAGCTCCATATGCCAAAGCATATTTCAATTTTTCCATATCTCCGGCCGGGGCCAGCAATTCAGGCTTTTTCATGACGATTCTCCATTCGTTTGACTGTTTCCATCCTGCGTACTATGTTTCATCTATTGATATTTGGCTTGATTTTTAAGCTGCTCCTGATAAGTTTTGGAAAAGGCATGATATCCATCCCCTTTGGCCACATAATAAATATAATCGGTTTTATCCGGATGGAGCACCGCCTGCAGCGAAGAACTTCCCGGGCTGGCAATCGGACCCGGCGGCAGTCCGATATGCAAATAAGTATTATAGGGTGATTCAATCTTTAAATCATCATAAGTGAGTAAAACTTTAGATTTAGGCAGCAAAAATTGAATAGTAGCATCAATTTGCAAAGGCATGTTGATCTTAAGCCTGTTAAACATCACAGAAGCTATGGTTGGCCTCTCCTCTGCCTTTACCGCTTCCCGCTCAACCATAGAGGCAAGAGTCACCCATTGGTGAATGGAGAGACCGGACTGCTTCAGCTGTGCCACATTTTCTGCCGTCAGCTCTTGGGAAAAACGTTTCAGCATCACATCAATTAATTCATGGGCTGTTGTTTTCGGTTCAAAAAAGTAGGTATCGGGAAAAAGATATCCTTCGAGACGATGTTCCCCGGAAGGCAGATTTTTCAAAAAATCATAAGCGAAATCATCCTTTTCCATGACGTGCATCAATTCATTCTCGGTGGATAATCCCTTGGCTGTTAAAGTTTGAATAATTTGTTTTACAGTATAGCCTTCTGGAATAGTCACCTTTACCGTATTCGGCATCTGCGGGACTGTAATCGTGTTTAAAATTTCTTGCGGGGTCATATGAGGTGATATGCTGTAAACACCAGGCATCAAACTGCTTTCCGCCTTTGATGAGCGGACCAGATACTTAAATATTATCGCACTGCGAATAAGCTTCTTATTCTCCAGTTCCTGGGCTACTTGCGCAGTAGTGGCTCCCTGATTAATCGTAAAATTAACAACTTGTTTATCCGTTGATGCTGGCTGCTTCGCCCACTGCCACCAGCCCCATCCGCCCAATCCCGCTATAAGAATCAGAATCAGTACATAATTAACCAGGCCTTTTTTCTTTAATGGCTTCTTTCTCAACATCATTCTTCCAAGACCTCAGCACCGTTGGGCAAATAAACATCTCTTTTACTCTGCCTCTTCTATTCTTGAAAATTACGCCTTGGTCCGATCCTTTCGATTTTATTGGATGGTTTATATACATCCTTGCTGAGCAATTGCTGGTTCTCTTCACCTTTACTGTTTTTTACAATTTTATAAGTAGAAACGGTATATCCTTTTGTTCCCTTCTGCTCAACCACCCTTTTTCCAGGTGCCAAATTGGCATCATAATGACGCTCTGTGTTAAAATTGACAACCTTCTCCACAACATGGGTAATTTGTACGGTTTGATCAGTTTTTTTGCCGTAGACTTTAATCCGCAATACCCCTCCGCCTGCTTCCACGCGTAAATAAATAAAGTTGGGAAAAGGATTCTTCAACTTCAAATCCAGGTTAGGATAATTAACCGTAGCATCCTGACCGAGTGGAACATAATTAATTGCCACTGCGTGGGGATGCCGTTCTACAATTTCTAAATTAGCCAATAGCGCAATATTGTATAAGGTAGAAGTTACCTGGCAAATTCCTCCGCCTGTTCCTTCTACATACTCATTGTTAATAATGACATAGGCATCTTTATATCCTCGTTCTGGGGTTCGCGGTCCGACTAAATCATTAAAAGATATAGTTTCATTAGGCCTTAATAATTTATTATCGAATATTTTAGCCGCTTTCTCCAGATTCGAACTACGATTTTTTTCATTCACATTATACTTCGTTTCAAATTCACAGATCAGGCCGTCAAAGGCAAGCTGCTGAATCGATTCAGTGGACACTTGCGGCGCAACAGATGTTACGACAACATCCACTTCCTCCGGCAGATCATTCAAAGCAATATTCTTCAACTGGTCCACCGTACCCGAATAATTAACCGTCCAGCCTTCTTGTGCGGGAGTAACTTTAAACGTATCATTTTCAATGGTGAAAGTTGCATTGACCGGTTTCTGTGTGAATTTCTCATATAGGGCCTGTAACTGAGCTGACTTTTCTTCAAATTTCACTTCAGCATTGACTTTTCTCCCCGGATTATTATTAACGGTCTGCCAGGTCTTTTCCTCATCGACAGTCATCCCTAAATCTTTAAGAGATACTGACTCATCCATCCCATTGTACACTAGCTTGATTTTTTGTTCCAGCTTCTTGGAAGACCACTCCCCGATTTTTTTTCGAGCACTGTTTTCTTTCAGGCCTCCCAGCTGGCAATCCTCCACTGCGCTCCCTTCCGGCAACTTTTCATTATCCTTTCTCTCCCCCGCAACGGAAGATTTTCCATTAGACGAATCCAGAGAACTCCCCTCTCTCGACCCTTCCGTGCATCCACCTAAAAAACTCATACTTGCGATGATTAAAGTTAAGAAAAAGAATTGATTCCACTGTTTCCCCAGACATTTCATTCGCTCACCTCACGGTTATCTAAATCACAGCATCACTCCTCATAGTTTTTCCTAAATTCTCAAAAACTTTTCCTATTTATAAAACTTTATTACAAAATAAAATAAGGAATCTGGACAGCGCCAGATTCCCAATATTTAATCATCTAAATTGTCAGGCAACGATTCTTAGTCTTCTTCGTCATCCATGCTTTCCCAAGCATCAGCTATTTTTTCCCATTCCTCGTCGTCTTCAATGTCCATTAACAGCTCATTGCCGTTTTCATCTTTGCCCAACTTGAGAATGATTGCCTCATCCTCTTCTTCATCTTCTCCAGCCAAAGGCATCAGTACAAAGTAAGCTGATCCATCAACTTCCAATGTATCCAAGTGGAGAAACTCATGATCTTTTCCGTCATCATCAGTAAGAACAATCGTATCAAATTCTTCTAATTCGTGGCCATGATCGTGATCGTGATCGTGGTTATGGTCAGTCATTCAATTCACCTCTTATCAAAGATATTGTCATTGTACTCTCATAGGTAATGATTGTCAAATGAATGTCTATTCATTTTTTTGCCTGCGCCGGTTCAGATAGCCTTGAAGAATAAAGACAGCCGCCATTTTATCAATCACTTGCTTGCGCTTGGCACGGGATACGTCCCCTTCCAACAATAATCGTTCCGCCGCCACTGTGCTTAATCTTTCATCCCATAATAAAACAGGTAATGCAAAAGCCTGGCGTAACTTATCGGCAAATTCCAGGGTTACCTCAGAGCGGGGACCTAATGTACCATTCATATTTTTTGGATGGCCGAGCACAATTTCCTCCACTTCATAGCTGCGAAGCAGTTCTCCCAGCTCTTCCATCTCCCTGGGAGAGCGGCGGATGGTCTTGACACCTTGTGCGGTCCACAGCATGGGATCACTGACTGCTACACCGATGGTCCGCTCCCCAAAATCCAACCCCATAATCCTCACCCCTGAGTCTCCTCTCCCCATTAGCCTCTTCCGTTGAAAAGAAAAACTAAAAGCATCATAGGCAAACCCTCACTTGTTGCAGCGAGGGTTTGCCCGCCTAAAGAAAAATTTATTTTTCTTCCTGCAAATAGTAACGAACCAATTCCTCCATCAATTCATAACGTTCCAATTTGCGAATCAATGCCCGGGCTTGATTGTGACTGGTGATGTAAACGGGATCGCCAGATATGAGATAGCCGACCAACTGGTTAATCGGGTCATACCCCTTTTCCTGCAAGGCTGCATAAACCAGTTGCAATATTTCCCGTGCAGAAACTTCCTCTTCACCGCCCGCTCTAAACATCATTGTTTCTTCCAATCGATCCAAGGGCTTCTCCTCCTTTCGCAATCCCGATCGGTTCTGACATTGCTGAACCTTACGGGGTACTAATGCAAGAAAAATTTTTCAATCTAATTTAGTTTATTCTGTCCCGGCTCGGCTTTTTCCTTTTATTTCTGCAAAAAACTTTTTAAAATTGCCGGCACTTTATCTATGGCCTCTCCCACTTTGCTGGGATCTTTACCACCGGCTTGAGCCATATCAGGCCTTCCGCCACCGCCGCCGCCGGTAATTTTCGCCACTTCTTTAATAATTTGCCCTGCATTAAGGCCAATTAAACCTCCAAATACAGCAACAACCCAATTTACTTTGCCTTCCGTAACAGCTCCGAGCACAATAACCCCTTTTTTGAGCTTATCTTTCAATAAGTCGGCCATTTGTCTCAGTCCGTCCATATCAGGACTCTGAACCTGAGCGGCTAGCACCTGAATACCATCCACCTCTTGTACACTTTCCAGCAAGCCACTTACTTCAGCTTTCGCCAATTTACCCTGAAGCTGCTGAATTTCTTTTTCCAGATCCTTCACCTGACTAACCAAAGCTGCCACTTTTCTTTCCGCATCTTCCGGCTGAGCTTTCAACAATTGTCCGATCCCTGCCAGCTCTCGCTCTCTGCTGCGTAGGAAATTAAGACTTTCTAAACCTGCTGTCGCTTCCAATCTGCGCAGCCCGGCGCCGATACCGCCCTCGGAAAGAATTTTCACCAAACCGATTTCTCCGGTATGGTGTACATGGGTTCCTCCACATAATTCTTTACTAAAATTGCCCATTTTAACCACGCGCACCACATCGCCGTATTTTTCTCCAAACAAAGCGGTCGCTCCAGCTTTCTTCGCTGCATCCAATTCCATTTCCGCCACATCGACACTCAGATCGTTCAACACTGCCTGGTTGACCAGATCCTCCACTTTGCTCAATTCTTCCGGAGTCAGCGAAGAAAAATGAGTAAAATCAAAGCGCAGTCTCTCACCAGTCACCAATGACCCTGCCTGCTGCACATGATCCCCCAGCACTGTGCGGAGCGCAGCCTGCACCAGATGGGTCGCACTGTGATGACGGGCTGTAGCCAATCGGACAGCAGCATCTACCACCGCTTCCACCGTTTCACCTGCATGAAGGACACCCTGAGTGATCAGCACCCGATGATAAAAGGTTCCTGTCACACCTTTTTTAACCTCTAATATCTTGCCTTCAGCACGAGCTGTACGGATCATCCCCTGATCGGCTGCCTGTCCGCCGCTCTCTGCATAAAAAGGTGTTTCGGACAAAAAGCACAGCACTTCTTCTCCTTCACCTGCTTCTCCGATTTCCTCTCCTTCTTTAAACAAGGCCATGACTTGAACGGAGCTTGCAGTTT
Source organism: Bacillota bacterium (assembly GCA_023390635.1). Taxonomy (GTDB): domain Bacteria; phylum Bacillota; class Desulfitobacteriia; order Desulfitobacteriales; family Desulfitobacteriaceae; genus JAEWCM01. The sequence continues at coordinate 86,309 of JAEWCM010000176.1, forward strand.
TTTCGTAGCCTATAAAAGGCGTAATTCCCAAGACCTTCGCCTTCTCAATCACTGCAGGGCTGTCTCCTTTGACCTGCTTTTGCTGGGACTGGGCTTTAGCCTTCTGCCGGTGTTCTTCAGCCGCGGCCTGGAAGGCTTCCATATCTATGGAGATACCCTGTTCCTCCAGCATTTCCTCTGTCAGCTCCACCGGGAAGCCATACGTTTCATAAAGATAAAAGGCATCCTCTCCTGACAGCACTATGTCACCCTGGCTCTTAAGATTGTTCACTTTTTGCTGTAGAATTTCCGTTCCCTGTTCCAGAGTGGCCTGAAAATTGCGTTCCTCCAGGCGGAGATGGTTAAGAATAAAATTTTCGTTTTCTTTAAGTTCCGGATAATGATGAGTGTAATCCCGTTGAATGATACCAAATACCTGGTCAAGGAAAGGTTTCTCAATTCCCAGCAAACGGGCATAGCGCACAGCCCGACGCAGGATACGACGCAGCACATAGCCCCGTCCTTCATTATCCGGGCGGATACCATCCGCCAGCATAAAGGAAACGGCCCGGGCATGATCTGCCACTACTTTCAAAGCCAAATCGTCTTTCGGGTTTTCCTTATATTTCTTACCGGCCAGAGCAGCCACCTGATCAATGATCGGACGGAATAAATCGGTGTCAAAGTTGGATTCAACTCCCTGCATCACGGAAGCAATCCTCTCCAGGCCCATACCTGTATCGATGTTTTGCTTGGGAAGAGGAGTGAGGTTTCCTGCCTCATCCCGGTTATATTGCATGAACACCAAATTCCAGATTTCTAAAAAACGGTCACAGTCGCAGCCGATGGCACAATCCGGTTTGCCGCAACCCCTGCTTTCCCCTAGATCAACATAAATTTCCGAGCAAGGACCGCAGGGACCGGTCGGACCGGCTGCCCAAAAATCCTCTGCATCATCCACTACCCGGGCTGGATCAACACCAGCTTTCTCAGTCCAGAAACGGCGGGCTTCTTCATCTTCCGGATAAACCGTAATCCACAATTTTTCTTTAGGGACTTTCAACACTTCCGTAATGTATTCCCAAGCCCAGGGAATCACTTCAGCTTTGAAATAATCACCAAAAGAGAAATTTCCCAGCATTTCAAAAAAAGTATGATGGCGGGCGGTCTTACCTACTTCCTCCAAATCAGGCGTCCGTACGCATTTCTGGGCAGTGGTTGCTCTGTGAAAAGGTGGCTCCACTCTACGCTGGAAGTATGGCTTAAAGGGTACCATTCCTGCCACCGTCAGCAGTAAAGTAGGATCATCCTTAGGAATAAGGGAAGCACTGGGCAAGATTCGGTGACCCTTCGCTTCAAAGAATTTTAAAAACATTTCTCTTAACTGATTTCCTGTATACATTGCCGTCCCTCCGAAAATTAAAATCACTATAAGTCCTGAAAATAAAATAAACCCGCCCTAAAATCAGGGGCGAGTTATCCGCGGTACCACCCTGCTTACCTGTCTTCCGCCACAACAGCGAATGGACAGATCGCTTTATCGACAGTCATCTGCCTTGCACTTAACGCGTGCCACGGCAAGGATTACTTGCCCTCGGAAATAGCATTCGCCTTGATGAAATAACTCTTCGCACCTCCCAGAGTCTCTCTGCAACTTCGATCAAAACTACTTATTTTCTTCATCGGTTTAAATTGATAATTTATGGTGAAAGTATACAAAAGCCGTTGTTTTTTGTCAACCTCCGTTCGGGTTGCAACCGCTCTTTTCCTGTTCAGGTGCCACCAAACGGAAATAAATGTAGCGCAGCACTACCCTGAGTACGGCAGCGAAGGGCACAGACACCAGCATCCCCCAAAAACCGGCAATGCTTTCCCCTGCCAAAAGAGCAAACACCACCCAAAGGGGATGAAGACCCACACTGTCTCCCATCAGTTTAGGTGAGATAAAGTTTCCTTCCAATTGCTGTACCACCAGAATTACAATGCCCACTTCCACCGCCATCCAGCTCGACTTAGTCAGCCCCAGCAGGACAGAGGGCACCGCTCCGATCAGCGGTCCAAAATAGGGAATGAGATCAAAAACCCCGCAGATCAAGCCAATGAGCAAGGCATAGTCCATACCGATCAACTTCACCCCAATCCCGATCAGTACTCCAACAATTACCGCCACCACCAGATTACCGCGGATAAAGCGGCGGAGAACGTGATTGATATCCTGCCACAGGCGCAGCCATTCAATCCGAGAGGTACCTGGAACCAAACGCATGAACCATTTATTCATCCTCTTCCAATCGGCCAGAAAATATATAGCCATGATCGGGGAAAGAAAGTAATAGGTCAACGAACCCAGCATATGGGGAAGCTCGTCAAGGAAACGATCCAGGTATAGACCAAACCCGTTCTCTGTCTGGGCCATATGGTTATCCACTGCGTTGAGCACTTGAACAGGCAAACCTGTCTCATTAAGTCGGGCTCTTAAATTAAGGATCTGACGGTTGAACCCATCCATTACTTCCGGCAAACGGACGGATAATTTGGAAAGTTCATTGTAGAGCACAGGCAAAATAATAAACAGTGTCACAGTGATTAACAAAACGATGCCTAAAAAAACAAGGGTAATTCCATATTTTCTTTTTATCTGATGCCTTTCCAGACTTTCAACCAAAGGATTCAACAAATAGGCCAGGACAAAGGCCACAAGAAACGGACCGATAATCGCCCTTACCATATACAACAGCACGATTCCCAGCACAATGCATAAGCCCAGAAACCCCCAGCGCCATAATTTGTATTTCGTTCTCTCCTCCATGCTATCTCTCCCTACCGGTGATCTTCTCATTTTTTGAGCATCAACACTCAACTGTTTTAAAATGCCCCGGCAGAGGAAAATCTAATCAGAAAACAAGAGGAAAACTCTGATTAGAATTCTATGGCAAATCAAACGTAAATAAAAGAATAGCAGGGCTTTTGCCCTGCCAGTAAATAATACTCAATCTTTTCGATATTATCTAATCAATTTGACCTATTCCTACCTCGCATTCATACCCTGTAAAAAGGCAATATCATACATGAGCCAAACATTTCTCGCTGGCTTCATAAATGGTGTCCTTCCTAAATTTAAGCATAAGAAACAATGCTGCTATCAACAGCCCACATTGATTATTTTCTTTACGCTTAAATCGGACAATGCATTTATGAATCCCTCTTTCCATATTTGGTTTTATTATAGGGCATGGTATTCCCGACGGCAAGATTATTTCTTTTAAAAGCTTTATATATAAAAACACCCCTTTTCATCACTATCAAAGCGAGAAAAGAGGTGTCCATATTCTCAGTGCAGCACCTTTCTTGCCATTTTAGACATCAACGACTTCTGCCGTCCCAAGTAACGGCGGCTGCGCTTCGATAAAGCTTTCCGCCTTGATCTGGAAAGCAAGGAATAACCAATTCCCAATCCTGCTAAACTTCCTACAACTACACTGCCGGTAACAGAAGACCATTTCACAACGCATTCCTCCTGTTCAATTCCTATTTCAGTGCCTGCTTCGTTTTATCATTCTGTAAACAAAATTTTTCCAATCGGCTGTTTTTAACTATTCAGGGATTCTGCCGTGATCGGATTATCCAAAGATTCTTCCCAAGCCATTAACGATCCGTCTTCCGCCAGATCATAAATCACTGTTTTATCCGCCTGATTGGCAAATTCTACACAGCAATCCCAGCAATAATACTGGTCTACTCCGATTTTACCGATCGTGCGCCCTCCACAAACAGGACAAATCATCACTCCAGGCCTCCTTTGTCTTCCGCACTCCACGGAGCTGCCTCATCAGCAACAATCAAGACATCCGTCCCATCCACCACAACCTGCTGTTCGGAAACAGAACTTCTCCCGACAAACAGATCAGCGAATAATCCGTCTGAGATTTCGAATCCAGTAATACGCTCTGTCGAATCATCTAAGAAGACATCTTCAATCGTGCCTTTTGCTTCTCCACCCTGGGTATACACCTGATTTCCCAACTTTTCGGACCACTTTACACCTTTCAAGGACTGAAGCTCCGTGCCGTCTACCGTTAAAGCATCTTTTCCGATAGAAACAATGGAGTTGCGGGGTATTCCCTTATCAGATTGAAAGAAATGCCCTCCCTCCAGAATCAGTCCGAGCACCTGGTCTTCCTGTGCGTCAAAAACCATGTCCTGAACCCAGCCTACCTGGTTTCCGCTGCGTATATCCAATACAGGCAACCCGACAATCTCTCTGGCCCGTCGCATAAAGTCCCTCCTCGAACAATTGTGATACATTATTTATTATGACCATCTGCATTACAATTCATTCAAAAGAGGGACTTCGATTTTGCTATATTAATTTTGTCTAATATTCTTCTTGTAATTCTACTAATTCGCTATATCTATCCTTATATTACCATAATATTTCCTTTTATAACATATTTCAGATCATTTTTGCCTGATTTAACGGAGAATTCTCTCTGGGATCAGTGAGAATTTTTCCTCCGCCCAGTACAATATCATTTTTGTAAAAAACCACTGCCTGCCCGGGAGTTGCCGCTCTTTGGGGCTGATCAAAAACGACTCGAACCAAATTCTGACCTTCCGGGAATACCATTGCCGAGGCCAGGGGAGCCTTATAGCGGATCTTTGCCTGAACCTGAATGGGCTCATCCAATTGAGAAATCCCGATCCAATTAAGATCATCTGCCCATAGAGTCTTAGCATAAACATCCGGGTCTGCCCCTAAAACCACTTCATTGCGTTCCGGATTAAGGGCCACCACAAACATCGGCTTACCAAATGTTGATCCCAATCCCTTGCGCTGTCCCACCGTATAGTAGGCCAAACCTTTATGCCGGCCTAGTACATGGCCCTGCAAATCTACAAAATTCCCCGGTTTCACCTGGTTTCCGGCTCGTTCCTTGATAAAGGAGGCATAATCATTATCGGGGATAAAACAGATTTCCTGACTGTCCGGTTTATTAGCCACGCCTATGCCCCTGGCTCTGGCCATTTCCCGAATATGCTCTTTCGTATAGTCACCCAGGGGAAACAGGGTATGGGCCAGCTGTTCCTGAGTCAGCATATAGAGAGCGTAAGTTTGATCTTTCTTATCATCAATCCCCTTGCACAACACTATACGGCTACTCTCTTCATCGCGAACGATCTTGGCATAATGACCGGTAGCAATGTATTCTGCTCCCAGACCGCGGGCTTTTTGCAGCAATTCATCGAATTTCACATAGCGATTGCAGGCCAAACAAGGATTAGGTGTTTCTCCGGCCAGGTAGGAGCGGACAAAATAATCAACCACCTTTTCCGCAAAATAATCGCGGAAATTCAACACATAATGAGGTATCCCAATCTGGTAGGCCACCCTGCGTGCGTCGTCAATCGCCGAAACCGAGCAGCAACCGCCTTCTACTTCCGGCCCTGCCGACTTCCATATTTGCAATGTCACACCGATGACATCATAGCCTTGTTCCTTGAGCAAAGCGGCGGCCATGGAACTATCCACACCGCCGCTCATCCCAACGACTACTTTAGGCTTATTTGCCTGAGTCATTTTTTCATCCCTGTTCTTTCTGATGCTTCTCATAATAATCTTTGATTGCTGCATGGAGAGCATCTGCCGCCAAATTGGAACAGTGCATCTTCACCGGAGGCAGTCCATCTAACGCCTCAGCCACTGCTTCATTAGAAATCTTCAAAGCTTCTTCAATGGTTTTTCCCTTCACCATTTCCGTAACCATGCTACTGGTAGCCACTGCCGCCCCGCAGCCAAAAGTTTTAAATTTAACATCTTTAATAATATTATCTTCCACATCAAGGTAGATG
>JAEWCM010000111.1 GCA_023390635.1 Bacillota bacterium
CAGCATGCCAGGCTTGATATCATTTAAGGGCAGAAGGATAATCCCAAACTTAATATAAAACTTGTGGGCACCAGTGATTAATGTCCCCACCGAGAGATTCCACTCCGCATCCAACAAAATACTGATAACTCCTTGAGCTTGGCGGCGGAGAGCATAAGGATCCTGGGAACCGGTCGGCTGGATTCCGATACCGAAGGCTCCGGTGATCACATCCATCTTATCGGCAATCCCCACTACTCTGCCCACATCAGAGGCCGGAAGGGCATCTCCCGCAAACCGGGGCTGATAATGTTCCAAAATGCCTTGACACACCGCCGGATCTTCTCCCCCGGCTCTGGCATACTCAGCTCCCATGATACCCTGTAATTCAGGAAAATCGTAGACCATCATGGTGACTAAGTCAGCCTTTGCCAAAAGGGCCGTACGGTCCACATTCATCGTAGTAATGGCATCCAGACTCAAAAACTCCGTCATCAAATCGGACAGGCCGCATAAACGTTCCACTCTCTGCCCCACTGAGCCTAATTTTTCATGATAGACCACTTTATACAGTTTATCCAGTTGGTCAATCAAAGGAATTTTTAGATCTTCCCGATAATAGAAAGCTGCATCCTCCAAACGGGATTTTAATACTTTTTCATTGCCATCTTTCACTTGGTCAATGGCCGTGCTGTCTCCATTACGGACAGTAATAAAGTGGGGGAGCAGTTTCTCTCCTTTTTTATCCTCATACACGGGGAAATAGCGTTGGTGTTCACGCATCGGAGTCGTGATCACTGCCTTGGGTAAGTGCATATAACGCTCTTCCACGTTACCCATCAGGGCAGTAGGATATTCTACAATATGAGTAACCTCAGAGAGAAGTTCTTCATCTTCCAGTACCTCTCCCCCAGCCTGTTCCACTAAAGCCTGAATCTGCTCCCAGATCAGTTTCCGCCGCTCATTCTGATCCACCAGGACATACGCACTGCGCATTTCTTCAATATAGTTGGCCGGTTCGGAAATACTTATCTGGCCCTTTGACAAGGTACGATGGCCCCGGGATAAACGACCTGACTCAAGACCGACAAATTGAAAAGGCACCACCTCTGTTCCGAATAAACTCACCAGCCAGCGAATCGGGCGGGCAAAGCGCACATCCAAGTCTCCCCAGCGCATCGGTTTGGGAAATTGCAGACTTTGGATCATATCCAGACAAAACTGGGGCAGAAGTTCTGAGGCATCCTTACCGGCATCCGATTTACGTGCAAAGACATAAGGCACTCCTCCCACTTCCCGGATAAAGAGATCGTCACTTGTTACTCCTTGAGAACGGGAGAATCCTAAAAGAGCTTTCGTTGGATTGCCCTCTTGATCGTAAGCCGCTTTCTGCGCAGGTCCTTTTACCTCTTCTTTTAACTCCTCCTGATGCTCTGCCAGTTGTGCAACAAGCAATACCAGGCGGCGGGGAGTGGCATAGGCATATAAAGAAGCAAACTCCAGCCGCAATTCACCCAATGTTTTCCGGCCCTGCTCCTCCAATTGCGTCAAAGCCAGCGGTGCAAATTTAGCCGGCATTTCTTCGATTCCTATTTCAAGCAAAAAATCCTTTGCCATCTTAATTCCCTCCCTGTACTGAATCTTCCGATACCTCTTTATTCTTTAATAGAGGGTACCCTAATTTCTCTCTTTGTTCCACATAGGCATGGGCACATAGCCGGGCTAGTGCCCTGACTCTGCCGATATAGGCAGTCCGTTCCGTTACACTGATGGCTCCTCTTGCCTCCAAAAGGTTGAAGGTATGAGAGCACTTAAGCACATAGTCAAAGGCCGGCAAAACCAATCCCTTTTCGGCGATCCGCACTGCTTCTTTTTCATACATTTCAAAAAATGTTTGCAACGCCTCTACATCAGCTGCCTCAAAATTATAATGGGAATAGTCAATCTCATTCTGTAAATAGATATCGCCATAGGTAGTATCTCCCACCCATTCAATATCAAAAATACTTTTCTTATCCTGGATATACATAGCCAGCCGTTCCAGTCCATAAGTCACTTCGGCACACACAGGCTTGCAGTCGATTCCCCCGCATTGCTGAAAATAGGTGAACTGAGTCACTTCCATCCCGTCGAGCCATACTTCCCAGCCCAGACCCCAGGCTCCCAAAGTCGGAGATTCCCAGTTATCCTCTACAAAGCGGATATCATGTTCTTTGGCGTTAATGCCCAGTCTGGTCAAGCTCTCCAGATAGAGCTCCTGAACATTATCAGGAGACGGTTTCAGGATAACCTGATATTGAAAATAATGCTGCAAGCGGTTGGGATTTTCTCCATAGCGTCCGTCAGTAGGACGGCGGCAGGGTTCAACATAGGCCACATTCCAAGGTTCAGGGCCCAGAGCTCTCAAAAAGGTTGCCGGGTTCATGGTACCCGCCCCTTTCTCTATGTCATAAGGCTGGGCAATAATACACCCTTGTTCACCCCAAAACTGATTAAGGGCCAAAATCATGTCTTGAAATTTCATGATAAACCTCCTCATATCTTTAATAACTATCAATTATAGCATTTTATTAATCCTATACTTTCAAAATATACTAAATAAAGCCCTCACCCCCGTAGCCTTAGGCTACAGGGACGAGAGCATTTCCCGCGGTTCCACCCTGTTTGATTCACCCTGTGAATCCTCTTCATTGTTATCGCTCTGAGTTGCCCCATCCTTAGTTTTCATTCGGCTCTCACCAGCTCCGAACTCGCTGCTATCAAAACACCGGATTTTTTCTCATCATTGCGGTTAATATCATTTGCCATTATTATATGCGACCCTCGCCAGAGTGTCAAATCGTCGTTCCCCCCGGAGACACTACCTCTCCCTGATATTCAACCTCACCTTGGCAATCCACCTCGGAAAACTGTTCCACTTCCCATTCACATCTTCCGATAGCGGCAGCAGCCAAGCCTGCCAGGCCCAGAATACGGGTCGTTTTTTTGCGCCAAAGAACATAGCCTAAACCGATTCCCACCGGTGCGGAAAAAGAAAGCAAGGTTTTGTCATTATGTTTTAACGACACTTGAGTATGTCCTAAATCACTCATCTTCTCTTTCAACCGATCCCACCATTCACCCGTTGCTCCATCCCATCCGCTATAACCTTTATAATTTTCCCGCTCCAACCAGGCTAAAGCTTCCAACAAATCATCATTAGCCATCTTTAAGGCATAGCGTGCCTCATCATAGGTAACATTAAAGCGTTCACGGATCACATCCAACTTCTCCAGCTCGCTCCACACCGCTTCGCTCATCGGAATCGCCATCCTTTCTGTTCATTAAATGACGTCCCACATTTTCCTGCATTTGTTTCCCTGTCCTCCAACAACGTAAACTTCTCTCCAGCTTGCTCTCACAATAACCCTGGACTGTCTCCAAGACTTCTTCCTGCATTGACGCATTCCAACGGAGCCGGTCTAATTTAGTCAAATCACTGCTGAGTAGCTGCCTCATAAAAGCGATACTTCCAGCCCTGATAAATTTTCCTCCCGCGTCTTTGCTGCAATCCGCACAGAGCAGCCCGCCCAGCTGGGCATTAAAAAAAAGACGTTCGCCCTTTAAAGTCTCTCCACAGCCGGCACACTCCTCCAAATTAGGGCGGTAACCGAGAATACTCATGAGACGCAATGCATACGCAGCCTGTAAGAGCAAAGGTTCAACAGCGTCCAGCAAAAAAAAACCGGTAAAAGTAAGCGTAAAAAGTTCCTGCTGTGGTTGGTTCTCCAGCGTGGCCAGATCTAAAAGCTCTGCCATATTTGCCGCAGCCATGCTTTTGTCAAAGTCATTCCACAAATGTGGAAAACTCTCGCGCGGGCTGGCCTGATTCACGGTATGCAAAGTTTTGCCCCGATGCAGTAAAAAATCTCCATAGGTAAAAAGCTGGGCTCCGGCTCTTTGTCTGCTTTTAGGTTTGCGCACTCCCTTAGCCACCGTTTGAATTTTACCATATTCACGGGTGAAAAGAGTCAGCAGTCGATCCGACTCACCATATTCCCGACTGCGGATCACCAATCCATCGGCATGAAAAACTGCCACTCCCATTCACCTCTTATTCTTTGTTATGAAAGTTAATCCTATACTGCATTTATTGTAATATTGCTATTCCTGCACTGGTGCCCAGACGATCCGCGCCGGCTTCGATCAGAGCCATAGCTCCCTCTTTGCTGCGAATCCCACCTGAGGCTTTGATCTTCACCCGATCTCCTACCCATTCCCTAAGCTGACGCACATCTTCCACCGAAGCCCCGTCACCGGAAAAGCCGGTAGAGGTCTTGACATAATCTGCTCCCGTTCGGATGACAATGTCTGCCGCCAGCTTCTTTTCTTCCTGAGTAAGCAAGGCTGTCTCAATAATCACCTTGATAATCATTCCGCAGCAATGTGCACATTCCACGACCCGGCTCATATCCCGTTCCACTTTATCCCAGGCACCCGATTTAGCCCAGCCGATATTCATCACCATATCCACTTCTCTGGCTCCCAAAGCCTTAACCGCTAAAACCTCCTGAATCTTGCTTTCCGTTAAAGCCGCCCCCAGCGGGAACCCAACTACGGCTGCCACACCAATACCTGTACCATACAGCAGCTTTGAAGCAACTGAAACATAGGCGGGATTAACACAAACCGAAGCAAAGTGGTATTCTTTGGCTTCATGACATAAGCGCACAATGTCCCTTTCCGTCGCTTCCGGTTTAAGCAGAGTATGATCAATCATTGCAGCTAAATTCATATAGACCTTCCTTTCCTGCCTGTTTAGTTCCTGGTTTACCTTTTTACTGTCCGCTCAAAACTCAGCGTTCTTCTTTATATCCAAGCTGGCGTAAAGCGTCCTGCCGATTACGCCAGTCTTTTTTCACTTTTACCCATAATTCCAGAAAAACTTTGCTGCCGAGAAGATTCTCAATGTCAATTCTGGCTAATCGTCCTACTTCTTTGAGCATTTTTCCACCTTGCCCGATGATTATTCCCTTTTGAGAATCCCTCTCCACCATAATCAGGGCTCTCACCTTCACCAACGAGCTTTTTTCCGCCACTTCTTCAATCACTACCGCTAAGGAATGAGGGATTTCTTCACGCGTCAATTGCAACACTTTCTCCCGAATCAATTCGGCCATGATAAATCTTTCCGGCTGATCTGTGACTTCATCCACCGGATAATAGAGTGGACCGACAGGCAAAGCAGAAAAGAGTACTTTCAGTAATTCTTCACTATTTTCCCCGGTTTTCGCCGAAATGGGAATAATTGCCTGGAAATTGCCCAACTGACTGTACTGGCGGATCACTCCCACCAGAGTTTCTTTATTAATAAGATCGATTTTATTTAAGGCAAGGACACAAGGGGTGGAAGTATGACGGAGCATCTCCAGAATATACTCTTCACCTCCCCCCAACTCAGCGGAAGCATCCACCATATACAGGATCATATCCACCTCATTAAGGGTATCTTTAGCCGTTCCTACCATATATTCCCCAAGCTTATGCTTAGGCTTATGTATTCCCGGTGTGTCGAGAAAAATAATTTGACCTCTTTCTTCAGTCAAAATACACTGAATCCGGTTGCGGGTCGTTTGCGGCTTGTCAGACATAATTAACAATTTTTGCCCGAGTAAATGATTCAGTAAGGTGGATTTTCCTGCATTGGGACGACCGATCACGGTGACAAAACCGGAACGGATATTCTTCTCTTGGCCTTGGTTCGGCACTATTTTCACTCTCCTGCTTTTTCACACTCACCCTCTGGCTTTTTATCCATTCTTCAAGCAGAGGCTGTGTTTATCTTTTATTGCTATTAAACTTCAAAGAAAATCTGGGCCAAAGGCTTGAGGCAGAAGCTTACTCAGCTGAACAACCTTCGTTTCTCCCAAACCATTGACAAAGATGACCGGACAGTCGTTAGTAAATTCTCTGATAACCTGACGACATGCTCCACATGGTGAAGGAAATTCATTCGTCGGGACGGCAATTGCCACCTCCACAATTTTCCTTTCCCCTTCAACGATTCCAGCGAATATAGCGTTCCGTTCGGCGCAGGAAGTCAATCCAAAGCTGGCATTCTCCACATTACAGCCGCTATAAATCTTTCCTGAGTTAAAAAGAACCGCTGCCCCTACTGGATAGTGGGAATAGGGAGCATACGCTTTATTATAAGCCTCTTTTGCCCTTTCAACCAATTCCTGCCGCTTTTCATCTACGGCCAATTCCATAGCAAATTCTCCTTACCTTAAAACATGACCCGTACAATTTCAGGGATAAAGATAATTAAACCTATAATTACTGCCTGAATTGCTGTAATAACCACTGCCCCCGCCGCCACATCCTTGGCAATTCCGGCCATAGGATGAAAATTAGGCTGTGCCAGATCCACAGTCACTTCAATCGCTGTATTAAAAGTTTCCGCGGTGATCACACTGCCGATAGCATAGATTAAAATCAGCCATTTAAACACACTAAGTTTCAGCCACCATGCACAGAGTAACACCACCACAGCGGCAAATCCATGAAAACGCATATGGCCTTGGGTCTTCCACGCATAGTTAAGACCATTCCCTGCCTGAGCTAAACTTTGCATAAAACTAGATTTTTCTTGATCCTTCTCCATGTTATCCCTCGCTGGTGTTTTTTCAGCTGCTTAGCGAACTAAACCTATATGCTCCATGACCTCTTCCTCTTTCCTGCGCATCACCTGGCGTTCATCCTCGCTCTCGTGGTCAAATCCCAACAGATGAAGAGTCCCGTGAACCGCCAAATAAACCAATTCACGCTCAAAAGAATGTCCGAACTCTTCAGCTTGTTCTCTGGCCTTTTCCACCGATATAACAATATCGCCTAAAAGCTCGTCCTCATAATCTTCTTCCCAGCCAGTAATTTCTGGCTCGTCCTCTCCTTCTTCCATAAGAGCAAAAGAAAGAACATCCGTAGGATAATCTTTCCCCCGATACTCCCTGTTTAATTCATGAATTCGCTCATTAGTCACCAGAGTCAGGCTAATTTCTCCCTCTTCCGGGCCATCAGCCAGTTTAAGAGCTGTCTCCATCCCGGACTGAAGTAAGGATTGAATATGCGGATACTCTTCTTCTCTGATGCTTTCCTCTTCCCAGTTTATATCTAAAATCATACCTTTTAGCCTCTTCTTCCCATCTAAGTTTTCTGGTTTTTACGCTGATTTATCCTGATTCCTTGACTAAGCGTATCAATGCTGGGGCGAAGGCAGCTTGACGCACAACGCTCTGGAGGGCGCCGGGGCTGCCCTTCTGAGTCTTCGCAAGGCTATATTTAGGGGCGGGGCTCCTTCAGAAATGCTTCTGGGCTATCATGACCTGTAACCTGATACCAGCTAAGGGATGCGTGACCGGAGATGAGCGACAGACATGCTTAAAATTAGGTCTGAGGGGCACAGTTCCAGCGTTAGCTGAGCATGGATGCGAAGCGCGGCTGTTAGCGCCACGGATGGCGCTATCTGCCGAAAGCGGAACTGTGCCTCTCAGACCAACCGAGATCCTGACGGTTTACATTAATCTTCAATATTAACAGGCCCCTCTGCCCTCTGCTCTGACTTGACGGCTCCGTCCGATTTTGCTCCATCATTCTTCGGTTCCGCAGTTTTCCCATCAGTTCCTTTATTCTCTGCTCCTTTATTTTCCCCGCTCTTACTCTCTACATGCTTCTTCTCCTGACTTGCTTTATTCGGAAGCTCCGGATATTCTATCCTGGAATGGAAAATTCCGCTTAGAACCCGAACAAAAGCCATGGCAATCCGGTCCAAATCCTGGAGGGTAAGATCGCTTTGATCTAACTGGCCGCTGTTCAGCCTGTCTTTGATAATTTTGCGCACCAAACCTTCAATTCTTCCCGGTGTTGGTTGTTTCATCGAACGAACAGCCGCTTCCACACTATCAGCTAAGGAAACCAGGGCCGCCTCTTTGGTCTGAGGCTTCGGTCCGTCATAACGGAAATTCTCTTCCGGAGCCTCTTCGTTATCTTCTAATGCCCGATGATAGAAAAAGCTGACCAGCCCTTCTCCATGGTGCTGGGCAATAATATCCTGAATCGGTTCAGGCAGCTTATATTCCTTAGCCAGCTCCAACCCGTCTTTAATATGTGAGGTGATAATTAAAGCACTTAAGGTAGGTGCAATTTTGTCATGGGGGTTATCTTGTGCGAATTGATTCTCGCTGAAGAAATAAGGACGCTTGATCTTTCCGATATCGTGATACATGGCACCGACTCTGACCAAAACCGGATCAGCATTGACCACCTCTGCCGCAGCCTCTGCCAAGTTACCTACCATAATACTGTGATGATAGGTCCCCGGGGCCTCCATCAGCAAACGTTTCAGTAAAGGCCGGTTTGGATTTGATAATTCAAGCAGACGGATGGATGAAGTAATCTTAAAACCTGCTTCAAACCAGTGCAAGGTGCCCACTGTTAATACTGAAGAAAACAGTCCATTTATAATGCCCAGCAAAATTCCGACTGCCCATACCGCCGGACGCATTCCAGACGATATGGCAATCCCGCTGATGATGAAAATATTAGTCCCTCCGATATACAAACCGCCTCGAGCTAAATCGGAGCGCTGACTTAATTTGGAGATACTGAACACTCCGGCCACACTGCTGAAAAAAGCTACCAGGCCAGTCTGAAGCGCCGTAGCTGTAGATAAAGTGGGATCTACCAAAATCGCCACAAATAACGCCTGGACAACTGCGACAATAAGTGCAAGATTCTTGTCAATGAGAATGGCTACCGCCATTGTAGTCCACGCTGCCGGTATCATCATTCCTATCAAGCTGTTATATTCTGGCCCACCCAGGTTGATCGATGTAATCCCTTTTCCCAGAAAAAGAGTAAGAAAGATGGTCAGTCCCAACAAAATAACCCGGGACACCGATTTAAAAATATCTTTTCTATATTGGAAAAGATAAAAGCCGAGAATCGCCAGACCGGACAGCGTCATAATGCTTACTCCGCCTGCCGCCTGCCATGGTGATGCAGACTTAACCAAACCGTAGGCTGCCAAAACCCGATAGGTTTTTTCATCCACAATATCTCCGGCACCTACAATTTTCTGATTATATTTATAGCGATAAACCTCCAGCTTTACATTGGCTACAGCAGCATTTTGTTTCTGCTGAGTTACCTGCTCATCCACTGTTAATGTTGGTTCGTTTACCTTAGCATCAACAAAGGCGTTGAGCAGGGCTTTCATACTGTCATTCAGATCGTCTTGAGCAAAAACTGCTTTGATACGATCCCTTAAGCCCGACACATCGCTATCCCTCTTCGCGCCTTCTTCCAGACTGCGTGCCTTTCCGCCGATCGTTTCACTGGCCAGATTTTTTCCCGTTTCCAACTGATTAGCAGAAGTACTCAATAAGTTGGTCAAAACTTCCGTGTTCAGAGCATTGAAGGGCACACTCTGACGAAGATTATTCAATGTGACGGTGGCGGTATTCTGATTGCCCTGTATAGCCTGAATGGCATCCTGTAAGGTTAAAAACATGGAGCTAATGTCTTTTACCAAAGAAGAAGCTACGTCTTCATTTGCTTTGTATACAGGCTCGACGGCCTTGCGTGCTGCCTCCTGATCCTGCCGGTATTTTTCCATGTCTTCAATATCTTTGTCGTAAGGAGCATTGATTTGCTGAGGACTGGGTTCTCCTTGTTCAATATGCAATTTAGAGACAAAAGCTCCCGAAGACAAAAGCACTCCGATCATCACAAAACATACCATGCCAGTCAAAGCGAGCTTCCATGCAAGTTTTTGGGGTAAAAACTTTTTTAAATATTTATTTTTTGATAATTTACTCTTTTTCAACATTTATCCCATTCCTCACTGGTGAGACTGCGGCTTACGCTCTTCGTAAGCTTGGATGATCTTTTGTACCAAAGGATTTCTCACCACATCGGCAGCTGTAAAATGGAGAAATTCAATATCCTGAATTCCCTGGAGTATTTTTTGCACATCCAGTAAACCTGAATATTGTCCCTTTGGCAAATCCACCTGAGTAACATCACCTGTCACTACCGCCTGTGAGCCAAATCCCAGGCGGGTTAAAAACATTTTCATTTGTTCCGGGCTGGTATTCTGCGCTTCATCTAAAATAATAAAGGAATCATCCAAGGTTCTTCCCCGCATGTAAGCTAAAGGAGCGATTTCAATTGTTCCTTTTTCAATATATCGCTGTGTGGTTTCCGGTCCGAGCAGATCATACAAAGCATCATAAAGGGGACGTAAATAAGGATCGACTTTTTCTTGAACATCACCCGGCAAGAAGCCCAATTTTTCTCCTGCTTCCACCGCAGGTCTGGTCAGGATAATCCGGTTGACTTTTTTAGCTTTTAAGGCTTTAACCGCCATCACTACAGCTAAGTAGGTCTTGCCTGTTCCTGCCGGGCCAATTCCAAATACTAAAGTACTTTTTTCAATACTTTTCAAGTATTCCGCCTGTCCCAATGTCTTGGCTCTAATGGGGCGGCCCCGCTGGGTAGTGGCTACTACTTTTCCCAGAGCTTCCGCCATTCCCAACTCTTGTCCTTCGTCAATTTGGGATATGACATAGGAAATATCGGCAGGAGTCAGCTCACTTCCCTGTCTGATCATGGCTAAGAGCTCAGATACGGCCCGTTTTGTCTTCTCTACCTTTTCTGCTTCACCGGATATCCCAATTTCTTCTCCTCTAACAACGCACTTCCCACCTAACCGTTCTTCCAGCATGCGCAGATGTATATCCTCCGGACCCAACAAATTCAAAGCTTCAGCAGTATCATTTAAATAAAGTTTTGTCTCAGTCTGCAAATTTTCGCCTCCAATTATGGACTGGCATATACAGCTAAATCCTCATAAGTTTCTACTTCTACCCGCACCCGCTCCGAATCGCTACCGCTGGACAAAATCTTTACTTTTTCCTCCAGCACCTTGGCATTAGGGGTAATCCCTTCATAAACCTTTTTCCTGGCAAGGTCTTCCCCTACCTGCCTCGCTTCTTCCTGAGTACGTTCAATATGCACTGTATGCTGTTCCTTATACTTAATTGTAACTACTTCGACAGGAAAACGCCAATTCCTCCACGCTGGAAGTGAGTGTGTGCTCACTTCTTGAATTGATTGAGCATAAGGTGAGCTTTGTGCTTTTACCATTATGACTCTCGATCCGATTTTTATACCCCAACCTTGCGTAATATTTCCTGTCTCTTCCACCTTATCTTCAACGAGGGGTACCGTTGCTTCTGAACTATACCAAACTCTGCCTCTGACAAAACCCTTTGCTGCGCTGGCATAAGCTTTCGCATTCTCTCCCTCATCAGGCTTAGGCGTGTTTTGACCTTTAGAACTATCCGAACTCTGCCCACTAATAGGTTGGTACGGAACAGGAGGCGTGGATAAGCCGGTGATTAAAACCTGACCCTGACGCACCATATCTTTTTCTTTGATTTGAGCTGTTCCTTGAATCACCATTATCTCTTCTACCAGTCCTGTCCGGTTGGAAATCAAATTTCCCGCTCCCACTGGAACAATAGGCTGCTTCTTTTCCACTACTTTGATTTCCACGTGCGTGCCGGAACGTTCTACCCCTATCCACGCTGCATCTGAAAGCTGCTCCTGCAGAGCCTTAGACATCTGCTCATAATCCAGGCTCCGATAATTTGCTCCGATTTTCAGACCCATAACAGCTGCTTTTTCTAAGACCAGCTTGCTGTCAATTTTGCTATTTCCACTGACACTGATGGAAAGGACAAACTGCGAGAGAACCATTAAACCTAAGACAATGATTCCTATACCCGCTATCAATCCTTTACGCTTCTTCCAGCGCTGAAAAAGAAAAGGCCAGCCATATTTCGCCACAATACGAATGCGCGTATGCGTGAGCCGGGCGGCCCGGCGCATTCTGGCAAAATCACGGATTTTTACCTGGGCCCGCATTCCCTGACGGGTTTGACGGGTGCGGTACAGAAAGATTTTATCTTTAATCAATTCATTCAAAAAACGGGGCAATGCTTTACCTTCGGCAATAAAGAGCACCTGTCCCTGCCAAAATGTCGCTAAACGTTTCAGCATTATGGATTGCCTCCTTTGTCGAACTCCAAAGATAAAACAGTCCCTTCAATCTCCAATTCGGTAGGAAGAATCGTGCGCAGTATAAAGCTCAGCCCGCTCAAGCGAATTATCCCCGCCGTTGTCTCTACTTCAATTTCCGTTTCACTAAAACTTTTAATCTCGGAAAAATTTTCGATCAGAATGCGCCGGTTGCCATGCAAGGTAATTTTCGGCTCGTCTCCCAATACATCCGGCGGAAATTCCAACATTTCTTCTACGCTCTTTTGAATCTTATTGAACATACAAGCCCCTCCTTTGTAGCATGTTTATGAAAGGAGGCAACAGAATAGTCCAAGCTTCTTTGTGATCTTTTTCCTGTCCTTTAGGACTTTTTTCCCTATTTATCACGAACCCCTATAACTTGTCTTTCTTCCCCATTGACACTATATATAGTGAGTGATAACATGGTTATTGTCCAAATATAGTATATACATTATTTTTACTTGAATTTTTCAGGCTATCTTTTAGAAGGAAGAAGGATTCATAATGATTACGAAAATTAAGAAACGGGACGGTCGGGAAGCTGCCTTTAATATTGAAAAAATTGCTAGTGCAATTTTTAAAGCAGCATCGATAGCCGGCGGCAAAGATTATGATACGGCCATGAATCTGGCCATTAAAGTCAGTGAATATCTGGAACAAAAACTGGGGACAAGGGTACCCACCGTCGAGGAAATCCAAGACGGGGTGGAAAAGGTACTGATCGAAAATGGCTATGCCCGGACTGCTAAAGCTTTCATCCTTTACCGGGCTGAACGGACCCGGGTCAGGGAAATGAATACCCGCCTGATGAAAGTTTATGAAGATTTAACCTTTAAGGACGCCCGGGATAATGATTTAAAACGGGAGAATGCCAATATCAACGGTGACACGGCTATGGGAACCATGCTGAAATATGGTTCGGAAGGCGCTAAGCAATTTTATGAATTGTTTGTCCTCAAACCGGAACACTCTAAAGCTCATAGGGAGGGAGACATTCATATTCATGATTTGGATTTTCTTACCCTCACCACCACCTGTTGCCAAATTGATATTGAAAAACTGTTTCAAAGAGGATTCAGCACCGGTCACGGATACTTACGCGAACCTAACGATATCCACAGCTACGCCGCCCTGGCCTGCATTGCTATTCAGTCCAACCAGAATGACCAGCACGGCGGCCAAAGCATCCCCAATTTTGATTATGGAATGGCCCCTGGCGTAGCCAAAACTTATGCCAAGCTTTATCGGCAGAATTTACTTAAAGCTCTGGAGCTTCTCCTTCCAGACACTTATGACGAAGAATCGCTCTCAGCTATGCTTCTCAACCTGGAAAAGGAAGAAGATCTCCGCCCTTCTCTTGACGGAAACAAAACTTATCTTCAAGCTGAAAACAAGGGCTTGCAAGCCCTTGTTTCCGATAAAGTGAGCATTGAACAGGCCCAGGATTTTGCCTGCCGCAAAGCCTTCCGGGAAACTAGACGGAATACCTACCAGGCCATGGAAGCTTTGGTTCACAATCTTAATACAATGCACAGCCGGGCCGGAGCACAGATTCCCTTTAGCTCCATCAATTATGGCACTGACACCTCACCTGAAGGAAGAATGGTGGTCGAGCAGCTCTTGCTGGCTACCGAAGCTGGATTGGGTAACGGAGAAACCCCGATCTTTCCCATTCACATCTTCAAGGTGAAAGAGGGCCTTAATTTTAATCCTGGTGAACCAAACTATGATTTGTTCAAACTCGCCTGCCGGGTCAGCGCCAAGCGGCTTTTCCCCAACTTTTCCTTCCTTGATGCACCTTACAATCTGAAATATTATCAGCCTGGGCGTCCTGAAACTGAAATTGCCTATATGGGATGCCGAACCAGAGTCGTTGGTAATGTCTATGACAAGGAACAGGAAATCATTAATGGGCGGGGAAATCTTAGCTTTACCACCATAAATTTGCCTCGTTTAGCTTTACGGGCTAATAAAAATATCAATATCTTTTTCGAAGAGCTGGATCGCAAACTTGACCTGGTGATCAACCAGCTTCTCGAGCGCTATGAAATTCAGGCCAAGAAGAAGGTCAAAAACTACCCTTTTCTGATGGGACAAGGGGTATGGCTTGACTCGGACAAGCTGGGTTGGGATGATGAGGTTCGGGAGGTTTTGAAGCATGGAACCTTATCCGCCGGATTCATCGGTCTGGCAGAATGCCTGAAGGCCTTAATCGGCAAACATCACGGTGAATCACCGGAAGCACAGAACTTAGGCCTGGAGATCATCGGGCATATGCGCAGCCGCTTAGATGAAGCCTCTAAGAAATATACCATGAATTTTACCCTGCTGGGCACACCCGCCGAAGGAACCGCAGGCCGTTTCGTCAAGATGGACCGGGCGATCTTCGGCAGCATTGAAGGAGTGACCGATCGGGATTACTATACCAACAGCTTCCATATTCCGGTGTATTATGAGACCACCGCCTACGACAAAATCCGTCTGGAGGCACCGTACCACGAACTGACCAATGCAGGACATATCACTTATGTGGAGATGGACGGCGACCCGTTGCAAAATTTGGATGCCTTTGAAAAAGTCGTCCGCTATATGAAAGAAGTAGGTATCGGCTATGGTTCTATCAATCATCCGGTGGACAGAGACCCGGTCTGCGGTTTTACCGGAATTATCGGCAACACCTGCCCTGCCTGTGGCCGGGAAGAAGAAGATGTGCCTTTTGAAAGGATCAGACGGATCACGGGCTATTTGGTTGGTACCTTAGACCGTTTCAATGACGCCAAGCGGGCCGAAGAACGGGATAGAGTCAAACATTTTTCTACCGGCCGTTAAAATGAGATGGCAACAGTATAATCTCCTGTAATGCTTAAGAGGTGAACAGATTGACAAATACGGTTACTGCAGTTCCCGGCATCAAAACGGAGCTGAGAATTTCTGATATTATCAATGAATCGATTGTGGACGGATCAGGCATCCGCATGGTTGTTTTCGCCCAAGGCTGTCTCCATCACTGCCCTGGCTGCCATAACCCTGGAACCCATGCTTTGAGTGCAGGCCGGCTGGTAGATATTCATTCCATCCTGGATTCTATTAAAAAAAATCCTTTATTGGACGGAGTCACCTTGAGCGGAGGAGAGCCTTTTGAACAGGCCGCTGCTT
Organism: Bacillota bacterium; assembly: GCA_023390635.1. Classification (GTDB taxonomy): domain Bacteria; phylum Bacillota; class Desulfitobacteriia; order Desulfitobacteriales; family Desulfitobacteriaceae; genus JAEWCM01. Next base: position 15,259 of record JAEWCM010000111.1, read on the forward strand.
TTGCAGAGCTGGCCCGAAAAGTGCAGCACCTGGGACTGAATATATGGACCTATACCGGATACACTTATGAATATCTGCATAGCCATAAAGCTGAGCATCCGGAGTGGGGAAGTCTTCTGGAACAAACCGATATTCTGGTGGATGGGCCTTTTAAGCTGGAAGAAAAGGATTTGCTTTTGCCTTTTCGCGGATCGAAGAATCAACGAGTGATTGACATTCCTCAATCCCGGAAACAGGGAAAAGTGGTCTTATCCTGCATTTCCTGATGGCATCAGCGAACATTGTGGCAGCTCATTCCGCCGATCTCACTAAAGTAAGGACGGCGCCAAACGATAATTTATCGTCGGCCCGGCAAATTATGCAGGTCGGCCCAGTGATGGTATATTCGCTTCCCGGCCATAGCGCCCTCCGTGGCGCTAAAGGCCGCGCTCCGCATCCTGCTCCGCTTCGCGCTGAATATACCATCACTGGGCCTGCTTATTTTGTTTTGCCAGGCCTGATTATCCTGCTTAGCAGGTTGGCTAATTCTGCAAAAGGCAACCTCAATAGGCTGGGGAAACACTCTGAGGGCACAGGACAAGCACCTTGCTAAAGCTTAAGATCAGGCGAAGGCAGGCACAGGATAAGCAAGTGAGCGATGCGCGGAAGCAACATCAAAAAACGGGATTCAGGCGTTCAACAAGTCAAGGTTCACATTCGGTATGACCCAAGGGTTTTGACTTGTTAGCCTGAATCCCGTTTTTTTAGTTGCATGAGCGTGCTCACGAGTATCTTGTGCCTGTCTCCGCCTTCCCCAGACAATCCCCCAAACAAGCAGCTAAATTATCGTTTTGCCACATACTGTTAATGCCTTTTCAAGTAAGAACCGTGCAATATCATTTATGGAAGGATAGATATAATAATGGAACAAGCTCAGAAAAGGGCCATATTGATCGCCATCATGATTGCCATGTTTTTGGGGGCCATCGAAGGCACAGTCATCACCACCGCCATTCCCACCATCGTTAAGGACCTCAACGGTTTTGATTTGATCAGTTGGGTTTTTTCCCTTTATTTCTTAACTTCAGCCATCTCTACTCCTGTTTATGGAAAGCTTGCCGATCTTTACGGGCGCAGGAACACCCTCTCTGTCGGCATCCTGCTTTTTCTGCTGGGCAGTCTGCTCTGCGGAATCTCTCAAAGCATCTATCAGCTCATTTTCTTTCGCGCTCTCCAAGGGCTTGGAGCAGGGGCCATCTTCACCGTCAGCTACACTATTATCGCCGATATTTTTCCTCTCGGCGAAAGAGTCAGAGTTCAGGGCTGGCTCAGCGCCGTGTGGGGAATTGCCAGTCTCACCGGTCCCTTTCTCGGCGGTTTTTTAATTGATGTCCTTTCCTGGCACTGGATCTTCTTCATCAACCTTCCCTTTGGCCTTTTATGCATCGTCCTGTTGCAAAAAAGCTTTCGGGAAAACTTTGAGAAGAAGCGGTCTGCCATTGATTACAGCGGAATTATCCTCCTTTCTCTGTCCATGTTATTACTGCTGGCCGGCACCCTTGCTCTCGGCGACGGCAGCGGCGCCTATCCTTCCGCCATCCTCCTTTCCCCTGTTGGAGCCATCTTGCTGCTTATTCGCTTTTATTATGTAGAAAGAAAAGCCCAGGACCCTGTTTTCCCCTTTGAGATTTTCAAGAAAACCAATATCCTGGCCAATGCCATTTGCTTTCTGGCCTCCGCCGTGCTGATCGGCAGCACCGTCTATATGCCCATCTATATCCAAAATGTCCTGGGTTTTAATCCCATCATCTCCGGTCTGTCCATGGTTCCCATGTCCGTAGCCTGGCTCCTCTCATCGTTTATATTAGCCCGCTGGATTCCCAAATAC
>JAEWCM010000128.1 GCA_023390635.1 Bacillota bacterium
GGTATGGGCAATGCCCCTTGCCTCCTGGGAGTTGGCCAGCCCTGCTTCAATCAAAGGCACAAACAAGGGACAAGCCTGAGCTTTGACCAAACTGATCGATTTCCTGCCTGCCCTCCAATCTCTGAAAAGGTCCCTGCTTTCCGGCACACAGCCTTTGGCCAGGGCTTTGCTTACACCCATGGAATAAGCTTTACTCCGCACTGTGGCCTCTGTACCAATCAACCCGATCTTCCCCTCTTTCGTACTCTCCACTGCCAGCCGGGAACCAGGCTCGATCATTCCGATAATGGGAATGGAAAAACGCTCCTGCAAAGCGCCAAGGACCATGGCCGAACTTGTGTTACAGGCCACTACAATCCCCTCCGCCCCCTGACTGATCAGAAAAGAAATAATTTCTTCTCCAAACTGCAGCAGCTCCTGTACGGTCCGGTTACCATAGGGAACACGTGCCGTGTCGCCGAAATATATCACTCGGATTTGCGGAAAATGCTCAGATATTTCCTGCATCACCGTAAGCCCGCCTACTCCTGAATCGAACATGCCAATCACATGTTGCTTCTCCACTAATTTCCCCTCCACTCCAGCAAAGTGCTGCGCAAAAAATTTAAGGAACCTCCATCCGGCTCGAACCGGAATTCGATTATCTCCATATGTTCAGGAAGCACACCTTCCACAAGGCGCCGCATTCCCGGAGCGACGATCACTGCCTCATAATCAGGCAAGATCTTTTTCAGTCCTCCTTCTCCCGGCTGTACCAAAAGTGTCAAATTCAACCTTAATCCAGCCTGTTCCAAGGTTCGACCCACTTTCTCCCCGAATCTCCGACTCTGGCAAACCAAGGCGACGTCCCGTTGCACGTTCAACCTGGCGATGCGCATCATCGTCTCCATCCTGGCCTGTAGAGCCAGGCCAAGGATAGGCACCTCCACGTCTTTTAGCAGGCCTGTTATTTCCGGCAAATGCTCTTCACCGGTTACAATCACGTCCATGGCTCCCAGGCGCTCGCGAAAACGCTTCAGCTCCTCGCCCGAATAGTCCCGCCCCGGTTCATACATAAAAGGAATGAGATTGACTCCCGGACCCAAAGGCCAGCGGCACTCTGCCAGCTGCTCCGGATTACATTCCACAAAGCCCACCTTTGTCCTGGATAACATTTCTTTTTTCTCCAGGCCCCGTACATAGACAAAGGAAATAAAATCATCCAGATTAAAACCTAAGCTGACTGCCTCCTCCATCGCCAGATCGATTATCTTTAATACTTTCTCCTTGCGTCCCTCTTGGCGGACTGGTACAATACCGTCAGCCACAAAGGTACCCCGGCCCTGGCTGGACCGCAAAATCCCTTCCCGTTCTAATTCTTTATACGCCTGGCTGACCGTATTGCGGCTAACACCCAGATTATGAGCCAAATCCCGTTCTGTCGGCAGTTTCGTTCCCGCTGACCACAGCCCGGAGGAAATCTTTCCTCTAATAAATTCTTTCATCTGAATATAATAAGGAATCCCACTTTGTCGATTAAGCTCCACCTCTATCGCTCCACTCTTTAATGGATATAAATTGGAATGGTTGATTAGTCCAATTATGCTTCAGTTTATTTTATTCTCTATCTGGCCCGATTTATCCTGCTTCATTAAATATTATTTTGGATGCATATAACCCTCAAAAAATAAGCCGGCAGCATACGCTACCGACTTTAGTCCCTATTTATTATTTCCCCATCCTGTTTTTCTAATCTTATGTCCATTACCTCTAATATGTTTTTATTTATCAGGAAAAGGAACACTCTCCACACTCTGTTTCAGTTTTTTTACGATACTGAGCATCTGTTCCATTTCATCTTTAGGACATCCATTTAAAGCTTGAGCCAAAAGCATCTGTCGCTTCCCGATCACCTCGTTCACGATCTCCTCGCCTTTAGAGCACAAATGAATGCGCACTACTCTCCGATCTCCCTTGTCTCTTCTCCGTTCTACCAATCCCGCATCTTCCATCCGATCAGCCAGATCAGTGGCAGTGCTGCATGCAGTAAACATGTGCTTACAAAGCTCCCCCATTGTCAGTGACCCATGCTCCTTCAGAACCAGCAAGGCATTGAATTGCGGAAAAGTGATTTCCATCTCTGATAAGAAGACCCTCCCATGCTTCGATAGCAGTTCTGTAGCCTGTCTCAGGCTTTCTTCAATATCCTGTGCCAACATCCCGTTTTCCTGCATCCTTCTTCCCTCCTATATTTTACCTCAACCAAACCAGCAGCAAGCCAATACCTTGAGATTAATTAGGGGCTAGAAATTAACGCTTTGTGCTTTTTTGCACTACTTTAAATTTTAGCATTCCATTTGAATCTTGTATACCTATTTAGAGTATACAAATTTATTTTAATTTCTGAAATTTCCGCTTCAATCCCCTAAATTAACCTCCTAAATTAAATCCTTCAAGGCCTTCAAAATTGCAGGATTTTTTTACTCACGCAGCGAATGAGCATTTCAGAGTTGGCATATTTTCTATATCTATTATATAATTTAAAAGTTGTTTTATCTGAACCGTTGGAGAAGGTGATGCAGTTTTAGATATTCTTCTTTATTATTCTTTTAGTTATATATTTCTCCCTACCTTATAGATGAAAGCAGTTGATACGATGTATGCGGACCGCCTAGAAAGGCATAAAAATATTTTAATGTTTGCCGTTGTTCTTCTCATCAGTTTAATCGGAGGCATGCTTATTGCCAATGATTATCAGAAGGGCTTGGCCATCCTCTTTCTAATGTGCATTTTAGCCGGAGTTCTTTCATTTCTATGGAAAAATTTTATTAAAACAGAGGCCCTTTTTCTACTATTTTTATTTGCCACTCCCTTAATGAATATTTTACCTTCTGAGCTTAAGTATGCCTTGCCTTTAGGCAGCTTATTTCTGATTTTTTCTACCATGGCTTTTTTTCAGCGCCAAGTTAAAATAGAAAATATTTTAACTACCCGAAACGGGCAACTACTGATTCTTTACTTATTCCTCAACATCATTATTTTTCCTTTCTCCGTATCAAAGAGCACCAGCTTAACTTACCTGCTCAGTTTCCCTTTCATTATCCTACTATGGGATTGGATCATTCAAGTCTTCGACAGCGAAGAAAAAATTATTCGTGTTATAAAAACCTTTAATTTGACCGGCCTTTTTTACAGTATACTGGGAGTCCTGCTTCTGCTCATGCAGTACTGGGGCGTGACCTTTACTTCCTATATTTATTACGCCCCCATCAACCGTTTTATTTATTACATCAGTTCGGTGTTTCCCAATACCAACACCCATGGCATGCTTCTTTCCTTTACTCTTCCTTGTGCCTTTTACTTACTCTTGGAAAACCGCCAAA
>JAEWCM010000161.1 GCA_023390635.1 Bacillota bacterium
TGATTAAGCTTACCCGTCAGGAATTGGAAAAACGTTTTCATCGTACATGATCAGGTTATACTGAAAATAAAAAGGGGGAGTAGAGTGGAGGCTAAGAAGTCAGTTCATATTCCAATCGAAATTAAACCTTCCCGCTCCCAGACACAGCTTTTGGAAATCAAAGCCTGGCTGGAGACTCAGCCTGAATGGAGAGAGGGTGAAGAGGAAGAAGCAGGTCACAGCCCGTCGAATTTTTTAATTGACAACAAGGGCTTGTGGCTTTGTCAGGGAGAAAATAAATTAGCCTTTCATCCCAGTATGGCTCTCTTACGTTTGATTAATATTCAACGGGGAGAGACGGACCGCTTTTTGGCGGCCACCCAATTGAGGGAAGGGGACATGTTTCTGGATGCTACGCTGGGACTGGCCAGCGATGCCCTGATGGGTGCCTGGGCTGTCGGCCCGGCGGGAGGAGTTATCGGTTTGGAGTCTTCTTTGGAATTAGGATTGTTAATCCGTCACGGCCTCCAGGCTCTTGCTCAGCAGGCTAATTTGCCTAAAGTAAAAAATCCGCTCAAAGAGCAGGCTTGGTCCGACTTATCCAGTTCCGCGCGGCGAATCAGCGTGATTCATGACGACCACACCCATTTCTTGCGTTGCCAGCCCGATCATTCTGTGGATGTGATCTATTTTGATCCCATGTTCAAGCATACTCAGAAACGGTCTACTTCCATTCAGCCGCTCCATAGCTGGGCCAACCATGCTTTTGTCGGCACCGAAGTCATCGGGGAAGCCTGCCGGGTGGCCCGAAAACGAGTGGTCTTTAAAGACCGCAAGGGAAGCGGTGAGCTGGAGCGCCTGGGCTTTTCTCTTTTTCCGGGAGGGACATACAGCCAAGTGGATTATGGCGTAATTAATCTATCGTAGGAGGAAGCCGAATTGGACCCGTTAATTATTCTGGTTGGTCCTACAGCTGTGGGGAAATCAGCTTTGGGCATTGAGTTAGCCCTTAAGATCAACGGAGAAATTATTTCCGGAGATTCGGTACAGATTTACCGTCATCTCAATATCGGATCAGCCAAGCCAAGTGACAAGGAACTTAAAACTGTGCCCCACCATTTAATTGATCAGCTTGATCCGGATCAGCCTTTTTCCGCTGCCCAATTTCAAAAACAAGCCAGAATCCTTATTGGCGAAATCAGGAATAGGGGGAGGATACCCATTGTTTTGGGAGGGACCGGTTTATACATCCGCGCGCTCCTTGATCCCTACGATTTTTCTGCCCTGGGTTCAGAGGTTATCAAAGCCAAATGGACGGACTATTGGCAGCGCCACGGTTCCGCTTCCCTTCATGCCTGCCTTGCTGAAGTGGACCCTCAGAGTGCCGGCCGTCTTCACCCCAATGACTGGGTGCGCATTGTCCGTGCGCTGGAGATTTATGAATTGACCGGAGTTCCTGCCTCAGAGCAGCAAACTTACAGCCACACCCAGTATATGCCCTTAAGTCCGGAGATTATCTACATCGGCTTGACTGCTCCCCGAGAAGTGTTATATGAAAGGATTAACCGGCGCTGTCAGGACATGATCGGAGCAGGACTGATCGAAGAAACGTCCCATATCCTGAACAGAGGGTATGACAGGAAACTGAAGCCTTTGCAGAGCATTGGCTACAGGCATGTGGTGTGGTATTTGCAGGGGCTGATCACCGAGCAGGAGATGCTCCGTTTATTGCAGCGGGACACCCGGCATTTTGCCAAGCGTCAGCTCACGTGGTTTCGCCGTGATCCCCGGATCACCTGGTATGATACAAACACCCTTTCTGGAGATGAGATCATCTCTGCTATTTCTCACACTTGCAGAGCCTTACAAACTCGTGTAGAATAAAAATAATAGGTAAATAAGCATACTGATATGGAGGTACAGAGATGAATAAAACTCCAGTAAATTTACAGGACACTTTTTTAAACCAAGTACGTAAAGAAAATCTTCCCGTAACGATATACCTTATCAATGGATTTCAGCTGAAGGGGATTGTTAAAGGGTTTGATAATTTTACTGTCGTTTTGGAATTTGAAGGAAAGCAGCAAATGGTTTATAAGCATGCCATTTCAACAGTCATGCCGATTCGGCCGATCAATCTTGCCGCAATTGTAAATTCAGATCAAGCACTTTAAACATCTGCAAATTTAATTTGAATCAACGTTTGAAAAGTTCGGCTGAAAGCCGAACTTTTTTGTTACCCTGAAGTAAATAAAGTTCTTTAGGGTGAAATTTTTTTAGATAATTTGGTTAAATTTATAATAAATCCTTGTAGATTAAAGCCAGTAATGTTATATTAAAAATTAGCGTTTTTATCCTCAGTTCGGAAAGGAAAATGTATTTAATGAAAAGTCTTAGAAATATCGCTATTATCGCTCACGTAGATCATGGTAAAACAACATTAGTCGATGCAATGTTAAAGCAAAGCGGCACTTTCCGTGCTAATCAGCAGGTCATGGAAAGAGTAATGGATTCCAATGACTTGGAAAGAGAAAGAGGTATCACTATCTTATCCAAAAACACTGCCGTTCACTGGCAGGATACCAAGATTAATATTGTCGATACCCCAGGGCATGCTGATTTTGGCGGAGAAGTAGAACGGGTCTTGAAAATGGTCAATGGTGTTTTGCTGATTGTGGATGCCTTTGAAGGTCCTATGCCTCAAACCCGTTTTGTATTGCGTAAAGCGCTGGAGTTAAAATTAGTCCCGATTGTGGTCATCAATAAAATCGACCGTCCTGATGCTCGTCCGATGGAAGTGGTGGATGAGATTTTAGATCTCTTTATTGAGTTAGGTGCAGATGACAATCAGCTGGAATTTCCAGTCGTATATGCTTCAGCCCGTCAAGGAATTGCCGGACTTTCTCCCGACACCATGACGGACAGCTTAGAGCCTCTGTTTTCCACAATTCTTGACCATATTCCCGCTCCAAATGGGGAGGCGGAAGAACCCTTGCAACTCTTGGTTACCACTTTGGATTACGATGACTATGTGGGAAAAATCGTAGTAGGACGAATTGTCCGAGGTCGGATTCATCAGGGTGAAAGTGTGGCTCTGATTAAACGAGAGGGTAACTTTGAGCGGGTTAAAATCGGTAAAGTTTATGTGTATGAAGGCTTGCAGCGGGTTGACGTACCTGAAGCAGAGGCAGGAGAAATTGTCGCTTTAACCGGTCTGACCAGTGCCAATATCGGTGAGACGGTAGCCAGCATTGATAATCCGGAAGCGCTTCCCACAATTGAAGTGGATGAGCCAACCCTCACCATGAATTTCATGGTGAATAACAGTCCTTTTGCCGGCAGAGAAGGAGAATTTGTCACTTCCCGTAAATTGCGGGAACGCTTATTCAAAGAGATTGAGACCAATGTTTCTCTTCGGGTGGAAGAAACCGATTCAGCTGATTCTTTCCGCGTTTCCGGTCGGGGAGAGCTTCATTTATCCATTCTGATTGAAAATATGCGCCGTGAAGGTTATGAACTTCAAGTCTCTAAACCAGAGGTTATTTTTAAAACCATTGACGGTGTTAAGTGCGAACCGATTGAGTATTTGATCTGTGACATTGCTGAATCCTCTTTAGGCGCAGTTATGGAGCTGCTTGGAACTCGTAAGGCGGAAATGGTCAACATGTCTAATATCTCTCCCACCCAGATTCGCGTGGAATTTAATATTCCGGCCCGGGGACTGATCGGTTTCCGCGGAGAATTTTTAACGGAGACCCGTGGTGAAGGGATTATGAACCATATTTTCAAAGGCTATGAACCCTACAAAGGTGAAGTGGCCAAACGCAGCCGTGGTGTACTGATCGCATTTGAAGACGGAGAAGCTACCAGCTACGGTCTCAACCAGGCTCAGGAACGGGGCGTTACCTTTATTGAACCGGGAACTAAAATCTATCAGGGCATGATTGTCGGTGAAAACAGCCGTGATCAGGATATCGAGGTCAATGTGGCCAAGAAAAAGCATGTCACCAATATGCGGGCCAGCGGCTCAGATGAAGCTTTGCGCCTGGAAAAACCCAGAGAATATTCTTTAGAGCAGGCCCTCGAATATATCGAGGATGATGAATTGGTAGAAATTACACCAAAGAGCATCCGCCTGCGCAAAAAATATCTGGATAAAAATGCCCGGGTCCGTCATGCTAAAAGCATCTCTGCTCAAAATTAAATTCTGAGAAATAAGCAAGAAGTAGGAAGGCTTTGGAGGTTTAGAGCGTATAGTTATAAGTATGGAGGTGGCTTTTCCATGCCGATACGCATAACGTTTAACTCTAATCTCAGCCTTCCGCCCCAGATTCAGGGGCCAATCCCGCCTGATACAAGGGAGAGGACGGCCTCTGCACCGATCAGTTTTCTTTCCTCAATTCCGCAGCGCAAGACGACCGCTCCTGTAGTGGAAAAGGAAAAAAATAAATTGGACGAAGTATTTGCCGAACTTGATACCTTGATCGGCTTGAATTCAGTCAAAAGTTTGGTCCGTGAATTGGAAGCCTATGTAGAAATCCAAAAACGGCGTACCCGAGAGAAATTAAATGCCGAACCCTTGGTGCTGCACATGATTTTTCGCGGCAATCCCGGTACGGGCAAAACAACGGTTGCCCGGATTATCGGCAAACTTTTCAAAGAATTAGGTGTACTGGAAAAAGGACACATGGTGGAATGTGAAAGAGCCGATATGGTCGGTGAATATATTGGGCATACGGCGCAGAAAACTAAAGAGCAAGTCAAAAAAGCTTTGGGCGGTATTCTTTTTATCGATGAAGCTTATTCCCTGGCCCGGGGCGGTGAAAAGGATTTCGGCAAGGAAGCGATTGATGCTTTAGTGCGGGCTATGGAGAACAACCGGGATAATCTTATCCTGATCTTGGCAGGCTATAAAAAGGAAATGGACTGGTTTATTAGTACGAATCCCGGATTGCGTTCCCGATTTCCCATTCATATTGACTTTCCCGATTATACTTTGGATGAATTGATGTTAATTGGGGAAAGCATGTTTAATAAACGCCAATATGAGCTTACATATGATGCAAAAGCAGCATTGAAATTTCATCTTCAGGAAATGATAGATCATCATCCTTATGCCGGCAATGCTCGCATGATTCGAAATTTGGTGGAAAAAACCGCCCGCAAGCAAGCTGTCCGCTTATACGCTCGTGCTAATTCCACCAGAGAAGAGCTGATGCAAATTTTGCCGGAAGATTTAGTGTTTGATGATTACTAACCAATTGTCTTTCCTATTAGAGGAGGATTTATGGAATTTAGCGGTGAATTCAAGGGAATTAAAGCTAATTATCTGCGCGAACTCAAACAGTTGTGTGGTGAACGAATTCCCCGATCATACCTGATTTCTCCCGAATTGCTGGAGTACATGGCCAAACTGACCTCCCTTTACAATCGAGAAATTGCCATTTATATCACCCGTTCCGGCGTAGTGACCCATATGGTATTCGGGCAGCATGATAATGCCGTGTTACCGCCGTTAAAAGGCCGGGTCACAGCAAATCAGATCCGCTGCATCCATACTCACCCGGGAGGAAATCACCGACTGAGCAGTCTGGATTTTTATGCCTTGGACAACCTGGGCTTGGAAAGTATGAGCGCCGCCGGCATCAGGGAAGAGAGTGTGACGGCTCTCCAGTGTGCTGTGATGACGGGTCAGCAAAATTACTCAGCGATTGAAATCAAAGGGGATGAACTTGTCCATTTTGATTATGAAGCCTTCGTCCGTGAGGAAAGTCAAGTGCTTAAGGGCAAGCTTAAATCTGCCCTTCCTGATACTTTCACTGGAAAAGAAAGAGCCGTTTTAATTGCTCTACTCAATGAAAATCCTCTTGACCAAGGGGAACAGGAATCGCTGGCTGAGTTAAAAGAATTGGCTATTACTGCCGGTGTGGAAGTTTGCGGACAGATTACTCAACTGCGCCGTCATCAAGAATCCCCCGGTTATTTAGGCAAGGGCAAGTTGACCGAATTAACCCACCTTTTACAGGCTACAAGAGCTAATTTAGTGCTTTGTGATGATGAATTGAAGCCTCATCAACAGAGGGCATTAGAACAACTGACCGGGGTAAAGGTCATCGACAGGACCGCTTTGATTCTGGATATCTTTGCCCAGCGGGCGAGGTCAAAAGCGGGAAAACTGCAGGTAGAGCTGGCTCAGCACCAATATTTACTTCCTCGTCTCATGGGGCAGGGGACCTCCCTGTCGCGTCTGGGAGGAGGAATCGGTACCAGAGGGCCAGGAGAAACCAAGCTGGAAACAGACCGCAGGCGAATCAGGCAAAGAATCTCTTCTTTAGAGAAACAATTGTCCACCCTCAGTCAGGACCGCACAATGCAACGGAAACAGCGGACCATGAGTGGACTGCCTCTGATTGGCCTGGTCGGTTATACCAATGCAGGCAAAACCACGTTGCTGCATAAAGCTGTCAGTTTATCCGGTTCGGCAGCTCCGATTCCTTCCGGGGAAAATAAATTATTTGCCACCTTGGATCCCCTGGTGCGCAAGGTAAAAACAACCGGAGGAAGGGAAGTCTTGCTTAGCGATACGGTCGGGTTCATACAAAAGCTGCCTCATCATTTATTGCATGCTTTTTTGGGAACCTTGGAAGAAGTACAAAATGCCGATCTCCTGATCCATGTGTTGGATGCGGCCCACCCGGAAGCTCTGGAACGTGCTAAGACCGTACAGACCGTCTTGGAGCAGTTGGGGTGCGCTGATAAACCTACCGTGACAATTCTAAACAAGCTTGACAAGGTCACAGAGACTGCTGAAGTGGAACGCTTAGCACAAGTTTTTTCCCATCCTGTGCCTATTTCCCTTTTGCATACCTCTACTCTGAAACCAGTCTGGCAAGAAGTTGAATTTTTAATTAATTCCATTCAAACTCAACTCATTTAGGGGGCTATGATTTTGTTAGATAACAACTGGCCTGCGAAAATCAGCAAGGCCTACACCGAAGCTAGTCTTATATTGGAACAACAATCCGGTCATTTAGATAAAATCAGCTGGCACAATCATCAAAAAGTATTAAATGCCTTTCAGCAGGAAAATATTTCTGCTTATGATTTACACGGTTCGAATGGATATGGATTAGGGGACAGGGGAAGAGAATGCCTGGACCATATTTTTGCTCATATTTTAGGAACGGAAGATGCTTTGGTGCGGGGACAGTTTGTTTCCGGCACTCATGCCATTGCCACCGCTTTATACGGAATTTTGCGTCCGGGGGATAAATTAGTTTCTGTTTCCGGTAATCCTTATGATACACTAGAAGAAGTGATTGGCTTACATAGAGGGGGGACAGGCAGTCTTAAAGATTTGGGGGTGGATTATGCCCACATCCCCCTTACCGAGGAAGGGGCAATTCAGTACGAACGCTTTGCGGAGGTCATTACTTCCAATACCAAACTGTTGATGGTGCAGCGTTCCTGTGGCTATGCGTGGCGGCCTTCCTTAAGTATTGACAAATTAAATGAATTGGTTCAATATGTACGCAGTCACTATCCTAATTTACTTATTTTTGTGGATAATTGTTACGGTGAATTGGTTGAGACGATGGAACCGGGAGACATTGGAGCCGATCTGATGGCCGGCTCATTGATAAAAAATCTGGGAGGAACTCTTGCACCAACCGGCGGGTATATTGCAGGTAAAGCAGATCTGGTGGAACTGGCTGCAGCCCGTCTCACCGCACCGGGAATCGGCCGGGAAGTAGGGGCGACTTTGGAATGGCAAAAGCTTTTTTATCAGGGGCTGTTTTTTAGTCCTTTAACTGTTGGCGAGGCGATTAAGGGAGCCATTTTTACGGCTGCTTTCTGGCGTGCTTTGGGTTATGAAGTTCATCCTCAACCGGAAGACCTTCGCACTGATCTGATTCAGGCTGTAAAACTGGGAAGCCGGGAGAAGATGATTGCCTTTTGCCAGGGTTTGCAAAAAGGTTCTCCCATCGATTCTCATGTTTTGCCTATTCCATCTGAAATGCCCGGTTATCAGGACGAAGTGATCATGGCCGGAGGAACCTTTATTCAGGGAGCAACCAGTGAGTTTTCCGCCGACGGGCCTTTACGTCCTCCCTATATTGTTTATCAGCAGGGGGGAATTTCCCAGACGTATGTGAAAATGGGAAATGTGCTGGCTGCCTTGAGTCTCCATAAAAACGGATTACTAAATGATTAAATTAAAATGATTAAACTTAGAAAGAAGGCGACAGCCTTGGAAGAGATTCAAAAAGAAGATTCAGTCAATCCAAAGAAAAGCACCAAACGGTTTGTCCTTGAACTTGTGGAAATTGTCGTTTTGGCCTTTGCCGTCTCCTGGATCATTCATACTTTTATGTTTGAGGCACGCTATGTTCCCAGCGAGTCAATGCTGCCAACAATTCAGGTCGGAGACCGCATCGTCGTGGATAAGTTTTTCTATAAGCATTTCGGCAGTATTGAACGCAATGATATTGTTGTTTTTCATTCCACTTCGGCTATGCCTATCAAGGATGATATGGTGAAACGGGTCATTGGCCTTCCGGGGGATACGATTGAGATCAAAACCCATAAAGTACTGTTGAATGGAAAAGAAATCAGTGAGCCCTTTATCCTGCAAAAGACGGTAGGGGATTATGGCCCTGTAACTGTTCCGGAAGGTTCTTTGTTTGTGATGGGGGATAACCGGAATAACAGTGATGATTCAAGAGACTGGGGATTTTTACCGGAAAATGAGCTGGTCGGCAAGGTTATTCTGCGTTACTGGCCTTTAAGCAGCTTTGGTTCATTATCTTAATGGACCATGCAGGGATTTGCAATCCCCTGCATATATAATCATTAACTGGATTTTAAATAGAGTTTTATAGAGGAGGCTTCATCGAATATGAATGGGCGTCAGCGCATTGCCGTACTTTTTGGCGGGCAATCGGGAGAACATGAGGTATCAGTTACATCTGCCCAATCCATTTTAAACGCCATCGACCAGGATCATTACATAGTGCAAACGGTCGGTATTTCCAAGGCGGGTCAGTGGTTTTGGGATATTGCACCGGAGCAGCTGGATAAGGCTGATCCAGCTAATAATCTGCAAATTACCCTTGTGACAGATCCTCTCAATCCCCGGTTTATTGCTTTAGATGGAACTTCACTGCCGAATGACGGAAAAGTGGATTTGATTTTTCCTGTTCTCCATGGTCCTTTGGGGGAAGACGGTACTATTCAGGGCCTGTTTGAAATGGCCGGAATCCCTTATGCCGGCTCAGGAGTACTGGGTTCCGCTCTGGGGATGGATAAGGATAGAATGAAAGCCGTATTTGCTCAAGCCGGCCTGCCGATTGCATCTCACCTCACTTTCCTGCGCACTGCGCTTAAAGATGACTTAAACGCCTGTATCGCTCAGATTGAAGAGAAGATAGGCTATCCTTGTTTTATTAAACCGGCTAATCTCGGCTCCAGCGTAGGAATTACAAAGGCTCACGACCGGCAGCAGCTTACTGACGGGTTAAAGACTGCCGCTGTTTACGACCGCAAGATCGTTGTGGAAGAAAACATTACCGGACATGAGGTAGAAGTGAGTGTCTTGGGCAATGATGCGCCCATCGCTTCCCTGGCTGGCGAAATTCTGCCCGCTAAAGAGTTTTATGATTATGAAGCGAAGTACCACAATGAAGATTCCCGCCTGCTTATTCCTGCTCCCTTGTCTGATGCAGTCATGAATGAGCTGAAAGCGGCTGCAGTTAAAGCCTATCAGGCGGTTGATGCGGCAGGCTTGAGCCGGGTGGACTTTTTTGTTACGGAAGATAATAAAATTATTCTCAATGAGATCAATACTATGCCCGGTTTTACCGCCATCTCCATGTATCCGAAATTGTGGGATTGCAGCGGCATTCCTTATCCAGAGCTGATCAGCAGGTTGATTGAGCTGGGATTGGAGCGTTTTCAGGATCAGAGAAACCGTAAGATTTCCTATAATTAATTAGATGGGAGTGTCATCCTGTTATACTGGACAGCTTGACGCGCAACGTTCCGGAGGGCACTGGGGCTGCCGCTGAGCGCCCCTCTGCTCAATTCCTCCGCTTTTGTGTGTCAAGCTATCCTTAGGGTCTTTTTAGCGAGTTAAGTTACTACTACATATTTTAACTAAAGAGACGTTCTCTGCCTGCTTTAACAGCAGGCAGAGAACGTCTCTTTTAAATAAACGGTAGTTTGAATTAAATAAGTACTACAGCCGACGGAAGACTCCGATTACTTTACCTAAAATATAAGCATCCTGGGTATAGATCGGGTCCATGGTAGAATTCTCCGGCTGCAAGCGGATTAAGTTTCTTTCCTTGAAAAATCGTTTGACTGTGGCCTCTTCACCGATTAAAGCGACCACGATCTCTCCGTTGCGGGCGCTATTCTGCTGATTTACCAAAATATAATCCCCGTCAAAAATTCCTGCTTCAATCATGCTTTCTCCCTGGACTTTCAGCATGAACACCGATTCATAACGAACGAAATCTGCCGGCAGGGGAAAGGTATCTTCGACATTTTCGACCGCCAGGATAGGCTGACCGGCAGTCACTCTCCCGACGATAGGGACATGAACCATTTTTTTCTGTCCATAGCTGGAAGAACTGTCCAGCACTTCAATCGCTCTCGGCTTGGTGGGGTCACGACGAATGTACCCTTTATCCTCTAAGGTTTGTAAATGACCATGGACGGTAGAACTGGACATTAGCCCTACGGCATCTCCAATTTCCCGCACTGAAGGCGGGTAACCCTTTTCACGAATTTCTTGTTTAATAAATTCCAAGATTAATTCCTGTCTTTTGGATAAATCCGGATACAAAACACTCACCCTTACTCATAGCTTATTTAGCATTATGCTTAATTCCATTTTAACATTAACTTAATGAAATGTGCAAACAAATGTTCGGAATCGCGGTAAAATTTTTTCTCTGTCCTTTACGGATTGATTCTAACTTTTTTTCAGAGTTTTAAGGCCATTCACCAATATTTCCGCAGTGTTGAGCACCAATTGTTTTTCTTCTTTATTCAAGGATTTTGTCAGTCTAGCCCATTCATGAGCAAAAAAAGGTTCCACTTTCTGGATCGAATCAGACAGAAAGTAATCAGGGGTGCAGCCTAAAGAATTAGCAATCTTAACCATCGTTTCAACATATAATCCCCGTTCTCCCCGTTCGATACAGCCCAGATAAGCGGTAGAGATTCCGATCTCTTCAGCCAGCTTTTCTTGAGTCATACCTAGTTCAAGACGCTTTGTGCGGATCTTTTTTCCCACATCAAAATAATTCATGCATTAACCACCTCATTCAGCGTAACTTTAAATTGAACAGAAGAATAATGAAACATACTGTGAGTATTAATAGTTGACTCTAAGTAGTATGCTCTATATACTTAGAGTGTGGAAAAAACAAGAAAATTATCATAATATATTATATTTTTACCGATTATGAAAAATATTTGTGACTTCCAACACATGCAGCTTAACGCAAAAGCGTTTTAAAGGAGGATTTTTAAAATGAAATGGTTTAAAAATTTGAAGATATTGTCGAAGTTAGTGCTCGCTTTTTTGTGTGTAGCATTATTTATCGGAGTGGTAGGCTTTATTGGTTTGCGCAATATCCAAACGATTAATAGCAATGCAGATACAATGTACAGCCAAAATTTGCGCTCCATTGAGCTCTTGACCACGGTGAGGCAGAATTATGCCACCATTCGCTCCGATTTGCTGAAGATCCTTTACGAAGATAACCAGAATCAACAGGACGAAAGCCTGGCACAGGAGATCAGTCAATTGAACAAGGATAATCAAAGTAATATGGCTGAGTATGAAAAGATTTTGCTTACTTCCGCTGAAAATACGGTATTTTCCCAATTAAAAGAGGATAGTAATACATATTTAACGGCACTTAACAAGGTCACAGACCTGATCAACCAAAATAATTATGATGAAGCGATTGCAGCCGTCCCTAATGCAACTGAAGCGAGAATCAAGGTTGAATCCGGTTTGGAAAAAATTATCGAGGCCAATAATAAATATGCCGATGAAGCCCATCAGGAAAATAATGCCGCCTATCAGTCGGCATTTATCTCTAGCATAGCTTTCACCCTGTTGGGGTTAATGATCGCCTTGCTGCTTGGTACTTTGATCTCCAGGATGCTTTCCCGTCAGGTGAAAAGGACCTTGGTCGTTGCACAGGCTATGGAAAAAGGCGATCTGAGTCAAACCATTCAGGTTGAATCAAAGGATGAATTGGGGGCTATGGGCAGCGCACTAAATAAAGCGATGGCCAGCATCCGTCATCTGATCGAGGAAATGTTGGAAAGTTCGGCCCATATGACCGCTTCCAGCGAAGAACTTTCCGCCACCTCAGAAGAAGTGGCCTCAATGATGGAAACCATCAATAATTCCACTCAACAAATTGCGCAAGGTGCCCAGGAGCTAAGTTCTATCACAGAAGATTTTAATACTGCCACTCAGGAAATGTCGGCCACTACCCATGACCTCTCACAAAAAGCAGACAGCGCCACAGCTTCTGTAGATGCTATTGCCCAAAAAGCGGGAGAAGTAAAAGCCAAGGCTGCTGATAATATCAGGGAAGGGGAGGCTTTATACGATGAAAAGCAAGCCCGCACTTTAAAGGCAATTGAAGAGGGTAAAATAGTTAATGAAGTAAAAATCATGGCTGACTCGATCGGTGATATTGCAGCTCAAACCAATCTGCTGGCTTTAAATGCTGCTATTGAGGCGGCGCGGGCCGGAGAACACGGGCGCGGTTTTTCCGTGGTAGCCGATGAAGTTAAAAAGCTGGCTGAACAGTCGGCTGAGGCTGTTGTGAATATTCAAAGCATGGTGGGAAAAGTTGAGGAAGCCTTCGAAAATTTATCAGACAGCGGAAAAGAAGTGCTTGACTATATTGCCTATAGCGTCGCTCCTAACTATAAATTTCTTCAGGAAACAGGAGTTCAGTATGAACAGGATGCACAATTTGTCGATAATATTATAAAACAGATTGATGCTTCTTCCGCACAAATAGACTCAATTGTTTCCCAAATGGGTGAGTCAATCCAGAATATCACTGCCACAGCCGAAGAATCTGCTGCAGAATCAGAGGAGATCTTGACCAGTATTGGCGAAGTGGCCTCAGCTATGAATAACGTTTCTCAGGCAGCACAGAATCAGACAGAGCTTGCTGTCAAACTGGGAACACTGATTCAGCAATTTAAAATTTGATTAACATAAAATATACCTTTAAAAGACGCCAACAAAATTTTCATGGAATGCTGGCGTTTTGTTATGCCCGGATCATTTATGCCATAGGTATAGAAGCAGGATGATTGATCACCTGGAACAGAAGGGAAGAGGAAAGGTGAATTTTTTTAATGATCGCTTCAAAATGATGTCCCCCTCAATTCTTTCCATGATTATCTTGCTGCTGGTGGCCTCCCTGGCCTGGTATTTAATCCACAAACCACCTCATATTGCCGGAGATATCTATCCCTATTTAACCTCCATTGATGCCGATTTAATTGCCGAGAGCTGGGAAGATGGGATAGGCGGCAGCGCTGACACATGGGCCAACCTTCTGGCTCTTCGGTCGACTTTAAAAAAGGAAGACTGTCAAACCTTGCTCAGTTCTATCCATGATTTATCTTTATTGGATACGGACACCTTTAATCAGGTGATTAAGAGATTGCCTGAAAGTTCACAAGCAGAGGTTCAGAGGCACCTTCAGATTTTGCTCTCCCACCCTTATTACGAACCGGGACACTATAGCTTCCCCTGTCCGCTTAATGTATGGTTAGAAGACAGCTTTGGGGCAGACAGAGAGGGAGGAAAACGGACACACCAAGGAACGGATTTGTTTGCAGCGGAAGGTACACCCATTTTCAGTGTATGTTCGGGAAAAATCGAAGAGCTGGGCTGGAACCGTTTGGGAGGGGAGAGGGTAGGGGTCCGCGGCCTCGACGGCAACTATTATTATTACGCCCATTTAGAGACCATTGCTTCCGGATTGGAAAAAGGAATGGAAATTAAAAAAGGACAACAATTGGGAACGATGGGACACACAGGGGATGCCTTGACTACACCTGATCACTTGCATTTTGGCATTCAGCTCCCAAATCAGGAATGGCTAAATCCTTACCCATTTCTCAAGGCGTGGGAGATTCAAGCATCTATTGGACAAACAAAATGAGGTAAACTTGCTCTTAAGGCATTTCTCCGCTATAATTTTTTTAGTTCTGATTTTCGCTTTTATTAATAATATGGTTTTTACTATAGAACTTAAAATTTAATTATTGTAACTTACGGAGGAAATGATGTCAAAAAAACTGTCACGGAAATCCTCTTTTTTCTTGCGTTTAGGATTTCGTCTTTTATCTGCTGCTCTGATTATAAGCATCGCTTTCTTTTTCACTACCTATCTGGTGGGTCAGGATCATCAGAATATCAATGCCCAGAATCAGGAGTATGCAGCTCTCGCTCAGACTTCAAACAGTGCAGATGAGGAAAGTCCGGTATCGCCATCTTTACAGGATAGCAGTTATCTGATGGTCGATACGGCTAATCAGCAGATTCTCCTTTCTTATCAGGCGGAAGAGAAACGTGCTCCGGCCAGCACGACTAAGTTATTATCCGGCTTGGTTGCTATGCAGAATCTCAAGGAGAGTGATGTTGTCAAGGTCGGAGATGAGGTGCTCATGGACGAGTCTGTTCTGAACCTTCGCCCGGGGGATGAGATCACTGTGGAAAATCTTTTGCTGGGAATGTATTTACTCAGCGCCAATGATGCTGCAGCCGCGCTTGCGGTAAAGGCGGGCGGGAGTATGGATGGATTTATGCAAAAGATGAATGATTACGCCCAAAAACTAGGCTGCAGCCATTCCCATTTTGTGAATCCTCATGGCCTTGATGATCCTGAGCATTACAGTACTGCTGGGGATCTTGTGAAAATAGGCCTGGCATTCCTGAATACGCCGGGGCTAACGAAATACAGTAAAATTACTTCCTCCACCATATCGTGGCAGCGGGCGGACAGTACCAAGGTCAGTGTTACGGCAACCAATACGAACCTATTGCTGGGAAAATATCCCGGGGATGAAGGATTGAAAACAGGAACCACCACTCAGGCCAGACAATGTTTAGTGACTTATGCAACCAGAGCTGACGGTGACGAGATTTTAGCCCTCTTGGGCAGTTCTCAACGTTATAGCGATACGGTTACTTTACTGGACAAAGGATATGCCAAATTAAGAATAATGGCGGCTTCCGGTAATTTATCCAAAAATCCCGGGCCGGATGGTTTTCTTCAGCCTTTTGGTTCTTTTTAATCATTTTGAGATTGCGAGAAGGGGAGGGGGTTAGTTATGTTAAACAAAGGAGAAGCTTGCGTATTGGAAGAGCGCTTATGCATCCAGTGCGGGGAATGTGATATGTGTGAATTAAATGCCCAAAAAATCTGTGATAATTGCTGTCAATGCATTGAAAATGACAATGATTATGCGGAAATTGTAATTGATGATATTTTATTGAATGAGGAAGATTTATCTGAGCATGAATCAGAAAAAACTCCCGAAGATAAATACAAGCATTAAAGTAGGGTAAACTTTAAAATATTTGTAATAATTATTATTCTCATGATTACTTTTATAAACCACTCTACGAAAAATTATTTTACAAATTATGAATATCACAAGCTTAGCAGTAACTACTATATATGAGAATTTCACATGTGGGTCAACATTTAATTGGAGTTTATTTTCATTATCGTATAGATAATTTAACTTCAGCAGCAAGCGAGGTGCTTTATATTAAGATTAAAATAATTCTTCCGTATCTGGGGCTGGGTGTTGCGATTCTGATAATTGCCGCCTTGATTTCCTTTATTAAAGGGAATTGGTCTTTATTAATCAAAACCTGTAATTTGGTCGCTGTGCTTTCTTTATTTGCCACCATCGCTTTTTCCGGCATTTTAGGCCGGGGAGATAGGTTAAGAGCCAAATATGCTGAAGAAGACGATGAAGACCAGTCAATTCGTAAAGAGTTACCAGTGAAATCTTTTTTTATCGGATTGCCCAGTATCATCGCTGTAATCTTCATTATAATTAACAATTGGCAATAGATTTATCTGCAACAATGATCTATTGCCAATTATGTTTTTTATACTGGGTCCGATAATAAATATTATGTAAAGTATATTACAAAATTAAGGATTTAAAATCGGACAAGCTTCTTGGAGGCTTGCCCGATTTCTTGCACCTGATTTTCTATTCTAATTTATTCCGCAATATTTATTCTGCAACACAGTCACCAGCCAATTGATCCAGGGATCTTCCCTTCGTCTCCCTTTTCACAAAAACCATTGCTGCTAGAACGCCAATCAGAGACGGGATAACATAGAATAAGAATGAATTGGCATATCCCAAGCCCAGGCCGATAATCATTCCCGCCACAATCGGAGCGCTGGCTCCTCCCACCCGGCCAAAGGCATGGCACCAGGCCACTCCCGTATTTCTGAACTCCGTGGGGTAAGCTTCTGCCATAAGGGGCTGGATAGCGGTGATAGCATAGTTGACCGAGAAGCCCAGGAAAAGGTTGGCCGCCAGAATCGCTCCAAAATGATTATCCACAAAAGCCATGATGAAGACTGCCAGCATGGCGACAAAAAAGCTGATGATCAGGTTTTTCTTGCGGCCTACCCGTTCAGCCACAAAGCCGGTACTGCAGTTGGCTATCACGGCCGCCGCATTTTGAGCCACTGCCAGCCCGTAGGCTGAGGTAAGCTTCAAGCCTTTTTCCAGCATGAGTGACGGAAGCCAGGCGTTGATGCCGTATACGGTGAAACATCCGCAGAAGTACATAATCCATATACCCGCCGTAATCGACCGATACTGTTTGCTGAAAAGGGCTTTAGGGCCAGCTACCTTAGGTGGCGTTGGAACAACCAGGGCATCGGGATTCCGATGCGTCACTTTTCCGGTAGCGGTTTTTTCGATATGCTGGAGGGCTCTGACAGCCTCCTCTTTTCTCCCCTTATTAGCCAGCCAATAAATGGATTCAGGCATTTTAAAGTACAATAAAATCGCATAGATGAAAGGAATACCGCCCAGCAGATAACAGAACCGCCATCCCAGACTGGGAACAAGGAAAGTTGCTACGACACCGGCCAGAACCCAACCGACAATCATCCAAGCCATGCCGAAGGTGATGAACATGGCCCGGTACTTGGTGGGAGTGGACTCGGAGAACGTGGTGGTGACTACCGGAATGCAGGCTCCCAGGCCAATCCCGGTAAGCACGCGCAGAAAGGCAAAAACTTCGAAACTATGCACAAAAAAGATGGGAACGGTTAAAAGGGAGTAGATAGCAATGGAAAACATCAGAGTTTTTCTTCTGCCAATTTTATCCGATATAATCCCGGCAATTGCTCCGCCCATGATCAATCCAATCAGGCTCCATGATGACAGGCTGCCCTTCTGGATGGCACTTAATCCCCACTCTGCGGCGATCTGAGGCATGGTATAGGAGACGATCATATAATCAAAGCCGTCAAAAACCATCGCCATACCCAGGAAGATGAAAGTATACCATGTAAACCGGTTAATTCCTAAGGAATCCATTACTTCGGAAATGGTAAAACTTTTCATAACACCTACTCTCCTCCTATTGCCCCTGTTCTTTCGTTCTTAAACGCGGTAAAGTAAGAGCAATTAAGGATGCGATCAACATCATAGCGGCGGCAAAAACAAAGGCTGCTGTTAATTTTCCGCTGGCGTCGGCTAAGATTCCGGCCACCATCGGTCCGAAGAAACGTCCTACGACAGCCAGGGTGGAGATCACTCCTGTACCTGTCCCGCGGATTTCTTTGGGGTAATAGTCGGAGAAAGTGGCCAGCAGTACGGGAACATTTCCTAATCCGATCCCCATCAATCCAACCATGATATAGATGGCTGTCAGTCCGCTGTGGTAAACAAAGACAAAGCCCAGGGCAAAAATCAGCCACCAGATGCTGGAGATAGCAATAACAAATTTTCTTTCTATCCGGTCGGACAGAGGTCCCCAGATCTGCTGCCCCACCAATTGGCACAGATTGTAGATGGTTACGGCCAGACCAGCTTCCACCGGAGTAAAGCCCTCCCCACGAATAGCCACGGCCAGAAAAGCGATAATTGCCATATAGGCCAATTGCCAGAAGATATACATAATTCCCAGATGCCAGGTGATTTTGAGCTTCAGCACCCCTGTAAAGGTAGCCTTTTCCCCTGCTTCTGTCACCTTTTCAACTGAAGGTTGGGCTGCCGGGTTTGCACCCACAGGGCGCAGGCCCTTTTCTCCCGGTTTATTTCTGACTATGGCGAAGACCACCAGGGTTACGATTAAAGCTACAAAACCAAAGATTACGAATGTAGTCTGCCAACCGAAATTTGTAGCCAAAATAGGAGCGACAATTCCCAAAGCTGCCCCGGTCAGCACCCCTCCCGGAGTAATTAAGCTCATGGCTCTTCCCCGCTTGCTCGGGTCGAACCATTCACCAATTAGCTTGGGGATGGTGGCACTGTAAATTCCAGCGGCTCCAAAGCCTACCAGTGCATAGATAATCAGGGCTTTAGCGAAAGAATCAGCGATCAGTCCGAATAAAATCAGCATCAAAGCAGAGAGCAGTCCGGCAATCGTCAATGTTTTTCTCGTTCCGATCTTATCAGCCAGAAATCCCCAGAAGAATGAGAATCCGGCATAACATAAGCCAAAAACTGAAGTAATCGTGCCAGCTGAAGCATTGTCCAGATTTAGAGAAGCTTTAATATCCGTTAAAATAATTGGCAGGGCTTGCAAGGAAATCAACAGAATAATTTGGGTTAGAAAACCGCCAAAAACAACGACCCATCCATAGTGCATGCGTCTCTTTTGTTGATAATCCGTTTGAATCATTGGCCCACCTCCATCATATTTACCATATCCGATCAATTGTGATGCGGATTCAAATGCTTAGAACAGCGTTTTATCAGAGTATTTGTGAAATCAATCACTTGGCGATGACGACGATCTGCCAATACTCGGAGCTTTTAAGGATTCCCCGGGGCAAGTCTGCCTTTCCCTCCGGCAGACCTGCCGCCTTTGAATCACTTTCCTGTCAAAACCGCTCTCCTAAGGGCTAATACCTTATATAGGTCCGGACACCTTTGTGCAAATTATGCTTAAACGGTCATCACTTTGACAGAAACCTTTGGCTAAGCCTATTTTGCCGGGGTGTCAGGGTTTTCAGGCTTTTCGGGCTTTGCATTCTTTTCTGCATTCTCGTCGGGCAGAGGTGTTCCGCAAAATGGGCACTTCTTCTGTTTGATTCCTGCCATGGCGGCGATTTTCTTTTTGCAGTTAGGGCATTCCACAGGCTTTGATAATGATGCCGGTCTAAAACACATATAAGGTACCTCCTTTATTTATGGTGAATCATTTTGAACAGGATTAGAATCAGATACTTCTCGGCATTAAGGAACAAACAAAGTGACTTTCTTCCCTTTGGCATCCATTTTTTTGGCCAACTCATCTACAGGACCGCACTCCATGCATTTGCCCAGGCAATGGAGCACACAGGAAGGCAATTCTCCATTGGCCACACGATCTTCGCACAAATCGCAGAGTTCGGTGGGAACTGGGACATAATTCCATTCCCAGTGATCGCCGCTGACGTTCCACGGACCGACTTCAGTCAGCTTAATCCCCCACTTATCATTGGGAATCCCCTTCTCTTTCCGGCAAGCCACTTCACAACTATGGCAGCCGGTGCAGTATTCGTAATCAATCATTAAACCGTTACGCGCCATTTTCTTCCCTCCGATCTTGTATTAATCATGGGTATCCATCCGTCTTTCTTTAACTAAATCCCCTCTTTAAATTCTCCTGCATTAAATCTCAGCTTGGATCCCGCTTTGATCCTCAGCCTTGTAAACCTTGCACAGAATGGCTTTGAACGGTGCGCCGAATCCCAACTTGCCAATATGCTTGTGAGGAATGAGCGTATTGATATTGGATTCCCATACACCGTAGAGACTGGGTTCTTCCGCCTTCTTCTCCGGGTACCACCAGCCATGGGCGGCATGAACCACATTCGGTTTCATGGCAGGCATCAGATGGGCTCTTTCTTTGGCCTTGCCGAATTGGTTTTCGAGATACACCCAATCCCCTTCTTTAATGCCCAGACTGGCTGCCGTATCAGGATTGATTTCCATAATCGGATCAGGGGTTATATCGCGCAGGCTCTTGATTTGGCGATGTTCGGAATGGAAAGAAGTAAAGGTTCTGGCTCCTGTGGTTAGTACCAGCGGATATTCTTTGGCCAGTTCAGGTGTGCTCACAGGGCTGTAGAACGGTTCTTTGTAATACGGGAGTGGATCTTCTCCCCATGAATCAAAGAGGGTGGAATACAGTTCAACCCGTCCGGTCACTGTATTGAAGCCAGGCTCTCCGTCGGCGCGCAGCTGGCCGGTTTCGTATTTACGATAAGTAAAGCCCGGCTGATAGACGCCTGTTTCCCGCAGACCGTTGAAGTCAATTCCCAGCTCCGGTTTGAGCTGATCGCTGAAGAAGTCTTCCACAGACTCCCAGGGCCAGTTTTCCGGATTGAGTCGTTTGCCCAGTTCGATGCACACTTCAATATCCGATTTGCATTCTCCGACGGTCAGCGCCTTATTCATGGCTCCGACGAAGATGGCATTCCGACCGAAGTGAGTCAGCACTACGCCGTCATGTTCGGCAAAGGTGGGCAGCGGCAGGAAAACATCGCCGAAGGCCATAGCGGTAGGTGTCATGAAGCAATCCTGCACCACATTGAATTCCAGCTTTTTCAGGGCCTTATACCAGCGGTCCGGTGCGGCGGAGTTGGTTGGGGTAATGAAGTTGCTGCTGTTGAACCAGCCCATCTTTAACGGATAAGGCTTATCCGTTTCCAGCGTATCCAGAGTTTCGTCAGGATGGGTGGTGGCCAAAGCCGTACTGAGAGCGGGCCATTCTTCGGCACCGATCCGCTTGCTCCACAGCTCTTCCGAAATCTGATTTCTGGTCTCTACCCGCCATTTGCCAAGGAGGGCTGCCGGTGGTCCCAGGGTAATACCGCCCGGCACATCCAGATTGCCGGTGATGGCGATAAGGGAAAGAATAGCGTGCCCTAACTGAACTCCGTTAGGATTTTCATCCACAGCCAGGCCCCATTGAATCGCCATCGGGCTGTTGGTGGCAATCTCTCTGGCCACTTCAACGATTTTATCAGCAGCGACACCGGTGATTTCCGCTACCTTGTCCACAGGGTATTCCTGAACTCTTTCCGTAAGCTGTTCAAATCCATAGCACCAGTTCTCCACAAAATCGTGATCATAAAGGTCTTCATTGATGATCACATTCAGCATGCCCAGAGCTAAAGCTGTGTCCGTTCCCGGTCTTAGCTGGAGCCAATAGGCCGCTCTTGAACCCAGCCAGTTTAATCTGGGATCCACAGAAATAATCTTGGTGCCCCTCTTCATCATATCAATGAGGGAGTGGCCGTAAAAACCATCCGGATTGGACATCAGAGGCATCTTGCCCCACAATACGATGTATTTAGGCAGTTTGAACTGAGGATTATCATAGCGGTCGGGATAATGGCCGGCAAAGTCGATTTCCGGATAGCCGGCACCGAGAATATAGTCGGTGATGGCGCAGCGGGGACCGTAGCAGGACCATCCACTCAGGGCATAACAGACGTTAGGCGTCTGCAGGGAGGAGAATCCCAGCGGATAATAGTAAAGACATGCTTCCCGCCCTGTACCGCCAAATACGACAATCGACTCTGCTCCGTAGTTCTTTTTCATTTCATTCGTTTTGTTGACAATAATATCCCAGGCTTCATCCCATGTAATTCTCTCCCATTTGTCTTTTCCCCTGTCTTCCGGTGCTCTTTTCATGGGATAGATGATGCGGTCAGGATGATGGACATATTCAGGAAGGGAAAGACAGCGGACACACAGGCGTCCCTGACTGATAGGGTGTTCAGGATCTCCTTCCACTTTGACCAGCTTTCCGTCCTTGATGTGCAATTTCATTCCGCAGCCTACAGGATGATCTCCCGGCGGAGACCAGCCGCAGGTCCGCACAATGTAACTGCCGTCTTCCTGCACTTTTTTCCACTCTTTGTTCATACTCACCAACCCTTTCCAACCATTCTTGTTCTTTTTTGTTCAGTCTCTGTTAATCATCCTTAATGTCCTGTTTTCCCGGTCATCCAACCCCCTTTATTTCAAATTGCGGAAATAAGCCATAGCAAAGAATTTTACCTGCGGCTTTATTTCCTGGTTGCGCTATATTAAAAATGCAATAACTATGCCAGTCTTTAAATGGAAATCTGTAATCATTTATTAAGATAAAATGGATTGATATGGATTCATTTTGAACCGAAGCAAAGTCATTTTCAGACTGATTTTTCTTTTTTAGAATCATTACCAGAAATTATTTCCTTTATATTCCAGATCTAAGTTCGTTGGACAAAACTTGTACTTGATTTAACAAAGTCTCATTTTAAGTCCAACCGTTCATTAATGGGGCCTTCCATTCTAAAATAAAACCGCACCCTGTTTTCTCTGCGAAAAAATCTACAGGACAATTCCCCTGGCATGGTTTATGTATTATTATTAAGAGAGGGATATCCAAACCTTACCAATGGCAGGCCTACATAAACGGAGCATCCCAGTCGCATATCAGGGCACCTCAAAGATTTGAAAGGAATGATCGCAGATGACACTTTTCAATCAAACCTTAAGCCCGGTTATCGAACCCCAGCAAATTCCCTTTCTTCCGGAACATCTTTCATTAAACACTTTGATGCAGGCCAAAGGCAGCATCATTAACAACAATTCAAGTGATTGTGATAGTAATCACTATTCTGTGGATCAGATCCGGCCGATTGTGAGCCAATCCTGGATTCGTTCCAAAAATTACGGTCTTGATCCCTTTAATCTCTACTTCCCTATCTTAAATGAAGAGTTGCTGCAGCAAAGAGCTTACGAGAGACAGTTCCTCTTAAAAGCGGCCAATCCATATGTCCGGCAGATCGAAGCCGTTTTCAGCCAAACGAATTGTTCCGTCACCCTATTTGATGAAGACGGAGTTATTCTTAAGGGCTTATGCGGGACACATACCATTCCCAAGAGCCATCTTTTTCAAATTGGCGGAATCTGGACGGAAAAAACAGTCGGGACCTGTGCTCACGCTTTGTGCCTGCTTTTCAACACCCCGATTCAGTTGTGCGGGCCTGAACATTTTAACCAGGCTTTTGCCAAAACTACAGGCTCTTCCGCCCCTATCGTTGATGCTTTCGGCAATTTAGTCGGAACCCTGACGATTGCCAGTCAGGATGATTACAGGCAAAACCCTCACACTCTGGGGCTGGCTATCACCATGGCCTGGGCTATTCAAAAGCAGTTTCAGTTAAACGCCCAAAGCGAATTGCAGAGTGCGACCATAAAAGCCAGTGAAGAAGCGGTGATTATTATCAATAAAAATCGGGTCATCACCAATGTCAATTCCAAGGCCCGCAAATTATTCAACTGCTACCAACAAAATATGATCGGCATGTCCATCGAAGGGATCTGGGGCAATCAGCCTTTCATCCAGTCTGTGATCGATACGGGGAAAGCGATTTATGACACGGAAATACTATATGGTCAACGGGAAGAACGGCTGCTGGTCCGCTCCGCTCAGCCCATTATTGATGCTCTGAACCGCTGCTATGGCATTGTCCTTACCCTGAGAAAAAATGACCAATCCCGGAAATCCCCCCATAAACTCAGTTCCAATAAGACGACATTCACGTTTGAAAAAGTAATCGGCAGCTCCCCTTCTATGCGCAAAACCCTGGCCATGGCAAAACATGTGGCACCCGCCAACATCAATATTCTGCTGCAGGGAGAGAGCGGTACAGGAAAAGAAGTGCTGGCCCAGGCCATTCATAATGCCAGCAGGCCTGACGGACCGTTTATTGCCGTTAATTGCGCTGCCATTCCCAGGTCTTTAATTGAAAGCGAATTATTTGGATATGAAGGCGGTTCATTTACCGGTGCAGAGCGGAACGGCCGGGCCGGCAAAATCCAGCTGGCAGACGGCGGCACACTCTTTTTGGATGAGATCGGCGATATGCCTCTGGAGGTTCAGCCTATCCTTCTCCGCGTTTTAGAGGAAAAACGAGTCACCAAAATTGGAGGCAAGCATTCCACATACGTCGACTTCCGACTGGTTGCCGCCACCAATAAAAATCTCCTGGATTTGGTGAAAAACGATAAATTCCGCCTTGACTTATATTACCGTCTGGCTGTCTTTAAACTGTCCATTCCGTCACTGCGGGAGCGGGGCCGGGATATCATTCATCTGGCTAATCATTTTATTGAAGTGGCTGCGGCTAAGCTTCAGGTCTGTCCATCCCGCCTGAGCGAAGAAGTTCAGGAATTCATTTGCAACTATCCCTGGCCGGGAAATGTCAGGCAATTGGAAAACACCATGCTCTATGCCCTCTATTCTTCAAATAATGACGTGATTACCTTGGATAATCTGCCGGAGGAAATCATCGATGATCTCGGTCCCCAGACAGAATCCTTTTGCCAGCCGTCCGCTCCGGCCCGATGTCCAGCCTCTAAAAACGGGTCTCCCCCTTCCCTGTCCATGAAGGAAATCGAAAAAGATGCCATCATTAAAGCTATGACACAAGCCAACAACCATATCCGGAAAGCCGCCAATATGCTGGGCATCAGTAAATCCACCCTTTACCGGAAAATCCGTGAATATGAATTGGTGGACATACTAGGAGAACAAGATTGACGGAAGAAAATAACAGAGCTGCAGGCAATCAAGATTGCCTCAGCCCTGTTGTGGTTTTGGAGAGTATTATTCCATACCGCCTGGACATGCCTGCCGTATTTTCATCATTTTGAAGTCCTATACCCTTTGACAGGTTTCCGCATCATTTTTCCATCCACATAATAAAACCCCTGTTTAAATAAATCCTGCTTGCTCAGTTCCAATTCTCCAAGCAAATCATCCAGTTTTTTCCCCGCAGCCAATGCCTGATTCAGATACTCAAACTTAGCGTCATCATTTAAATTCCAATACTCTTCCTTGTTCATTTACACTACCTCCCTTAAAATATTCTTGGTTAGCGCAAATCTTCACATAGATCCACAGGCGTCTTCTCCACTCTCCGTTAACCACTGCCCATCTTCTCCACTCCTTTCCTGAATCTTGAATAGGTATCCGGTTAAGGCAGCGCTCCCTTATAACCAATGCAATAAACATACCATCTTTAAGGCACAGGAAGCTTAAAGCTGATTTCAGGCACTGTCGGCACTGTGTTTTAAAAGTTTTCATTTTGTTCCTTAACGATACTTCAGGTTAATAGCAAAATGAATCCAAGAGTATTAAAATAAAAATCTTGTTTTAAAAATGAAACCGGAGTTCCATCCTTAATCATGCTTAATGCCATAAAGTGTGATCTACCAGGTATTGGGCCGCTTTAGCCGCTTTCAGATCAAATTTCACCTTTTCCGCTAATGGACCAAGGTTTTGCCCGGCATTTTCCCTTTCCATGCCAATACTGGCGGCAAAGTCTTCAAGCCCCTGCCTTAGCTCTTCTTCGCCTAGTTTTCCCAATCCCCTTGTCTCAATGATTTTTTCCAGTACGTAATCGGATTTAAGGGCCAGCTTAGCATCCTCCCAAAGCTGCTTTTTAAACGCCACTTCATCAAGGTGGTTGGCTTGCAGATATAAATCCACGCTTTTTCCCTGATCTGACAGCATTTTAGAAAATTGCTCCAGCATAAGCCGGGCACGCTGCATGACCACTGCATCCGGCAGGACAACCTCACATCTCTCCAGAAACCCCTTGACTGCAGCCTGCCGTTTGCGTTCAATCATCTGCCATTCAGCTGTTTCTTCCAGCAGCGCTCTGGCTTTGATCCGAAGTGATTCCATGTTCTCAGCCTTTCCGATTTCTCTGGCAAAACCGTCATCAAGCTCCCGCAGGCTGATATTCTCGACCTTTTTTACCTTTACTTTGAAGAAGACACTCTTTCCTGCCAACTGTTCAACTGTATCTTCTTCGGAGAAATGCAGAAGTATTTTCAGACTTTCTCCTGCTTTTACGCCAATGAGATGATTATCGAAATCAGGGTAAAATGAATCTTTGCCCAGCAGCAGCTTAAAATCCTTGCGCTTTTCCAACAGTGCACCATCCAGATAACATTGATAATCAAACGTCACTGTGTCTCCCTCTGTCGCCTCTTCATGCAGCTTCTCTAAGATCAGTTTATTCTTCCGGCGCATAGCCTGAAGATGTTTTTCCACCGCTTCATCGGTAATATTATCTGCTTCGGGAATCTGGATTTCCAATCCTTCCAGTGCACCAAGGATCACTTCCGGTTTAACCGGTACACAAGCTTTTACAATGACCGGCTTGTCTTTCTCAATGTAACCGATCTCAATATCCGGTTCTCCGATAGCCTCAATTCCCAATGCTTTAATTGCGGTATAATATTGATCAGGAACAACTTCATCAATAGCATCTTCCAGA
This sequence comes from Bacillota bacterium, assembly GCA_023390635.1. Lineage (GTDB taxonomy): Bacteria > Bacillota > Desulfitobacteriia > Desulfitobacteriales > Desulfitobacteriaceae > JAEWCM01. Next base: position 26,589 of record JAEWCM010000161.1, read on the forward strand.
AAAATATGCGTTCCGAATTTCGCTTCCAAAGCGGCCTGTGATGCCCTGCCTCTTCTAAATCCGGGAAGTGCATATTTTTTAGCATTTTTTTGATAGGATTTTTTCCAAGCTGCCGCAAAGGTCTTCACATCAATTTCAAACTCCAAATAGGCCTCACTGTTTTCGATCTTCTCCAAATTTTCGTTCATAATTTCTAATCTCCTTTCCTATCCTATCCTCATCGACAGTGTCCTCCTGATGTCATATCTAGATATTGCATTAATCATGCCAACCCTTGTATGCTTTGGAGAGGTAGATTTAGTCACATCAGGAGTCTTAATAAAGTAAAAGGAGTATTTCACAATGGCACTTAATCTTCAGCTGCTGTCCCAGAATGATTTTCCTGCAGCATACGAACTGATGGAAAAAGCATTTCCTCCATCCGAATTACGCAGTTATCAGAATCATTGTCAGATTCTCGATCATCCAAATTACCGCTTGTTAGGATTGAAAGATCATGATAATGTCACCGCCATCCTTGGGGTTTGGGAATTCGAATCCTTCCGCTTTGTAGAACATTTCGCGGTGAGTGAAGCCCTGCGCGGTCAGGGCATTGGCAACAAGCTTTTAAAAGCCTATATTCATCAATCGGCTTTGCCGGTCGTTTTAGAGGTAGAACTGCCGGCCAATGAGACAGCCAGGCGGCGCATTCACTTCTATCTGCGGCTGGGCTTCCATCTCAATGACAACTATCCCTATACTCAGCCTCCTCTGCAAAATGGCCAGGCTTCCATTCCGCTGATCCTTATGAGTACGCCTATTCCCCTCTCTCTACAAGAATTTTCCACAGTTAAACGTACGCTCTACCGGATCATATATAAGGTTCGTGAAGACTGGTCAGGACAATAAATTATCCACAGATATTAATTGGAAATATATTTAAGCCGTTTTCCCTTGAATTTCCTGCTATCAATAACTATACTTAATGGATAAGGCATCAAATATAAATGATATAAATTAAATTATTCCCAATATGTAATTTGAGAGTTTCACTAAAGTTATGGACATAAACTAACAATTACTTTTTATGTAGTGCAACTTCTGATTAGAAAAGGAGGGAGATATAATTATGAAGCTTGTCACTGTAGCCGGCCCCCCTTCTTCGGGAAAAACCTCAGTCATCCTCAAACTGATCGAATGCATGAACTTATCTGAAGGCAGCATTGGTGTGGTCAAATTTGACTGTCTCACTTCCTTTGATAACCAGCGGTATGAAGAAGCAGGTGTTCCGAACGAAACCGGATTCTCCGGAAAAATCTGCCCCGATCATTATTTTGTCAGCAACATCGAAGATGCCGTTCAGTGGGGACTTAAATGCGGATTCGATATGTTGATTACGGAAAGCGCCGGTCTCTGCAACCGCTGCTCCCCCTATATCAATGGCATTCTTTCCATTTGCGTCATCGATAATCTTTCCGGAGTCAACACACCCCGCAAAATTGGTCCGATGCTCAAATTTGCCGATATTGTGGTCGTGACAAAAGGAGATATTGTCTCTCAGGCAGAGCGGGAAGTGTTTGCTTTTAATGTAAAACAGGTAAATTCCTCCGCTAAAGTAGTATTTGTCAATGGTATTACCGGACAAGGCAGCTTCCTGCTGGCTAAACATTTGCAGCAGGCCTGGGATATCCAAACCTTAAAAGATTTGAAATTGCGTTTTACTACCCCGGCCGCTATCTGTTCTTATTGCACAGGGGAGCGCAGAATCGGAGAAACCTATCAAATGGGAATGCTGAAGAAAATGGAGTTTAAAAAACTATGACAGTACAGGATTTTATGATACTCGTCAGTAATAACACGCTTCAGGATATTCTGAAAGCCTATCCCATTGCCGGTGACTTTTTAGCCAATTTCCGTATGGGATCGATCGAGCGTACTGTTCCCCTGCCTCAAGGTCTGGAATGGGTTGAGGATAGCATACTTGAAGAATTTGGCTTGGATCGCTCAACGGTCTTGCTGAATTTCTGCCTTTTTCTTGAGGAGTTTACCAAAGAAGAGAAATCAACGGCTCCTATCTCCTCCCTCACCATCTTAGGCGGGTTTAATAAATTTCGAGAACCGGAAAATGTGAATTTAACCGTAAAAAGCGGCGAAATCATCAGTATTGTCGGTCCTACCGGCTCAGGTAAAAGCCGCCTGCTCGGAGATATTGAGTGTCTGGCCCAAAGGGATACTCCTACATGCAGAATGGTCCTGGTCAATGGCTCAGAATTAGACGATTTGCAGCGCTTTGAAATGGATGGAAAACTGGTGGCCCAGCTCTCCCAGAACATGAACTTTGTCATGGATCTGACTGTGCGGGAATTCCTGGAGATGCATGCCAAAAGCAGACTGATCCCCCATGCTGAAGAAGTGGTAGAAACCTGTTTCCTTTGTGCCAATGATTTGGCCGGAGAAAAATTTACTCACGATACCAAAGTGACACAGCTGAGCGGCGGCCAGTCCAGGGCTCTGATGATCGCCGACACCGCTTATATGAACAGCTCTCCCATTGTTTTGATTGACGAAATCGAAAACGCCGGCATCGACCGGCGGCGGGCCATTGAGCTCCTGGCCAAGCGGGAAAAGATTATTCTTGTCTCTACTCACGACCCTCTCCTTGCCCTCAGTGCCGATAAACGGATCGTAATTAAAAATGGCGGTATCTATAAAGTGATCGAGATTACGCCGGAAGAAAGAGCAAGCCTGGAGGCCATTGAGCGGCTGGATAATACTTTGCTCAGGTTGCGCAATTCTCTACGCAACGGTGAATTGATTACTGAAGACCTATTATAGGCAAGCCAAGCAATGAATGATACTCCGCTGTCGCAAACTGGCGTTAATCGCTCATCTCCGGTCATTCATTGCTTGGCATAATCCTGAAGATTATTTTTATTTACGAGCCTCCATCTAGCTATATGATAGAAAGGAATCGGTAGAATATGTGGAAAATCTATGATGACTTGATTCAGGGAATTCCTGAGCATCTGACGGTAGACGAACTGATTTGCGGCAACGGCAGTTCTTATGTGCGCAGCGGTGAAGGTGCCGGCTTCTCCGGCTTTCATCTTTGTGAATCCAGATTACCGGTGGTGACCAAAAACCTCATCGGCGTCCCCTTGCGGGAAGCAGCTTCCTGCGTGAAATCCTGGAATTTTCCTGAAGCCTCGATTGGACTGGCTGCCATCAATGCGTATTACAATCACCCGGAAATCGCCCGCGCCAATGGTGTGGATTTTTCAGATGTCCGTAAGGTAGAAGACCGGATGAACGATCCTTTTATCATGTCCCAAAATACAATTAAAGGATCGAATGTTGCAGTTGTCGGGCATTTCCCTTACCTGGAAAATCTCTTTGAGCCGATCTGCAATCTTTCCATTATCGAATGGGAACCGGAAGAGGGAGATTATCCGATCTCTGCTGCCGAATATATTCTTCCCGCTTGTGATTATGTCTATATCACCTGCGCCAGTTTTGTCAATAAAACCCTTCCCCGCCTGCTTGAGCTTTCCGCCCATGCTAAGCTGATTACTCTGGTAGGCCCGGCTACCCCGCTGGCTCCTGTTCTGTTTGAATACGGGGTCCAGGATCTATCCGGTTTCATCATTAAGGATAATGCACTGGCCTCCAGAGTGATCGCCGGTGCGGAAAAAGTGCGTCTCTACCTGTCCGGCCAAAAGGTGACTTTTAAAAACTCTCTTTCCGTTTAAGATCCTGTTTTTATGAATCCTGGAATACTTATGAACTCTAAGTATTCCTCAAGTTTCTACGAGATAGATCATGTGGAAAGGAATCGGACGATATGAAGATCTTTTTAACCGGCGAAATTCAAGTGGGAAAAAGCACTGTCATCCATAAAGTGCTTTCCCTGCTCAACATAGTTCCCGGAGGTTTTAAAACCAATTTTGCTCCCAACGTTGACCGAAGCTCATGGAACGAATCGCTTTATATCAATTCCCCTTCCACTCCTCCCCAATATCTTCCGGAAAATACGGTAGCTGAATTCAGTACCGGTCGTCCACAGCCATGCACGGAAAAATTTGATACTTTGGGAGTTGATCTGATTCGAAGCGCCAGA
>JAEWCM010000174.1 GCA_023390635.1 Bacillota bacterium
TAATTTATTAATAACTCTTTTTTGGAGCTTTGTCAATATTAATTCTCATTTACATTTAACCTTCATTTTTCGCTATTCCATTCCCCAATTTTTCTTGCCGATGTAAAAATGAAAATTTGGTTTCAGATACAACAATGGCTATAAAAATAAGAATAAACCCTATAAACAGACGAACCGTCAATTCTTCTCCATAAAAAATCACCGAAAACAGCACCCCGAAAACGGACTCGAGACTCAGAATGAGAGCTGCAGCCGCCGGGTGGGTATGCTTCTGACCGATATTTTGTAACAGCAAAGCAACCGCCGTAGCAAATACAGCCAAATATAAAAGTCCGCATATACTTTCCCAAGTCCAACTGGTGTAGGACGGAAACGGCTCCGCGATTAAACCAACAATCCATGAAAAAACAGCGGCAAACCCAAATTGATATATAGTAAGCAAAATTACATCTTTACCCTTGCTGAACTTAGCCACGCACACCATGTGAATTGCATAAAAAACTCCCCCGATCAGGGTCATCCCATCGCCGAAACCTACCGTAAAATCCCCGGCAAGAGATACCATTCCAATGCCCGCAAGGCAAAGCAGGGCCGCTGAAAGATTGTATCTATCCGGCTTAGAGTGGTCAACAAACCAATACAAAAAAGGCACTATAATACAATAAATCGCTGTTAAAAAAGCGTTTTTGCCCGGTGTGGTATCCGTGATCCCAATGGTCTGAAAGGTGTAACCTAAATAGAGACATAAGCCTAATACTGCCCCGCGCCATACATGACCTGAATCAGAAGCTTTCAGATTCTTGAAAAAGAAAATTGCCAGGAGCAGTGCCCCAATCGTAAAACGAAAACCTAATAAAATGTTAGGAGGAAAAACATCTACAGCATTTTTTACAACAAAAAATGAACTGCCCCAAATAATGGCAGCCCCAAACAAAGCACTTGTATACCAAAACTTTCCGTTAATTTTCATATAACACTCTACTTTACTGCGAAATTTGCTTATGTTTTCATATTAAAATATAGCCCTTCAGTGTATTTTATATTGATTAACAGCCAATTTCAAGCCCAGATTTCCTTCCCTTACCGCTTGTTTACTCAAATAATGGCCTTAGTGTCTCATAGATCTGCACATATTTTTTATATAACTGTGTATAATGGGCTCCATTTTTTTCGTCTGGATAGTGGTATCTGACCGAACGGTGTTCAAGAATCTGCCGGGAAAACTCAGAGTAATCCTTGCTCCACCCCAATTGAATAAATCCTCCTGCAGCAGCTCCTAAAGCAGGTAAGAATTCTCCCTCTTCAGGTACAAGCACTTCACAGCGGCATACGTCGGCTATTGTCTGACTCCAAACTTCGCTTCGACTGCCGCCTCCGATCAAAGCAATCTGCTTTATTTCACCTTTTGCCGTAAGAATTTCTATCACCTGGCGCAAGGACATAGTCACTCCTTCCAAGACGGCCCTGCTCATATCTGCCCGGGTAGTGGAAGTTTTAATCCCAATAAAGCAGCCACTAGCCTCCGGAGCCTGTATTGGACAACGTTCACCGTTTAAATAGGGCAAAAAGAGCAATTGTCGTTCAGTCGGCTTTGAAGTAAGCATAAGCTTTTCCAGTTCCCCATATCCCTCTTTACTTTTGTCTGGCCACAGAGAATCTTCCTCTGTTTCCACAGGTCTGGCCGTACCAAACACGTTGAGTGCCCATTGATGCACATTACCGGCATTGAGTAAGGGGGCAATCGCAATCAACGTGTTTTCCGGAGCGTGGGCTAAATGAAAAATCCCGCCGTTTAAGGGAGTAACGCATTCTGCCGTGATTGCCGCCCAGCCCGTTGTTCCCAAATACACATACATCTGTCCGAATTGGGTTACCCCTGCTCCTAAAGTTGAGGCTCCCCCATCGCCGATCCCGGCCAGCACCGGCGTGCCTTCGGCCAAACCGCAAAGTTCTGCCGCCTCGAAAGTCACCTTTCCTGCCACCTCATGCGGTGCCATCAAATCCGGCAGCATCGCTGGATTTAAAACAAAATCTTCCAGCCATTCCTTTACCCATTGCCGCTCTGCCAAGTCCATCATTCCTGTAGTGGCTCCGGTGGTTGGATCGGCAATGTTTCTCCCTGTCAATTGTCTGATGATATAATCTTTCGAGCTGATCAGTACTGCATCCGTTCTGGCATAGGTATAAGGTTCGTGGCGGCGGAGCCAAAGCATTTTGGGGAAGGTCATCTTCCCGTCAAGATGGTTACCTGTCCGTTTCCTGATCGACTCCTCTCCATAACGCTCCAAAATCTCAGCCGCTTCACCTTCCCCTCGGGGGTCAGAATACAGAATGGCCGGTCGGACTGCTTTTCCTCTTTTATCAATAGGAATACAATCCTCCATTTGTCCACTAAAAGTTACCCCTTTAATCTGCTCTTTCTTCACTCCGCTCTTCCACCAGATTTGCATAATATCCTGAACCGAAAGCCACCAGCTTTCCGGATCTTGCTCAGTAGTGCTTTCCGTCCGTCGCGTTGTGATCGGCCGGGAACTGGTATGATGGAGTCTTAAATCGGCAGATACGAGAATCCCTTTCACATCACTGGTTCCAATATCAAAAACCGCCAAATAATCCACTATATGCACCTCCATCTCTCCCTTTACCGGTTCCGGCTGCCGACCTTTTGCAAAAGCACAGCCAGAATAACAATCAAACCGGTGACCACATCTTGCATAAAAGAAGGAACCTGCAATATGGTCAGTCCATTGGCCAAAATACCTAAGATAGCGGCTCCGATGAATGAGCCCCAAATATTCGGCACTCCTTCTTTGGAAGCTGTCATTCCTAAAAATGCTGCTGCATAGGAGGGAAGAAATAGCCCATCGCCTCCGGTCGGATGAGCTGATCCCAGCCGGGAAGCCATTAAAACACCGGCAATTCCGGCCAGTGCAGAACAGAGGGCAAAAGCCATATTTTTATAAAAATTGACCCGGATGCCGGCGATTCGGGCCGCATGTTCATTTCCACCCAAAGCATAAAGCTTGCGGCCAAAGACGGTATGCCTCATGATATACCAAAAAAGCAGAGTAAGAGTCACCATGATGACAGACAGAAAGGGAAAAGGTCCCAGATTGGTTTGCCCAAAGAAACGAAAACCTTCTGGAATATTCTCAAAAACGGTAGCTCCGCCTGTCAGCCAGAAGGTGAAACCTCCAATGGCGGTTCCCATGGCCAGAGTAATGATAAAGGATAAGACCCGGAATGTGCTGACAATCATTCCGTTGACAAAGCCGATCAGGAAAGCTACAAACACCGGAATAGTAAAAGCCGCTGCTAAGGGAACGCCGCTCACTGCCAATTTGGCACTGAGTACTCCGGTCAAGCCGGCCACTGCACCAACGGAAAGATCAAATTCCCCCACCGTCATCACTAAGGTCGTCCCCAAGGCCACAATAACCAGAAAAGAAATTTGACGGCTGATATTGATAAAATTATCCGGTGTAGCAAACGCTTCAGGGCTTAATATACCGAAACCGGCCATAATTAAAAGGGCCGCTATTAAAGTACCGTAAGAACGCAGCGATTTAATCTTCATCTTTGTCAGAAACTCTTTCATCTTCTCCTCCAGCTTCTCCCTGATAGCAATAACGCAAGACTTTTTCCGGGTTTGCCTCTCTGCCATTTAAACAAGCCACGATTTTCCCTTCGCGCATGACGAGCAGGCGATCAGAAACATCCAATACTTCCTGCAGATCCGATGACACAAACAACACCGCTTTTCCTTTTGCTGTCTGCTCTTTCAGCAAGTGGTGAATCTCCCCTCTGGTCATTACATCCACTCCCTGAGTTGGCTCATCACAAAGAAAAACATCCGGTTCACACATTAACGCTTTTGCAAAGACTATCTTTTGTTGATTACCTCCGCTCAGTTCTCCTACCAGCTGTTCCGTGCCTGTAGCTCTCACCTGCAAGGCCTTCATCCGATTCAGGACATCCTGTCTTTCTTTCCGTTTCTGCAAAATACCGACCTTGCCATATCCTTCTAAAACTGGCAAGGTCATGTTCTCCCTGATGGTCATATTCATAACCAATCCCTTGCCTCTCCGATCCTCCGGGATCAAAACCATTCCGTTTTGCAGCGCAATCCGGGGAGTAAGTCCGTTAAACCTGTGATTCTGGATTTCCCATGTACCTGACTCCAGCGGGCGAATGCCATAAATACCTTCCAGCAATTCGGTACGCCCTGCACCCACCAAGCCAAATACTCCCAAAATCTCTCCTGCATAAAGAGAGAAGGTGACATTTTTTACCCTTCCGTCTCTCGTTCTCATTCCCCGTATATTTAGAAGTTCTTTTTGTTTCCCTCTTTCCCCGTCTCTTCTTTCGTCTATCACCGATTTCGCTTCCTGCTCTTTTCCTGCCATTAAGCTCACCAGTTTCTCTTTTGTTACCTCTTCTTTTCCCATAGTGCCAACCGTTCTTCCATTGCGGAGCACCGTGATACGGTCTGCAAGACGGAAAATTTCGTCTAGACGATGTGAAACATAGATTACACTGGTTCCCCGATTTTTCAAATTATTAATCAGATGGAAAAGGCTTTCTGTCTCTCTGTCCGTCAGAGCAGCCGTGGGTTCATCAAGAAAAAGCAGCTTACACTCGGAGCGCAGACTGCGCAATATTTCCAAAAAGGTTTGTTGGGACGGTGACATTTCTGCCGCTGTATTCTCCAAGGGCACTCTAATTCCCCATTGCTCTTCCAGACACTGGGCTTCAATTTTCATTCTCTTCCAATCCACTCCGAAGCGTGCCATTCTTTTGGGATATGGATGGCCTAAATAGAGATTTTCCAATCCGGAAAGGGATGGAATCAACTGATGATCTTGGTGTACAGCGCAGATTCCCAGTTCAAGGGCTTTACGGGGACTTGAAAGCTTAATCTCTTTCCCTTCCCAAACCAACTTACCCCCGTCAGGGGCGTAAAGACCGGTCACGACTTTAATAAAAGTCGATTTGCCTGCGCCGTTTTCTCCCACTAAAGCGTGGACCTCACCTTTTTCCAGATCGAGAGAAATATCTGCCAGGGCATAGTTGTCACCGAATCGTTTCTGGACCCCTTGAACTTGCATCAGAGACATGCTCATTGTCCTACATTATCCTTGGTAATCAACGTTGCAGGAGCATACAGTTCTGTTCCCTCTGCAGCCTGGCCTTGGAAAACCCTGTCCATTTGTTTGATTACGATATCCGCCATCCCGGAAAAATTCTGTTCTACAGTGGCAACCAAAGGTGATCCTTTTTTAATCATATCCTTTGCCTGACTTGTGCCGTCAATCCCCACTACCAGAATATTTTTGCGTCCTGCAGCTTCAATAGCCTGGGCGGCCCCGATCGCAGCCTCATCCCATCCGGCCCAAACCGCACTGATAGAATCCTCTGCTGAATTAGCCAGCAACAAGCTTTCCATATCCTTGCGGGCATTTTCAATCGGGCCTGGAACTTCAACCTGACGTTCAGTGAGAACCTTGATTCCGGTATTTTCCTTCAATAAACTGTCCAATTCCTGAGTTCTTTTTAACACACCGGGATGGGGTCTGTGGGTCAGCACTATAATATTGCCCTTATTGCCTAATTGCTTGAAGAGATAATCGGTAATGGTTTTAGACATCGCCACATTATCACTGGTAGCATTGGTGGTCATTCCTTCAATATACCCTGAATCACAGCCGAACACAGGAATTCCCTTTTGGGCGGCTTCTCCAATCTGAGTCTTCACCTGATTGGGATCAGCACTGACTAAAACGATGGCATCCACCTTAGTGGCAATCACATCTTCCATCCGGCTAGCCAACTGACCAAAATCACTTTTAGTATCAATAACATTGGTTTCCCAATTCTTGTTTGCCGCCTGTGTCTTCAAATCCTCCACCATCTGGTTGGTAGTGACTGACGAAAGATAAGGGGTAAGAATAGCAATCTTTTTCTTTGTCCCGCCTTGATCTCCTGTTCCCTGAGAACCGCATCCTGCCAACGCAAATACCATTAACATCATCGATAATACCGCCAATACTCTTTTCACCTAAATCCCTCCCTGTTTAGTCTTTTCTCATGGTTTCTCTTTTTCTTTCCACTTCTTCTTTTTTGTGCACCCGCTTTTATCATCCCTAAACCTATAAAGATTTATTAAAAAACAAAAAAGCCCTCCATCCTGCTAAGGACGGAAGACTCCGTGGTGCCACCTTTATTTAGAACAACGCCCTATCTCCTCTGCGCTGAAATTAAATCTCAGATTAAACAAGGATGACTTAGATGTCGCTCACTCATCAGATACGGAAAAGTTTCCTTTTCGATATCCTGTTTCTATAACGGGAAACCCCCGGTATCACCTACTCGTTATCTTTCGGATTACCCTTCCGAGACCCATTCTGTCTAATAGCCTGTACCGGACTTACACCATCTCCGGCTCGCTGACACAGTCCTTATTTAAACATACTCTTTCTCATCATCAGGTTCAGCATATTTTTCCTATTATTATAGATTTCTGTGACTAGGCTGTCAACCTATATTTTTCATTTTGACTTGATCTAATGATCCTTTATATTAAATTCTTACTTCCCACGGATTTTCCTTACCCTCCATAAAGGCCATACAGCTCAGAAGGGAATGTTCTACCATATCGCTGACCGCTTGATCGGTATAAAATGCAGTATGAGGCGTCATGATTACATTAGGGAACGATCTCAGTACTGCCAATTCACGGTTAGTCAAGATCTCCCCTTTTAAATCCCGATAATAAATATCTGATTCATTTTCAATCACATCCAAAGCTGCCCCGCCAATCTTCTTTTCCTCCAAAGCTTGAATCAAAGCCTCCGTATCGATCAGGGAACCTCGAGCCGTATTGATCAGCATTGTTCCCTGCTTCATCCTGGCAATCGAAGCCTGATTGATCATATGATAATTATCCTCTGTTGCCGGGGCATGGAGGGTTATAAGGTCGCTATGTTCCAACAGTTTTTCTAAAGGGACGTACTGAGCAAAAGGCCTGGTCTTTTTACTTTCATATAAATCATAGGCCAACACCTTACAGCCAAATCCACTTAAATATTGGGCAACCGTATGACCGATTTTTCCTGTTCCGATCACACCCACTGTTAGATTATGAAGTTCCCTGCCCTGAACCCCTGCCAGGGAGTAATCCTGCACACTGTCCCGACCCATGATCAGACGCATTTTGCGAATAGTCATTAAAATCAGCATGATCGTATAATCTGCCACACTATGTGGAGAATAAGTCACATTGCCAAAACGAACACCCAAGTCTTTGGCTTTTTTCACATCGATATGGTCATACCCGATGGTACGGGTAGAAATAAAGCGAACACCATAATGATAAAAGCGCTCCAGCAACTCTGCCGATATAGGGGTTGTAATAATACTGATACAATCATATCCTTCAGCCCAATGGGCATTGTACAAAGATGGGCTTTCCTCGTGCAGCTCAACTTCCACCCCGTATTGTTGGCTAAATTTTTCAAAATAGATGGTTTCATCACTGCGATGACTATATACTAATATTTTCATTTCACCTAATACTTCCTTCCGTGCTTTCAAATCTATAAGACCGCCGCTAAAGCGTCTCCATCCTCAGGAACTGGAATATCAGGAATAAGCTCCGTCTGCTCATCTTTTGCAGTATCGGGCCTGGTCCACTTTTTATGGGACACTGTTCCAAAAAGCCCGGAATTCTTTAATTTAAAATACAAAATATCACCATAGCTTGAGGGTGCATTTGCGGGTGACTGTCCGGCGATTTTTCCCAGCTTTCCGTCTTGTACCCAAACTGCAAGCATATTAGCTGAGCTAAAGGTATTCCGGTTGACCAACACATACAGATCAATCCGCTTGTTTGGCTTGGCCTGATTGTCCGGTTTAAATATTACTGAACCGCTTGTCCTGATATATCCTCTTTGCTCTGAGGCTTCGGGTGAAAAACGAATCACGCTGCCGTACTGCCCTTCTTCCATGCCTAAAGCTCTCAACAGCTTCGAGCAGGCGAGAGAATTTCCGCCTGGATTATCCCGTACATCAATAATGACTTTATTTGTCCCCTCGGTCAAGCTCTTCTTTATATCTTCAATGCTCCTATCCAGAGCAGTTCCTAATTCACATGACCGCAAAGTAATAATTAAGGCCTTGCCCTTGCTTTGACTTTTAATAAAAGGTTCACTCTGCTCTTCCTGATCAGCCTCTTCATTGCGGACAGCAAAAGTCACTTCTGCTTTAGCCGGCTCGCCCCTATTTTCTAAATCTAATTCAATTGGCTCTTTAACATCGACTCCGGATGCTTCCAGGATTGATCTGCATTTTGAGTATTGGGAATTATTTCTGATCTCAGCCGAGTGGTTTTCAGCCGGAAAGAAGGCAGCGATGTTCTCCATGATCGCCTGCACCGGAACTCCGCCGATCGCTGTCACTTCAGCCCCTTGGGGCAGTCCATCACCTGAGACAATATAAAGCCTATTGTTTTCCCATCGCCAGCTAACCTTCAACTCCGAATCGTCATCCCAAAACAAGTGGGTATGCCCGTCCCTCAACGAAGATAAATATTTGCCTACCAGCAAGCGGAAACTCCCTACCGACATTTCTTTCTGCGCCCCTGCCAGAAAAAGCCGCTTACACTCCTCGTATTCTGCCGTCTTCTTCTCTAAAAATGCCGGATGAACGTCTTCCAAAAACTTCACCATCTGCAAAGCATCTTCATAAACCTCTTTCCCGCTCAGAACAGTGGTTAGATCAGGAGTGGAACCTAGCTCAACCGTTTTCCCTGCTCCAATAGCAATAGGGAATTTATATAAAGCAAAGGCACCTCCTCCTAACAGAAGTGCCAGTATAACCAGCGACAAACGGAGAACCGTTTTGTTTATTTTTCTTTTTCGCCCCATACGTCTCTCCAATCCCTCTTTACCGCTTATTAAAGGGCTACAATAAGCCCATCTTTTCCTGCATAGGTGGCAGTACTCGCCCCCATTTCGCTGATAAGAATTTTTTGGGGATGATAGTGTGCTTCGATTTCAGCCGCCAGAATCCGAGCATCAGCCAAATTATTCACGTGGGTAATGCCAATCATTCGCTGGGAAAAATCTTCACCATATTCTCCGACCAGTTCAACTGCTCTTTGCAAAAATTTATTCCTTCCCCGGATTTTCTCCAGGATTTCCACATGACCATCCACATTGTGGAGAATGACCTTAATATTCAATAACTTAGCCAAGGAACCTTGCACACGGTTCAAGCGGCCGCCTTTTACGATGTTTTCCAACGTATCCAAGAGAATCAGCAATTTTGTACGCTCGCGCATTTTTTTCAGCTGCTCCATAATTTGATCTGCAGACGCTCCCGTCTCAGCCATTTCTGCTGCCTTTAGCACCATGATCCCGTGTCCCAGCGAGCCGGACAATGTATCAAAAACTAATACATCCTCATTCCCAGAGGACTCCTTTCCCAGATTAGCAGAGCTGAAAGACCCGCTCAACTTAGACGAGATTGTCAAACAGATTACTATACCCTGACCGGAAAGTGCCTGAAAAACTTCAGCAAATTGGGCTGGCGTAGGTTGTGATGTCTTTGGCAGTTCATCAGCGGCAAACATTTCCTGATAAAACTGCTGTGCCGTAATATTTATCCCTTCGATGTATTCCTTACCATTAACCCTTACTGATAGGGGCACGACATGAATTTTATAACGCTGCAGCCAATCCTCCGGAATATCAGCTGAACTATCCGTAACAATATGAATCATCATGGATTACCTTCGCTCCCTTTCCAAATTCACACCTTATCCATTAAGCTCTTGCTTGACTTCAATTAAAAGTTTACTTACCTTTTAACTTTTATCATAACTCTCATTATAGCTAAAGGCAAAGGAAAATGGAAATATCTTGTATATAGTTAATAGAAAGTATGCTTCACACCCTATTAAAAAACTAACTCATATGGGTGTAAAGCATACTCACTCTTAATTTATTGCTGGAATTTAAAAATCTCTACTGCTTCAGATTACCTTACTTTGATCGAGAATTCGCTTTGATCTCTTTCCAATCAAAGAAAAAGCGTTCGATATCCTCTTCAATTAGTCCTTTTCCCTTTTGAATTTCAATCACTTCCAAACTTGTGTTTGCCCGAATAGAATGTGCATCACCCTGAGAGATCTCTAGAACTGTTCCTGCCTGAATAGGGAAAATCACACCATTTAGAGCTGCTTCGCCCTGGCCCTGAACAACAGTCCAAGTTTCACTTCGGCTATAATGTTTTTGATAACTTAGATTTTTGCCTGCCTCTATTCCCAATCTTTTGACTAATACCTCATAACCGTCATCATAAGTCACATGCTCCAATACTTTATACCATCCCCATGCCCGCTCTTCATACATAGGCCTTTGCTTGATTTGCCGGACCACTTCTTTGATTTGGGGACTGGATTGCTTGTCTGAAACCAGTATTCCATCTGGCGTTGCCACAACAACGCTGTCATTTAATCCTAACACAGCAACCGGAATATCCAATTCATTGATCAGATGAACATTATGGGAAGCTAGGATAACCCCCTTCCCCCAAACTTCTCTTTCCAACTCTTCGCTCAAAGTATTCCATGTGCCAAGATCCTTCCATTGGCCATAATAAGGCAGCACCACCAGCCGTTCAGTTTTTTCAACCACCTGATAGTCGAAACTGATCTTAGGCAAATGACTATAAAAAGCAAGTAAATTATCATAGTCTGTAGGAATTCCTGACTTCTCCAATATTCCTAACAAAAAACCAAGTTTGAAACTGAACACACCACAGTTCCAAAGCGCCTTTTCCTCTATCAGTTTCTGGGCTACTTCCTGGCCCGGCTTCTCTCTGAACCCTTTGACAGCCAAATAATA
>JAEWCM010000021.1 GCA_023390635.1 Bacillota bacterium
CTTCCCAAGCTTTCCGGATCACGACCTTCCGCATAAGCTTTCAGGAGTTGACGGCCGTCTAAGCTGGCTACCATTCCCTGCAACGATAACTGGCCATCGGCTTTATACTGACCGAAAGCGCCAATAGGAACCTGACAACCTCCTTCCAATTCCTTTAGAAGAGCTCGCTCTGCTCTGGTTGCCAATTCGGTAGGCGTGTGATTCAATTTTTGCAATAATTCACGAATATCCTCTCTTTTTGAGGCAATTTCAATTCCAATTGACCCTTGTCCCACAGCCGGAAGCATAATATCCTCACTTAAAATCTGAGTGATTCGATCATCCCATCCTAACCGTTTTACACCGGCAGCAGCAAGAATAATTCCAGCCATCGAGGAATTTTCGAGTTTATTCCAACGGGTTTGCAAGTTTCCCCGCAAATCATTACAGATTAAATCGGGACGAAAATGAAGCAATTGGGCTTTGCGACGCAAGCTACTTGTACCGATCACAGATCCGGACGGCAGATCTTCCAATCTAGTCCCGTTTCGGCTCAAGAATACGTCACGGAGCTCTTCCCGCTCACAAAAGGCTCCTATTTCCAGACCTTCAGGAAGATTGGTAGGCAAATCCTTCAGACTATGTATTGCCATATCAATCTCTGAACAAAGCAGCTCATGTTCAAGCTCCTGAGTAAATAACCCCTTATCACCGATCTTTGCCAGAGGAACATCCAGGACTTTATCTCCCTTAGTTTTAATCGGTACTAAAGCGAAAACAAATTCAGGATAAAGAATATTCAACTGTTCTTTTACCCATTCTGCCTGCCACAATGCAAGCTGACTATCTCTGGTTCCCAGACGAATTGTTTTCATTTTGTCCTCCCATACTGAAATCTTTTTTCTCAATATCCAGTTCAAATAGCTTTTGCAATATCTCCGTATATAAATGCCCTTGATTAGTAATTGCCGCTTCTTTCAAATGGGAAATCGGATAATGGAGCAAATGATTAACAATCGAGTTGGCCATTGAACGGATAATTTTTTCCTGTCTGGGACTTATATCACCCAAACGGTCCAAAGAGCGCTCCAGCAAGGCATCTTTAATGTGCTGAGCTTTTTCTTGCAGCGCAGCAATCGTCGGAACTACAAAAAGAGAATTATGCCAATTGATAAAATCCGCCATTTCATTGTCAATAACACGTTCAATTTCCTCTGCCGCCTTTTCCCGGGCAGCAATATGCTCATCTTTAACGATTTTCAAGGCGTCTACATCATATAACGTGATTCCTGGAATATTGCCCACTTCAGGATGAATATCCCGCGGTACGGCAATATCAATCATCAGCAAGGGACGATTCTTACGTACTTCCATTACCTTGCCCATGCGATCCGGATAAATTAAAAAACGAGGAGATGCAGTCGCGGAAATTAGTATATCAATGTCACAGAGATATTGATCCATATCCTCCAAATGAATAGCTTGTCCTGATATTTCTTCGGCTAGCGCCACTGCTTTAGCATGAGAACGGTTGGTCACCAACACGGTGGTTGCTCCATGATCCACCAGATAACGAGCGGTAAGAGTACTCATCTCTCCTGCTCCCAAAACTAAAATCCCTCTGCCCTGTAAACTGCCAAACAAATTCTTAGCCAGTTCTACTGCCGTATAGCTGGTGGATACAGGGTGCTGATCAATTTTGCTTTCCGTTCTGGCTTTTTTGCCAAAAGCCAGGGCTTTTTGAAATAAAACATTGATCACTTTGTTGGTGACCCCAGCCTCACATGCCGTTTCATAGGCATGCGAGACCTGTCCGATAATCTGTGTTTCTCCCAAAACCATCGAGTCCAATCCCACCACGACCCGATAAAGATGGCGCACGGCATCATAGAGAGTATGAACATATAAGTAGTTTGTTAACTCTTCTTCATCCATCTCCCCCAGCTCAGCCAAATACCTGCGAATAGAATTCAAACCCTCATCCATATCAGTTGTGGCAGCATATATTTCCAAGCGGTTACAGGTGCTGATAATGACTACTCCTGCAATACCAGGAGAACGATATAACATCTGCAGGGCTTCTTCCATCTGGCTCGACCGTATGCTCAACCTTTCCCTAATATCGACCGATGCTGTACGATGATTTATACCAAGAGCGACTGGAAACACTTCTGTATCATCCCCTTCGCCTTTTCATCCTGATTATTCTTAATTAAATCCAACACTTCTCCATCCGTAACCTTTTCCCAAAAACGCATTTTCTCTTCTACAGACAGAGGTGAGGATTTAATTTCTGAACGCCAGGATTTTAAGAGCGCTAAATAGCGTTCTGTCTCTTCTCCGTATTGTGCTTCTAGATCAGCCCTTATCTTCCGCGCTACCATCGGACTGCTGCCGCCGGTAGATACGGCAATACTTAAATCTCCCCGTTTAAAAATAGAGGGAACAATGAAGCTGCATTTCACAGGATCGTCTACTACATTAATCAGGCGCAAATCTGCCTTAGCATCTTCACTGACCTGTGCATTGACCTCTTCCTGATCAGTGCAGGAATAAATCAGAATCGCATCTCCGATATCGCCTTGACTGTATTCTTTCTGCAGCCATTGGCATTGTCCGCTTCTTACAATTTCTATCAGTTCCGGATTTAAATCAGGCGAAACGATCGTCACCCTGGCTCCATATTCAAGTAGGGTTTGCACTTTGCGGCAAGCGATACTTCCACCACCGATAACTAAAACATGTTGATCTTCCAGATCTACATAGATTGGATAGTATTGTGGCACAATCATATTCCCCTTTTAGCTTATTTCTTTATTGCTTTACTTATTAAGGACCTAAACTGCCGCATAAGAATGCAATCCGGGTAGGAAATAATTCACGCCGAAGAAAGTGAACAATACTGCTACAAAGCCCAGTACAGCCAGCCACGCCGCCCGCTTACCTTTCCATCCGTACATAAGACGCGCATGAAGATAGGCCGCATAAATCAGCCACGTAATTAGTGACCATGTTTCCTTAGGATCCCAGGTCCAATAAGTACCCCAGGCATAGTTAGCCCAGATAGCACCGGTAATAATGCAAAGGGTGAGAAAAGGAAAACCAAAACCAATGAGTTTATAGGCCAACTCATCCAATACATCAATTTCCGGCAACCTGGATAACCATCCAGTGGCCTTCTGCTTCGACGCTTTCAGCAAATACATGACTCCCAGGCCAAAAGCCGAGGCAAAGGCTCCATAAGATACTATAGCTGTCACCACATGAAAGGTCAACCATTTGCTTTTTAAAGCGGGAGGAATGGCTTGAGCCATCCTGTCATCAGGAGACATTCCCAAAACAATGAAGGCCAAAAGAATAAATGCTACCGGCATAATAAATGAACCTAAGGATTTCAATTTATATTTGAATTCTGTAAACAAGAATACACCAACGATGCCCCATGTAAAGGTCAAAATGAACTCATACCCATTAGTCAGCGGTGCCCGTTGAGCTATGATAGTACGTAGAACCAGGGCTATCGTATTGGCTGCAAATCCAACGACTGCAAACCATAAACCGATTTTCCCGAATACATCTTTTTTACTTGCCAACCAGCCCCAATAGCCTACTGTACTTATAAAATAAGTAAGTAACATTGCGTAGAAGGCATAAGTCTCGAAATTCTCCATATTTTCACTCCTACTCCTTTATGGCTTTAACAAAAGCTTCAAATTCATGGGCGTTTTTTCCGGCAATCTTACCTGTTTCCGTACCTACCACCAATGAAGGTTCAGTATTTTCTTTACCCGATTTTCTAATGATCCCGTAAAGAGCCACCGGACGCCAATAAAACGAGAGTAAAAGTCCAAGCATTCCGAAGGCGAAGCCGATCCAGACGATCCAGACACCGGGATCTTTTTTCACTTGCAACCCTGTATAGCCGGCTAAACCATTAAATTGAATTTGAATTTTATCATTGATTTCCGCCTTATCTCCTGAAACCAGTGTGTTTTGCTGCATCGGTTGAGTAGCTTGCAACCCGTCATAAATCTGATAAAGCACAGCCGGCTTATCTGAATCTGTTTTCATCGCAGCAAGATAGAGATAATAATTGGTTCCCTCAATTTGATAGTCTCCCTCATTGCGCAGGACAACCACATGCTCATGTCCATCCACCGACACATTAAATGAAGCTCCGGTATAGAAGCTGGATTGATAAAAAGTATAACCATTATATTCAAATGGGTGATTGACAGACAAGGTGCCTTTGGCTACTTCTTTATCTCCCTGCAAAATACTCAAATCAGTGTACCAGTTGTCTCTTGATCCGTTTTCTAACTTACGGTCTTCTGCCGAATTAATTTTTACTGAAAAATCATCGCGGATAATGCCCTTTGTCATATCAATCTTATTAATTGCCACCGTCTCACCAGCACCGGCAGTAAGATATCCTTTAACTCCATAGACCGACCCAACAAAGGCGCCAATAGCTATGATTACAAAGGCCAAATGAGTAATCAGTGATCCCCAATATCCCCAGCGTCTTTTAACAGCGACAAAACCCCATGCTTCGCCCTTATCGGCCGAATGAACCCTAAAGCCCGATTTATGTAGGGCGCCGGTCACTTGTTCAGGAGAAAAATCACCAGATATCTCCGCCTTCAATTTATTCGGGATCTGTCCCGCTGTTCGGGGTGGTGTAGGCCGAAAAGCCCGATTATAAATTCCGCCAAACCTTTGAATGCTACAAATTATAAGATTAAGACACAAAACACCTAATAGGACGCGAAACCAAATGGCTCCATATAAGTTAGTAAACCCTAGAGTTTTCCAGATCTGATTCGCCGCCTGGGCTCCAGTAGGATCTGAACTTTGCTGAGGAATAATGGTGCCGATACCTGCCGCAATCACCAATAATCCGAGAAGTAATAGACCGGTTTTCATGGAACTGAAAAAATCCCAAATTGTGTCGACAATACCTTGACTCTCGTGTGTTTCTTGGCCAGGTGTCTCTTTTTCAGCTTGTTTTTTTTGCTCCTTCAAGTGCGCACTCCCCCTATTACCTATTTCTGAACCAGCCTGGCATACCTTGTCATAATCGGCGAGTTTATGTAGATATACCATCAGCTATTAGGATACCTGAGATATATGGAAAGAATATGAGTAAATTATGAAACTTTTATGAAAAATTTACAAGCAGTGTAATCCGTCCCTTATTATAAAAACAACGCATAATTGATAATATAATCCAAACAAAAAGTCTCATGTCATGAATCATGGCATGAGACTTTTAATTCTTTTAGTTTAACGCTTATTTCAAGATGCCGTCCCAAATCGGGAGTGCAGAGAAGATGAATAAAGCACGGAGTGCAAAACCACCAACAAGCACCAGAACATCTGATAATACGATAACGCCTGCACCTTTTTGACCGCTGGCTGCAGCTTCCTTAGCACCAGCATGAACCGGAGTCTTAAACTTGAACATTCCCCAAATGTATGCAATCAGAGGAAGAACTAAGCCAGCCCCGATAAATGCACCCCAGAAAGCAGCAGCATATTTACCAGTGAGCATCATATCCATAGAAGCGCCTGCTACATCATTCTGTTTTGCCACAATAGCCAGAGCAGCAAATACGACTAATTCAATCACCACAAGCACACCATGGACAACTGACAATCTCTTTTCGTCTGCATGTCCTTTTTCCAAGAAGTGAGAAAGAACTGCCACAAAAGAAATACCGGTGGAAATAGCAGAAACAGTAAACAGACACGGCAGCAACGGTGTATTCCAAAGAGGAATATTTTGCAGTACTGCCAAAAGAATACCGGTATAAGCCATTACACCTACGGCAAAAATCGCGCCAACCCAGTTAAGAGCTGCCGGTGCCGGTTTCCTAAGAAATGCCAGAACTCCACGAATAAGTCCAATAATCAGGAAAACAGACAGCATATATACGCCCCAGGTCATGACAGAAGAAGAATAATTTTTCAACAAACCAATTAAAAGTAAAGGTTTATGAAGTCCTTGACCCAAGTCAAATATTAACAATAGTGTACCAATACCGGCCAGGGGTGCGGAAATAATGTAGCCCCATCTTGCCAGGCTCTCGGATTTTCCCAGTATCCCTTTTTCAGCTAAGAAGGAAGCAAGGAAAGAACCTGCGCCCAAGCCGCCTAAAAACAAGTAAATTGCAATTAGCCATCCCCAGTGTCCCATAATCTTATATACCTCCTACCTTATTTCTTCGGAATGATCACAAACGAAGGATTGGTAATCTTAGCTGAAGGCAATCCATTTGTCTCAGCTGTGCCACCTGCTAATTTAGAAAGCTCAGCCATATCGCCAAAGCCTAAAGCCTTAGTTGGACAGGTTGCTACACAAACTGTCTTTTCGCCTTTGTCTTGACGTTCATAGCACATATGGCATTTAAACACAGCACCCGATTCTTCACTAAGTTTAGGAGCATGATAAGGACAAGCATACAGACAGTATCCACAGCCGATGCATTTGTCAGGATGATGGATCACAATGCCGTCATCACGTTTTTCATAGGCGTCTACCGGACAAACGGACAGACAAGCACAATGCTCACAATGGTTGCAGCTCATGGAAAGGAAAGTCTTTTGGCCGCCGGCTTCTTTAGTATAAACCTTACGCCATTCGGTACCCTCTTCCCAATGATAGGTGTCGTGACAAGCTTTTGCGCACAAGCCGCAGCCGATGCATTTGGCCTGATCATAGCTAAAACCCATTTGTTTTTTAGTAGCAGAACCTTCTCCTGCCGCACTGGCATTCTTAATTTGAATAGGAACACCAACGGCCAGAGCAGCCCCTAATACGGCACCTGCTTTCAGGACTGTCCGTCTGCTTAACATTACACGTTTTTGCTCAGACATCTTGCTTTTCTCCTTTCCTAATTGCTGGTCATTTTATAGTTCTTGTTAAATTCGGCACCAGCTCACCAGAAACAGAATAACATAAATTTTAATTAAATTAAAGAGTTAGTTAGCCATTTTAAATAAACATAGGTCACATTATCTTAACTGCAATACTTCTTTCTTAAGGATACTTTATAATGGTATGAATAAATCAGCTTTTTCATATTATTTTACGTCGCTTTTAACATTTAAATATCAGCATACTTGGAAATTTAACTAAAAAAGACGATCTAACAAATTAGCTCGTCTTTTTTTAAAATTTTCGCTCTCGTAAAAACTCTGCCATTTCTGACAATGCTTTACGTGTAGGAGTATTAGGCAGTTCTCCTAAATACTTTTTAGCCCGTTCCACGTATTTATCTACCCAACGGAGAGATTGCTCAACGCCCCCCGATTTTTTGATAAGATCAATGGCCTCATTCACTTCATCACGACTCTTCTCATGCTTTCCTAATAACTCAGACAAATGCTGTTTTTGGGGAGAACTTTTCAAAGCCAAAATCATAGGCATCGTCATAATTCCCTGTTGAATATCTCCACCGACCGGCTTACCAAATTCGGAAGGTTTAGCAGTGATGTCCAATATATCATCCATTATCTGAAACGCCATGCCCAAAGCATGCCCATAAGACCTTAAGGCCCACACCTGGCGCTTCGGTGCCTCTGAGATAATAGCACCTAATTCGCAGCTCGCTGAAATCAATAAAGCCGTTTTACGTTTTATTCTATAGTAGTAATCCTGTAATGTTTGACGAATATCATATGACGCCTTGATCTGTTGAATCTCACCGCGGGACATTTCTACACTTACTTCTGCTAAAATTCGGGATATTTGTGGTTTATTAATTTGGGAAATCAAAACCAGAGCTTTGGCCAATAAATAATCTCCCGTCTGAACAGAAACTACATTGCCCCACTTTGCCCTCACCGTAGGCTTTCCCCGCCGGGTCACGGAGGCATCCACCACATCGTCATGAACCAAGGTAGCCATATGAATTAATTCCAAAGCCATTGCTACAGGCAAAATATCATTGATTTTATATCCGTAAATCCGCCCTGTTAACAGAGTGAATGCAGGACGGAGTCTCTTCCCCCCCGCCATGAGCAAATGAGTGGCAGATTCACGCAGTATAGGATAATCAATGGATATAAAACTCATTAATTCTTCTTCTACTTTTTGTAAATCAGCATTTATTTGATTAAACAGCCATAATTGTTTCAATGCAAATCACCTGCTTGTATCTTTTGCTTTTTCATAAGATACCATCTCTGCAGGCAAGCCTGCCAGCGGATCCTGATTAATTTCACTCTGATCTTCCGTTTTCTTCTTAAGAGCAGGAGCATCATAGCTCAAAAGTTCTTCCTCTTCGTCATCTTCTCCGTCTTCGGCAAAGGTCTCTACCGCTTTAGGCGTATTTTTAGTGGTAGAACGGCTTCCTGACTTTGAATCGTCAAAAGCATTCATCAGCATTTTCTCCGGAGCATCCTTGACACTATCGAATTCCTTAGTAAACTCGGAAGTCATCTTACGTACACTATTAACAATCTTGCCCAAGGCTCTGGCGAATTTAGGCAAGTCCTCTGGTCCGAAGAGCACCAATGCAATAGCCATGATGATAATGATGTTTGTAAAACTCATTTTCCTGCCTCCTTCGCCGCAAGAGCTTTAGTCCTGCGCTTAGCCACTAAATAACCCAGCCAGATACTGGCCTCATAAAGGAGATACATAGGTCCGGCCATAAGGGCCTGAGTTGTCAAATCAGGAGTTGGAGAAATAACCATGGCCAAGACGATAATGATGAAAAATGCATACTTCCGAAATTTTGCCAGTGTCTGCGGGGTTATTACCCCTAAACGGATTAATACCAGCAAAACTACAGGAAGTTGAAAAACAACGCCGAAGGATAATAAAAAGGTAAGAATAAACTTAAGATAAGACGACTTTGTCAGTAATATCTTTGTTGCCACAGATCCTGATCCTGCCGTCAGTAAAAATTTAATACCGATGGGTAGAACGAAGAAATAGCAGAAGGCTATGCCAACAATGAAAAGAACAAGAGAACTGGGAACCACCGTATAAACGGATTTTTTTTCGTTTTGTTTCAATGCGGGAAGGATAAAACTCCAGATTTGCCATAGAAGTACAGGCAGCGCAACCACAATACCTATTACAATAGACAATTGCAACTTAACCATCATAGGTTCCATCGGGGTTGTTGTCACAAATTCTGCTACATCAGCATTGATCGCCGGCAATGCCAGCCACGCATAAAGGGGATCACTCAGAAAAAATCCGGCAACTGCTCCGATAGCTATAGCATAAGCTGAAATTAATAATACCTTACGCAAAACATTTAAATGTTCAAGCAAAGGCATATTGGCTTCTCCCTGAATTCTTCTACGCATGTGAGTTGACACATCCTTTCGCTTAAGGCCTATAACGTAAAATACAAGTGCAAATACCTTACTTTATTCGATTGTATTGGCTAAAAGTTCCCCTGCAAAAAAATCATACAATTGATAGAGTGGCGTTAAATCGCCATCATGCTCATCTTGGATTTTCAGCAATAAAACATGGGATTTTTCCAAAAACCCCTTAACTACCTCACTTGAAAAATTCTGAGTAAAGGCAGCCCAGCCCAAACCCATCTGATAGCCAAAGGATTCCAGAAGCTCTTTTAAATGGATAGGCGCATTGCACAAGTGAGCTGCCAACCCTATAATTTTCCCTGTGAAGCAGCCTTTTTCCTGTCCCATAATTTCGGTGTTTTCCGCAAAACTAAGAGTTTCTCCGTTTTTATCTGCAATCCAACGAGCAATTGAACCTTCGCTCATCGCTGCAATTACCTGAGCCAGTGGTTCTAACATATAATCCAGCTGATGTTCGGTCAGTTCCAAAAAAAACTTACCATATAGATAATCTCCAACAAGTACCGGATACTGTGTTTCCTCTTTTTGCCCATCAAGAACAAGACCATGAACTCGATCAGCCATAAAGATGTATTGAACGATTGCAGCCAGGGTGAACACCTGTTCATTTGTTACTCCAAAGGCACGGCTTGAAGCTAAAACCAAAGCAGGACATCCATAGCGATCCAGATCATTCATAGGAAGATCAATTAAATCATCATACGTACCTGTTCGAAAAATAATTTTTTGCTTTAAGCGCGCATCAACAGCTAAAACATCATTATAAAAGCTGGCTTCAAGCAAACCCATGTCATCTCTCCTCGCTATGAAAGGATAACCCATTTATTATTCGAGACTATAAAATAAATTCCTGCCTTCTACTATCATGCATCGCATTAATATGACAATATTTTTAGGCAGATTTCCTGAGAGTATACATACGAAAAGTACATCATTAAATTATCTAAAGCTTAAAAAGCATAGCATACCAGGAAGAATAATTCAATTATATGTACACTTAATTCCGGATAAATGGATAGACTTTATAACTCAAACGCTACAAAGTCTATCTTAAAAATACAATTTATAGCATAATAATCAGAATACTCTGCACTATACTTCCGGTTTTAACCTGATACTCCCCTTTGTCTGACGAAGATAATTTTAGCATATCACACAAAGCTGTCAACTAATTCTTCTATTAAATATAAACAAGTCTTTGTCGGTATGTTTGCAGATTGTTTTTGACGCATAAAAATACATCAAAACTCTTAAATAATACATTAACTTGACTTTTCGTTTATAAAGTGATATACTGCCAAAAATGAATAAAGCCTTTAATACAGTCCCGTGAGGCTGGCAAGGTGATGGTGAACGTGATAAAAGGAAGCCGCAGCGATCTCCAGAGCCGCGGCTTTTGTTATGCAAAATTTTGTATTTTTATACATTGAGGTTCTGTTAATTTAATACTATAATATTAAATTGATGAATGAGAATAATGACTAATAGAAAATAAAGGAGCAAAGAGCATGGAAGCAAGATTATTATTGGAAGACGGCTCGCTGTTTATCGGTAAAGCGTTCGGGGCTGAAAAGGAGTCAGTTGGAGAGGTTGTCTTTAATACTAGCATGACTGGGTATCAAGAAGTGCTCTCTGACCCTTCTTACTGTGGCCAAATCGTGACCATGACCTATCCCCTGATTGGGAACTACGGAATTGCCCGCAACGATTTTGAATCCATCCGCCCTTTTGTTCAGGGTTTCGTCGTTCGTTCCTTTGAGGATATGCCAAGCAATTGGAGGGCAGAATATGCGCTCGATCAGCTTTTAAAAGATTATGACATTATGGGTATTCACGGTATCGATACACGGATGCTAACCCGCATTTTGCGCCGGAGCGGAACCATGAAAGGATTGCTGACCACCTCTGCCCTTCCCCTTCCTCAACTACAGGCTCAATTAAACGAATCGGTTTTAAGACGGGATCAAGTGGCTCAGGTATCGACGCAAAGACCCTTTAGCTGCCCCGGAGCAGGAGAACGAGTCGTGGTCGTGGATTTCGGCGCAAAAAGCGGAATTCTCGCTCACTTAACCAGAAAAGGATGCGATGTGATTGTCGTTCCTTACAACACAACGGCTCAGGAAATCCGCCGTTTGGCTCCGGACGGAATCATGCTTTCCAACGGTCCTGGAGATCCTAAAGACGTTCCTGAAGGAATAGAAATGATCCGCGAGTTGCTCGGTAAAATCCCCATTTTCGGAATCTGTCTGGGGCATCAGCTCTTGGCATTGGCCTGTGGTGCAGATACACTGAAACTCAAATTCGGACACCGGGGCGGTAATCATCCGGTCAAGGAACTGGCTTCAGGCCGTTGTTACATCACTTCACAGAACCACGGTTACTCAGTAAAAGAAGAATCCATTCAAGGCACTGACCTGATCGTCACTCACATCAATAATAATGACGGAACAATTGAAGGCATAAGGCACAGCGAATACCCGGCCTTTTCTGTTCAGTATCATCCTGAAGCTGCTCCTGGGCCTCATGACTCCAGCTACCTCTTTGATGCCTTCATTGATCTGATGAAATCATCGAAAATTAAAGAGCAGCGACCTTCCAAACAATCTCAGATTTATGCCGGTTGTTAATAGAAATCATGAGTGTGTATGAAACATATTTTAATGAGGGGAGTTTAAAAGATGCCTAAAAATCCTGACTTGAAAAAGATTCTCGTGATCGGCTCCGGACCTATCGTTATCGGTCAGGCTGCTGAATTTGATTATGCAGGTACTCAAGCATGCCAGGCTCTTAAGGGAGAAGGCATGGAAGTCATCCTGATCAACAGCAATCCGGCTACGATCATGACAGATACGAATATCGCCGACAAAGTATACATTGAACCGATTTCCCCTGAATTTATCGCTCAAATCATCCATCAGGAACGTCCTGATGGTCTTTTGCCTACCTTAGGAGGCCAGACAGGTTTAAACATGGCTGTTAAATTGGCTCATTCCGGTATTTTAGCTGATGAGAATGTGAAACTCTTAGGAACTCAGCTCGCTTCCATCGAAAAAGCGGAAGACCGGGATCAATTCCGGCAATTGATGCAGGAATTGAATCAGCCCATTCCTGACAGCATCATCGTCACCACGATAGACCAGGCAATCGATTTTGGTGAAGAAATCGGCTACCCCATTATCGTCCGCCCTGCTTATACTTTAGGGGGAACCGGCGGCGGCATTGCCGATAACCAGGAGCAGCTGGAGGAGATTGTATCTTCCGGTCTTCGCTACAGTCCTATCGGTCAGTGCTTGATCGAGAAAAGCATCGCCGGTATGAAGGAAATTGAATATGAAGTGATGCGCGATGCCAATGACAACTGTATCGTCGTGTGTAACATGGAAAACTTCGATCCGGTGGGAGTGCATACAGGAGATAGTATTGTGGTCGCCCCCAGTCAGACCTTATCCGATCGTGAATACCAAATGCTCCGCACTGCATCCATCACCATTATCCGAGCTCTGAATATTGAAGGAGGCTGCAATATTCAATTTGCCTTGGACCCGCAGAGCTTTCAGTACTATGTCATTGAAGTGAACCCCCGGGTCAGCCGCTCCTCCGCCCTGGCTTCCAAGGCTACAGGCTACCCCATTGCCAAAATTGCCGCCAAAATTGCTATTGGCTATACCCTGGATGAATTGAAAAATCCTGTAACCGGCCAAACCTATGCCTGCTTTGAGCCTACTCTCGACTATATTGTATCCAAAATTCCCCGCTGGCCTTTCGATAAGTTCTCTAAAGCCAATCGTAAATTAGGGACTCAGATGAAAGCTACGGGAGAAATCATGGCCATCGGCCGTACTTTTGAAGAATCCATTTTAAAAGCCATCCGGTCCCTGGAAATCGGCGTCCACCATCTTTACTTAGAGAGTACGGAAACTCTGGAAGCAGAAGTTCTGGAAAAACGCCTCATCCATCCTGATGATGAAAGGATCTTTCTGCTGGCTGAAGCTTACCGGCGCGGCTATACCCTGGAAAAGCTTCATGATCTGACAAAAATTGATTGGTGGTTTCTTAATAAAATAAAAAAACTAATCGCTTTTGAAAATGAGCTGACCCATAACGACCTGTCCGAGAACCTCCTCACTGAGGCAAAAAAACTGGGATTTGCCGACCGCTCCATTGCCAAGATTCGGGATCTGGCAAAGCTAACCACTTTTACTACAGAAGAATCCATCCGCAAATATCGTCTTGAGCTCGGCCTTAAGCCAGTTTATAAAATAGTGGATACTTGTGCCGCCGAATTTGAGGCTACCACACCTTACTACTATTCCAGCTATGAAACGGAAGATGAAGTGACCAAGACTGACAAGAAAAAAGTGCTCGTACTCGGATCCGGTCCAATTCGAATTGGTCAGGGCATCGAATTCGATTATTCTACCGTCCATGCTGTATGGGCTATCCAACAGGCTGGTTATGAAGCAATTATTATCAATAACAACCCGGAAACTGTTTCTACGGATTTCAGTACTTCCGACCGCTTGTATTTTGAGCCTCTGTTTTTAGAGGATGTACTAAACGTGATTGATCGGGAACAGCCAATCGGGGTAATTGTGCAATTCGGAGGGCAGACAGCCATTAACCTGGCGGCAGCTCTCACCAAGGCCGGGGTGAATATTCTGGGCTCTGATCTGGAGAGTATCGATACTGCCGAAGACCGGAAAAAATTCGAAGCACTCCTCACGGAGTTGAGAATTCCCCAGCCGCCTGGCGGAACTGTAACTTCTGTGGATGAAGCCGTCGGTACAGCACACCGCTTTGGTTATCCGGTTTTGGTCCGTCCTTCCTATGTTCTGGGAGGTAGAGCGATGGAGATCGTCTACTCCGATGAAGAATTACTGGATTACATGGAGTATGCTGTTAAAATTAACCCAGAGCATCCTGTATTAATCGACCATTATATGCTGGGCAAAGAAGTTGAAGTGGATGCTATCTGTGATAAAGAAACAGTGTTGATTCCCGGAATCATGGAACACATAGAAAGAGCAGGCGTTCATTCAGGCGATTCTATCGCCGTCTACCCACCCCAAACTCTATCTGCCGAAATCAAGGAAAAGATCACCGATATTACGATCAGAATTGCCAAATCCCTGAATGTGATCGGCCTTGTCAATATTCAGTTTGTGATCTACCACAATGAGGTTTATGTGATCGAGGTCAACCCCCGTTCCTCCCGGACCGTGCCCTTCCTCAGCAAGGTAACCAATATTCCCATGGCCAATGTGGCAACAAAAGTTATCATGGGCAAGACCTTGAAGGAATTAGGCTATGAAGAAGGCCTGTGGGCCGAACCTTCCGGCGTATCCGTGAAAGTTCCCGTGTTCTCCTTTGCCAAGCTGCGCGGAGTCGATACCACGCTGGGACCGGAAATGAAGTCCACCGGAGAAGTTATGGGCAGGGATGAGACCTTTGCCAAGGCCCTGTACAAGGGCTTGGTCGGATCAGGTATGAACATTCCTACCTCCGGTACCATCATAGCCACTATTGCCGATAAAGATAAGGATGAATCTATCGAAATTCTGCGTGGTTTTGCCAACCTGGGCTTTAAGGTCATGGCTACCGGCGGAACGGCACAGGCTTTAGAAAAAGCCGGCCTGGATGTGGCTAAAGTAAACAAGCTCAGCGAAGGCTCTCCGAATATTTTAGACTTGATTCACACCGGCCAGGCTCAAATCATCGTCAATACTCTAACCCGGGGTAAAACCCCCCAACGGGACGGATTCCGCATCCGCAGAGAAGCGGTGGAAAACGGCGTCATCTGTATGACTTCACTGGATACGGTCAAGGCTCTCCTCTATATTCTGGAGATGATCACCTTTTCTGCTCATCCTATGCCGAGTCAAAAGGTATATCATAAGATGTAATAAGAGCGGGCCAAGCAATGAATGACGCAAACCGACGTTAATCACTCATCTCCGATCATTTATTGCTTGGCTTTGTCTTTAAAGCTCTATTTTGGGGCAATCTAAAAAGCGTTCTCTCTAAAAGAAAGAACGCTTCAATTTCTATACCCTTTAAAATTCAATAAAAAGCTTTGTTAGGATTAATCAATGGTCGGAGCGACACGATTTGAACGTGCGACCTCTACCACCCCAAGGTAGCGCTCTACCAAGCTGAGCCACGCCCCGACTTCATCCCTAATGGGAACTTTATTAAGATACCATATTTATGGCTTTTTGACAAGAGTTTAATCCTATAAATCCAGCTTTTTTAGGCACTTTTTAGTTTTGGCCTATAACCTCCACTTTTCGTACTCCCTTAATTTCTGCCAAGCCAGCCAACAATCGTTCCGGCGTATCAATCATGGCAGCTGTTTCAATGGAGACGGAAACGTTGGCTACTCCTTGTAAGGGTATCCCCTGATTAATGGTCAGCACACTTCCCTTGTACGAGGCGATGAAATTTAAAACATGAGACAGAACTCCTGCTTGATGCTCCAATATCAAGGAAATAGTAATAATACGCTCTTTACTTACTTCGTAAAAAGGGAATACGCCATCTTTATATTTATAATATGCACTTCTGCTTAAACCAATTTTTTCTACCGCATCGTTTATTGTGTAAACATCACCTTTAGCCAGCAATTCTTTGGCTTTCGCCGTTTTCAGAATTGCTTCCGGCAAAATATCCTTACTTACGATGAGGAAATCACGCTGCTTATTAATGCTCACTTTGTTCTCTCCAATCAACCAGATTTCTCCTCCATGTCAGAGTTATTATAAGCAATAGACTTAAGTTTGGCAAGGCTCGCTCTTTGCCCCTTTAATTTAGCAGGAGCCACCCCCTCGGCGCAG
The DNA here is from genome assembly GCA_023390635.1 of Bacillota bacterium. Taxonomy (GTDB): domain Bacteria; phylum Bacillota; class Desulfitobacteriia; order Desulfitobacteriales; family Desulfitobacteriaceae; genus JAEWCM01. The sequence goes on from JAEWCM010000021.1 coordinate 16,164, forward strand.
GGGTTCGGGGCAGGGGCAGGCTTGCCCCACAACGCTGTGGAGGGCGCCAGGGCTGCTGCTCTGGCCTGAGCGCGCTACGCCGGAAATCCTGTGGCTTTTCTGTATGTAAACCTCCGGCTCGCATGCCGCCCAGACAGCGCGCGGATTACCACCCCTCTGCCCAATCTCTCCGCTTTTGTACATCAAGCCTGCCCCTTCTTCTCTGCTTTGCTTTGAGCGGCATTTGCAGGGACTTAAGTCTTCTTTGGGGAGCACGAAGTCTATTTCCTCACACCATTCCTTCTGCTATGCTGACAAAAAGACGACAACTTGTTTTCCGCAAGTGTCGTCTTTGATATTTTTCAAACTTATTTACTTAGATAATGATGCAGATCAAACCGCCACTGCCGTCATTAACAATGCGCTGCAAAGTGTCCTGGAGCTTATGCTGGGCATTTTCCGGCATCCGGTACAGCTTATTCTGAATCCCTTCCCTCACCAAATCATGCAGAGATTTTCCGAAAATATTGGAGCTCCACACTTTTTTGGGATCAGACTCGAATTCATCCAGAATATAGCGTACTAATTCTTCCGCCTGTTTTTCCGTGCCAATCAGCGGAGTAATTTCTGTTGTAACATCGGCTCTCAGAATATGGAGAGAAGGGGCACTGGCTTTAAGTTTAATGCCGTAATGTCCTCCCTGCTTCACTAGTTCAGGCTCATCAAGAATCATTTCATCCAACTGGGGTGTAACTACTCCATAACCATTGGATTTAACCTCATCAATGGCAAAAGAGATTTTGTCCCACTCCCTTTTCGCCTTACTGTAGTCCAGAATCATACGCATGATCGTATGTTCTCCTTCAATCTCTTCCCCTGTCAACTCTTGCAAGACCTCTTTAAATAATCCGTCAATCGCTGTCATTTCAATATCAGCTACTCCAGTGCCCATGTTCATATTTTTCAGAATGACATCCTGCGCATAAGGGCACTCAGATAATATATCAAGGGCATTTTCAATATCTCTGAGACGTCTCACCTCTGTGATTGCCTTATTGACAGAATTGATAAAGCTGGCATGCACAGAGTTCGCTTCTTCTAAAACTTCTACCCATTTTGGCAGTTCAATGTTCAGTTCCCGCACAGGGAACTCGTAAAGAACTTCTTCCAAGATCTGCGTGATATCTTCGTGAGTCATTTCCAGGCAGTTCACAGGAATAATGGGCACTTCGTAGGTTTCTTCCAAACTGCGGCAAAGTTCCATAGTCTGTTCGGCATAAGGATGGGTAGTGTTAAGTACTACTACAAAGGGCTTTTCCAATTCCTTAAGCTCTTTAATCACCCGTTCCTCCGCTTCCAGATAAGCCTCTCTGGGGATATCTGTAATCGAGCCGTCAGTGATCACCGCAATGCCTATAGTGGAATGTTCTCTAATTACCTTGCGAGTCCCGATTTCCGCTGCTTCTTCAAATGGAATCGGTTCGGGACTCCATGATGTTTTCATTAAGCGAGGGCCTTCTCCCTCTTCAGCCTCGTACCCGATAGAACCCTCTACCACATAACCTACACAGTCCACTAATCGAACGTTCATGTGTATGGAATCTTTAATCACGATCTCTACTGCCTCTGCAGGTATGAATTTAGGTTCGACAGTAGTAATCATTTTACCTGAGCCACTCTGAGGAAGCTCATCCGTTGCCCGTTCCCGCTCAAAAACATCCACAATGTTGGGCAGGACCAGGAGGTCCATGAAACGTTTGATAAAGGTGGACTTCCCTGTGCGGACCGGTCCTACGACACCAAGGTAGATATCGCCCTCAGTGCGCTCTGCGATATCCCGATAAATGTCCACTTTTTCCATTAACAAATTCCCTCCCTTTTTGAGTGCTGTCCCAAAATTGGGGAAGGGTCCCCACCTTATCTCCCTTCCACCTCCTAGCGGCAAGTTGATAAACTTCTTCGGACTAGCACGTTAAGCAGTATAAATATATTGAAGAGTTTGGGCAAATATGCCAAACTTGTCAGAAGAAAAATAAAAGATAATCATAAATACCCATTTTATACTTTCACACATGCAAAAAAGGCTGTGACTTGTAAATTAATCTAAAAATCTACAAGTCACAGCCTTCCATAGAGCAGCTACATTTCCTCAGAATAATAAATACTCTATATGCTTAAGGTCTGCATACCTTAAAATCCAAAGAAGCCACTTCTTCCATCTCATGCTTCTTACCCCGCATCATCAAATCAGAGACTGCCTGATGAGGGTTGGCTCCCTCAAATAACACTTTGTAAGCCTGTTCTGTGATGGGCATGGAAATTTCCAGGGACTGGGCAAGTTCATAAGCTACCTTTGTCGTTCTAACCCCTTCCACCACCATGCCTACTTCATTCAGCACCTCTTCTAAGGGTTTACCTTGCCCTAAAGCCAGTCCAGCTCTGCGGTTACGGCTGTGCTGACTGGTACAGGTAACAATCAAATCACCAACCCCGGCTAACCCGGCAAAGGTAAAAAGGCCCCCTCCCATAGCTTCTCCAAGCCGACTTATTTCCGATAGCCCCCTTGTCATCAGCGCTGCCTTCGTATTGTCACCAAAACCCAATCCTTCAGCAATTCCTGTACACAGGGCAATGACGTTTTTCAAAGCGCCGCCTAATTCTACTCCCACCACATCTGGGTTGGTATAGACCCGGAATTTGGGCGTCATGAATAAGTCTTGAACCTTTTCTGCTGTAACCGGGTCAGAAGCTACAACCACCGTTGTCGGCATATCCCGCCCTACTTCTTCCGCATGGCTGGGACCGGAAAGCACGGCGATGGGATGATCAGGCAATTCGGAACTCAGGACTTGGGATAAGCGCAAATGACTTTCTTCTTCCAAACCTTTGGCGGTATTTACTATGATCGTGTCCCGGCCCAAATAAGGCCGTATGGCCTGTGCTCCAGAACGCACCGCATGGGAAGGCACACTCATCACGACCATTTCCGCGCTTAATCGTTCTAATTCCGTCGTGGGAGATAATCGTTGCGGTAGGACCACACCAGGCAAGTAACGCATATTTTCCCGGCGCAGAGCCATATCGGCAATTTCCTTCTGGTCACGACCCACCAAAGCCACATCATGGCCTGCTTTAGCTAATAAAACCGCCAGGGCAGTTCCCCAGCTTCCTGAACCGTATACTGCAATCGTCGCCAAGTGAATCCTTCCTCCTTTATCTGCGTGATTGTCCGAATTTGTTCTCCGTCCCATTCAGAACCCGGCGGAAATTAGTGCGATGGCGGATTACTACCACGCTGACTGCGATTAATGCAAATACCTTATAAGCTAAGTGTTCATTGAAAAGGAATACACAAAGAAGTACAGTCAAGGCCCCTGCCACCGAACCCATGGATACATATCGGGTAAAGATAACCACCAGTAAAAAAACTAGAATCGCCAAAATCATAATCTTCGGAATCAACACAATAATAATGCCAAATCCAGCGGCCACTCCTTTTCCACTCGGCTTAAAACCGAAAAAGGGATTCCAGCTATGTCCTATAATTGCCAATAGACCACCGATAATGCCTCCCCAAGGGCCAAAGAACACTAAGCCAAGATATGCGGCAATTGCTCCTTTTAGAGCATCTCCCACTAATACGGCAGTTCCGTAAGCCGGTCCCAAAATCCGAAAAGCATTAGTCGTGCCAATATTACCGCTTCCATGTTTGCGGATATCAATATTCTTCATTTTTCCTGCCCAAAAGGCCCATGGAATGGCTCCCAAGAAATAGGCAATCAAAAAAACAATGTACTTGAACACTCTATTCCCTCTCTTCGTCTTTCTGTCTTACCACCATGCGTACCGGCGAGCCTTCAAAACCAAAACTTTTGCGCAACTGGTTTTCTAAATAGCGCCGGTAAGAAAAATGCATCAATTCCGGGTCATTAACAAAGAAAACAAAGGTAGGAGGCTTTACGCCTACTTGAGTAGCATAGAGAATTTTCAGTTTGCGGCCCTTATCAGTCGGCGGGGGATTGAGATGCACCCATTCCCGCACCAGCGGATTTATGGTGCTTGTCAAGATACGGGTAGAATTCTGTTCTGCTACGAAATCTACCAAATCTAGGATTTTTGCCACCCGCTGCCCTGTTTTTGCCGAAATATAAAGGGTAGGAGCATACATCATGAATCCTAATTCTTCTCTGATCTTTTTATCAAACTGATTCATGGTCTTTTCATCTTTCTCTATTAGATCCCATTTATTGACAATGATAATGATTCCCTTGCCTGCTTCATGGGCATACCCGGCAATTTTCTTATCTTGCTCTGTTACCCCTTCCGCTGCATCCAACAGCACCAAGATCACGTCAGAACGGTCCACCGCTCTCAGTGAACGCACCACACTATAGTATTCTGTGAGTTCTTCCACCTTGCCCTTGCGCCTCATCCCTGCCGTGTCAATCAGCACATAATGCTTGCCTTCATGCTCAAAGGGAGTATCAATGGCATCTCGGGTTGTTCCTGCCATACTGCTGACAATCACTCTTGACTCACCCAGAAGAGTGTTGATCAAGGATGATTTGCCTACATTTGGCCGACCGATCGCTGCAATGCGAATAACATCAGGATCAAACTCCTCATCATCTTCCTCAGGAAAATAGGAGATCACCGCATCAAGAAGATCTCCCGTATTCATGCCGTGCACTGCAGAAATGGGAATGGCTTCTCCCAAACCAAGAGCCAAATATTCATAAAGCTCGCTCTCAACCCTGGCAAAATTCTCAACCTTATTCGCTACCAGAATTACCGGCTTTCCTGCCCTCCTAAGCAAGCCAGCCAGGGCCTCATCCTCCTGCGTCAAAGGCATATGAGCATCCAGCACAAAAAGAATTACATCTGCTTCTTCAATTGCCAGCTCCGCCTGGCGGCGCATCTGCGCCGACACGGGGGTGCTTTTTTCCTTAAATTCGATGCCCCCCGTATCAATAAGGGTAAATTTGCGATTTAGCCATTCTGCATCCCGATAAAGCCGATCCCGCGTAACTCCGGGCCGATTTTCTACAATTGCTACTAAGCCTCCGGCAATTCGATTAAACAGGGTTGATTTTCCCACATTAGGTCTGCCGACAATGGCCACAACAGGTTTACTCAAATAAACTCCCACCTTATCTTCTCAAACATTGTTAAAAATCTGATTCCAAGCATTCTTTCCCTAGAAGAGCCTGTAAAAACGCCTCTCCTTCATTTTCCACCACCATTGCCTGTCCGTTGATTTTGTTTTCTAACCAGTCAATCGGACGGTCATCCAAAAAAACATCTTCATCCGCTTTTAGCATTACCCGGGGAATCAGGAAAACCTCCCCGTTCAGATCTCCGACCTGGGCAGCAATATCGCCGGCAGTCAGGAGGCCGGCTACGGTAACAGTTGGCCCAAAATAATTGTTTTCAATCAAATGAAGGGTCATCTCCAACCCCTCAATATATTCTTCCAGCCTTCGCTGCAAATCCTGAAAAAATGAGAATGCCGAAACTCCTGTAATGATATGGACATGCCGCCCTTTTATCTTTCGGGGCAGCTTGCTCCAGGAATTGGTAATTTCCTGCCTGAATTTGCTTGTCATACCCACGCCATTCTCCAATTGAAACAAATCATCATACATTTCTAGCGGCGGAAAATCCCGCTTAGCCAAAACATAAAACTCATCGGAAAAATAAAGAAGATTTTTCCCGGTCTTCCGACAGACCGTTTTCTGCCATGCTTCACCCCAATCCAGTAGTTGTTTCGCCTCACTTTGGCTGAAGGTTCGTAAAGGAGCTAACTTCTGTCGGAATTTAGTCAGGCCTACCGGAACTACAGCGATAGATTGAACAGCCGGATGCAATTTAGCCAACTCGGCAGCCGTTTCAGCCAGAATTTCTCCATCGTTATAGCCAGGCACAAGAACAATTTGGGTATGTAAGGTGATACCTGCCTGAGCTAATTTTCTTAATTGGTCTGGCAATCTGGCCGCTTTGGGATTCTTAAGCAGCATAACACGCACCTGTGGGTCCCAGGCGTGAACAGAAACATAAAGAGGGCTTAAGTGCATCTTAATGATTTTGTCTAAATCATCATCACTTAAATTGGATAGGGTTATAAAGCTTCCTTGTGTAAGGGAAAGACGATAATCATCATCCTTGTCATATAAAGATTTGCGCATCCCCTTGGGCATTTGGGCCACAAAACAAAAAACGCAATTATTTTTACATAACTTTAATCCCTCAGCACTTACTTCTGTTAAAAAGATTCCCAATGATTCATCGGCTGTCCGCTCTATCTCCAGCTCCCAAATCTCTCCATCTTCTTTCTTCTCCACCCATAGGACGAACTCTTCATCAGCAGTATAATACTGAAAATCGATAATATCCCTGACGGTTTGTCCGTTCACAGCTATAATCTTATCACCGGGAACAATCTCGAGTTCCTCAGCAATACTTGCTTTTTCCACAGCGGCTACCGTAAGCCCTTTTGGCACTTTTTCTTCCCCCTGCAATATCTTCCGATAAACACCTTATCTTCTGGTTCTTCCAGTATACTATAGAATGAATTAAGCTTCCAATAACCTTTATCGGGCTTTTATTTTTAACGTCAAACTTTTCACAATACCTAACCCGGTCAAACAAACGATCATAAAATTCCACAAAAAAGGATCAGGTAACTCGCCGTGATTGATCAATCCTCCATAGAAGTAAGGGGTAAAGATCAAAGTGCTGAGAACTCCTCCTGTACAGGCCGCTACCGTTTCCCAATAGGAAGAAGTGCTTAGCCAAGCTAAGGCAAAAGCAACGCCATAGATTACAAGATGTTCTGAAGGCAATACTCCAGGTTCATTGACAATAAACAATTCGCCAATCGCCAAGGTCAGTGTTGCGAGAAACCAGCCTAAAAAACGTCGTTCAGCATGGCTCCAAGCCCATCCCCAAATTAGGATAATCAAAATAATCCTGGAATAGGCATAATACCATGTTTGAAAAAATGGTTCGCCATAGAGCTCAAGAATACGCCCTAAGATCCATCCAAAAAGTAAGCTGAAAACCGGGTAATTTCCTTTTGGTTTTTCCGCCCAAAACCATAGGATAACTGCCAATAGAATAATCTCACCGATCAAATTCACAGTGCTACCTCCCGCCGGGCCACTATTTTTAGTATGCCCTAACATGAAGGTTTTACCCTTTTACTCCGATATTTTGCCCATCTTCAACAATGACTGGCTCTTCCCGGTAACGGGAAATATTCAGTAATATGCCAATCTCCACCAAGGTCACTAAAAGTGAATTTCCACCATAGGAAATCAGAGGTAACGTAATCCCGGTCACCGGAAAAACCCCAGTCACCACCGCCAGATTAATAGCTGTCTGAATTCCCAGCAAAGAAGTCAGTCCATATGCCAGCAGTCTACCGAATCGGTCAGGACAACGCCGGGCAATCAGATATCCTTGACGGAAAAGTAAAATAAACAGAATCAAAAGCACCGTAGCTCCCACTAAGCCCAGTTCTTCTCCCACAATGGCGAAAATAGTATCAGTGTGATTTTCCGGCAAAAAACCGTTCTTTTGGGCACTGCGCCCCAACCCAACGCCAAACAGCCCTCCCGAACCAAAGGCAATTTGGGCATTGGCTATTTGATAACCATCTCCTGAAGCATATTTCCACGGATCAAGCCATGCCCTGATTCTGTCCATCTGATATTCATTTCCTCTGATATATAAGTAGCCCAGCAAGCCGGTCACCGGAGCGGCCGCCAGAAAATACCTGGTGGACAGCTCTGTTTGCAGAAGCATCGCCACTCCCACCGCCAAAATCACAATGGCTGTCCCTAAATCAGGCTGTTTTAAAACTAATAACAGAATAGGAGCAAGCACCAACAAAGGCACACCTAGATGACGCCATGATTTTACCGGATGCAATTCCAGAATGTGAGCATAGAAAAGCACCAGAGCAAGCTTGGCGAATTCAGAGGGCTGAATGCTGACCCCGGCAATGCTCAGCCAGCGCGCCGACCCTTTGGCTGCATGCCCGGCGTCACTGTATAAAACGGCCAGAAGAAGAGTAAGGGCAAAGAGAATGCCTAAACCGGCGAATTTACGCCAGAACGGATAAGGGATGACCATAGCCAATCCCCCCACCACTATGCCCAACAGGGCCCATTTGATCTGCTGAATCACATAAAAGAAAGGCTGGTCTCCCTCTGTAAACGTATTAGCTGTCGAGCCTGCGCTCAACACCATAATGATGCCAAACGATAAGATACTTAAAGCCAGTATGAGAAATTTGTAATCAATGCTGCCTGGTTTTAATTGATAAGCAGAATTGCGCCTTTTTCTTCGCCTTGCCACTAAATCATCTCCAATACCCTGGCTTAAGAGAAAAAAGACTTCCTACTCCCTGAGCAAGAAGTCATTCAATTTATGGATCACAATAAATCTTTGATAGAGTGTTAACTTATTCCTGCGGTTCAATCTCTCCTACCGCCTCACCAATCGTTACTGGGGGAATCTCGGTCTGTTCCGGAGAATTCTCCACATTTTGCTCAGCTTGAGCATCAGCCTCCGCTTCTTTTATGCTCAAAGAAATCCGCTTGTCTTCCGGTTTGCACTCGATCACCTTAGCCTTAACCGTATCTCCCACATTCACTACATCATTGACCTTAGCCACATGGTGGTCAGTGAGCTGAGATATGTGCACCAATCCATCTACACCATCTTCAAGCTGCACAAAAGCTCCGAAGGTTGTGATACGAACAACCTTGCCGTTCACCACTGCTCCTACAGGGTAATTCTGTGCCGCAACATCCCAGGGATCCTCCTTAAGCTGCTTAAGCCCTAAAGACAGTTTACCCCCGTCTTTATCCACCTTTAAAACCTCAACTTCAATTTCCTGATCCACATGGAGAACTTCCGAAGGATGCTTGATGCGGGAGAAAGAAATATCGGAAATATGCAGAAGGCCATCCACTCCTCCCACATCAACAAAAGCCCCGAAATTGGTCAATCGTTTCACTGCACCTTTGACTCGGTCACCCTCATGCAGAGATGCAAATACCTTTTCCTTCTTCCCCTCTGCCTCTTCAGTCAATATGACCTTTTGGGAAAGAACAGCCTTTTTCTTATAAGCGTCAAAATCAATGAGGCGGAGGCGCAGTGTCTGCCCTAAGAACTGGTTTAAATCTTCAACATAACCCGGTTGAATCTGAGATGCAGGCACAAAACCTCTCATTCCGATATCGACCAATAAACCACCCTTAACTACTTCCACTACTTTTGCCTGAATTTCTTCTTTATTTTCAAAATTTTTTTCCAGCAGTTTAACTGCTTCTTGTTCATCAACTCTCCTTTTTGAGAGCAAAGTATAACCTTCTTCATTTTCCAATCGCAAAACTACTGCCGAAATTTTATCACCGATGGAAACTAAGGTATGTGGATCAATTTCCCGTCCGACACTTAGTTCTCCCTGTTTGATGACTCCCTCCGATTTCCAGCCGATATCGACAAAAACCTCGTCATCGGTAATTTTGACCACAGTTCCTTCCACGATACCTCCGCGGCGTATTTCAGCAAGGGCTTGATCCCAATTCTCCATGTTCTCATTATTCGCTTCATTTGCTTCATTTGTTAATTCTAAATTTTGTTCATTCATTTCCGTCATTACTTTATAAACCTCCTCAATAATCCAATCTGGTGTTGATGCTCCTGCTGTCAATCCTGCCGCTCTTGCCGTATCAAACCATTCCGGCTTAAGTTCATCAGCCTTTTCTACAAGATATGTCTCTGTACTCTTGGCACAAATCGCTGCCAGTTTTCTGGTATTAGCGCTATTCCGTCCACCAACTACAACCATTACGTCCACGGTATCAGCTAAATTCCGGGCAGCCTCCTGCCTTTCCTCCGTGGCGTTGCAAATCGTGTAGTGAATCAGTAAATCGTCCGTATGTTTTTTTAATTCTTCGACGATTTCCATAAAATGCTGTTTGGTCTGGGTTGTTTGAGCCAAAACAGCAATGCGTGGATAATTAGGCAATTGTTTAGCCTCTTCCAGCTGTTCGATGGGAATTGCCTGGTGACCGGCCCATCCTAAAATTCCCTGAACCTCCGGATGTTCTCTATCTCCAACCACAATCACCTGATAATTTAAAGCCGACTCAGCAGCTAAACGCTGGGCTTTTTGAACAAACGGACAAGTAGCGTCCACTACTTTAATCTTATTCTGTTCTGCCTGAGCATAAATCTCAGGGGCAATACCATGGGAACGAATAATTAAAGTATGCCCTTCTTCTACTTGTTCAATCGTTTCCACCGTTTTAATGCCTCTGGCTTCCAAACGCTCCACAACTTGATGATTATGGATTAACGGTCCCAGTGAAAAAGTAACAGAAGCCTGAGCAGTTTTCTCCGCCATATCTAAAGCTCTTTTGACCCCGAAGCAAAAACCTGCTTTCGTTGCCCGAACGACATTCAAGATAGAGCCTCCTTTACCGGTCAATCTTTTACGAGCATTTAAAATTATTTCTCTATGATAGGGAATAATTCCTGCTCTTCTTTCAAAATACTATATTAAAATTACCTGGACTTCAATAAACATCCTTATAATTTAGATTCAGGCAAAGCTTCTACCTGCTCCATAATATGATTGGCAATCCATTCACGACGGTTGGGGACTCCTTCCGGAGCCTTGAGCATTTCTGGCTGTAAAGGTTCTCCTACCACCATACCAACTTTGCCTCGCCCGTGCCAGAATAACCTTCGCGTTCCATAAACTTTGATAGGAACCACGGGTGCTTTGCTTTTCTCCATCAAAAGTACCATACCGGGCATCCCTTTCAGCACATTACCGGTTTTAGAACGATGTCCTTCCGGAAAAATTCCTAGAATTTCCCCTTCCTTTAATATATCCAACGCTTGCCTGATGGCTGCCATATCTCCTTCCCCCCGTTTGACGGGAAACGCTCCAAAGGTACGGAGGAGAGCACCCAGGCCAGGTACTCTAAATAACTCTATTTTAGCCATAAAATTAATCTTACGCTCAATTCCGCAGGCCACCAGAATAGGGTCCCAATTACTTATATGGTTAACGGCTAAAATAACTGCACCTTCTTTAGGAATATTCTCCACACCGCTGATTTGCCATTTTAAAGTGCGAAACTGCATTCTGAACAGTCCGCGTGCAAACTCATAAAAGGACATTTCCCATTCTCCCTTTAGCTAAAGTAATGATTTCATCGACAATCTTTTCCACAGTCTTTCCTGTAGTATCAATCACTACCGCATCTTCTGCCGGTCTTAGCGGAGCAGCTTCTCTTTTCATATCAAATTCATCTCGCAGCATCATATCGTGAAAGACCTGATCAAGTTCAATATCTTTCCCCTTAAGCTTTAACTCATGCCACCGTCTTTGTGCCCGCTCTTCCGGTGAAGCAGTTAAAAACACCTTTAAAGGAGCCTTTGGCAATACATGGGTACCAATATCCCTCCCATCCATCACCACCCCGCCCTTTTCAGCCTCCATCTGCTGCAGCCGTACCATTTCCTTGCGTATTTTAGGATAAGCCGCTACTACAGAAACCGCTCTGGTTACTTCAGGAGAACGGATAACCTCTGTCACCTCTTCTCCGTCACACCACACCTTGCGAGCTACTGAATGATCAAAAACAAAATTAATGGTTTGAGCCAGGCGGGCTAAGTTATCTTCATCATCAAGAGAAACACCTCTCTTGAAAGCTAAATAGGCTAAGGTTCTGTACATTGCTCCCGTATCTAAATAGAACAAATTCAGTTTTTGGGCCACTGCTTTAGCCACCGTACTTTTACCGGCTCCAGCAGGACCGTCAATCGCAATTTGCATCGTTTGAAAACTCAACGTTTGCTCTCCTTCTTGCATGTTTCATTTATTATAGCATAGAGCGCATCCATACGCACATTCAAAAATCTTATCCCTCTCGTTTTCACTAATAAGAAAGATTACCCCATAGACAACCACACAGCCTTTTTTACTGTGCCCGGTCTACGGGGTTCCCTCGTATATCAATTTACCTTTTTCAAATTTACATTCTCATCCTGATGGATGGGAATTTTCCAATTACATAAACACGTCTTCACTTTTTCAATCGCCAACGGAATACTTTCCTGTACAGATGAACTAAGCCCCATCCCCCACGCCAGACTCTCGGGTTGAACCCCGATGACTGCAATCTTATCCGGAGCCGCCCCAATCACATGGGACCAGTAGAGAACCTCAGCAAAGTTCATCTGATGGGCCGACAGTTTGTGTTCGGTGTAGCAGGGAATGGACTCTTCCTCCCACATTACTACATCACCGGGCTTTCCACCCACGTCTACTGCATCCAACACCAACAGGCATTCTTTATCTTCTAAAAAGCCCAGCAGTTCCATTCCCGATGTCCCGCCGTCCAACAAGTCGATTTGCTCAGGCAGAAGGTAGCGCAATCTTTCCAATATATGCTGCCCTACACCTTCGTCCTTGCGCAAGAGATTTCCCAGAGCCAAGATACCAATCTTCCGATCCGACACTTAAATTTTCCTCCTTACTACGCATCTATTTCACAGATCAGGCATTGCCTCTCCGGCAGACCCTGAATCATTTTTTTCATTTTTATCCGGCGGGCTTTTTTTATATTTATCTTTTAAATGATGGTCAATGGTAGAAGGCAGTTCATATTTATACCCTGTGATGATGGAGGACACACTGCTGTCATCATCCAGTATATCTTGGCGGAAAGCGAGGTATAGGTGAATGATAATAAACATGATAAAAAACCATGTTACCAGATGATGGATATTGCGCACCTGGTACTCCCCACCAAAAAGAGGCACCAGCCATCCGAACAGCGTCTGCCATATCCCTTCGGGATTAGAACCACCGCGCATTATAAAACCGGTGATAATCATAATTGCCCCGCCTACCCAAACAAAGAGAAAGTAAGACAGTTGAGCTACTGAATTGTGTCCCACATGAATCACGTGTTCTTTGCTCAGGAACAGATAATGTTTTACGGTAACGATAATATCTGACCAGAAATCTTTGCGCCAAAAAGGGAACTTGGAATATTCATTTCCGGCCCAAAACCAATACACCCGAAAGAGCATATTGGCAGTAAAAATATAGGCGAAGATAGCATGCCAGAATCGCATTGCTCCCATCATAAAGCGGGTGGTAGCTTCGCCCATTGGTATTACCGCCGGATTTCCGATATATAATCCGGTGATAATCAGGCCGACTATCATAAACACCCCGATCCAGTGAAAAATCCGCACCGGGAGTTCCCACACATAAACAGGCTGGCGCAAGACTGGTTCACCTGTAGCGGCTGCATGCTGAATCAATTTTTCCTTCTCTGTTTTTGTTTTTTTATGTTTTTTTGCCTGCTCATCGCTCATCACTTACCCTCCTTCGCTATACCGGTTTAATACTCAGCATTTCCTCTCCCTTAGGCGTCATCATGTGGATAGCACAAGCCAGACAAGGGTCGAAGGAATGAATGGTTCTCAGAATTTCCAAGGGCTGATCTGCCACTGCCATCGGAGTATCGAGTAAAGCGGCTTCATAAGGTCCTTTTTGTCCGTCCGGGTCCCTGGGAGACGCATTCCATGTGGTCGGCACAACTGCCTGATAGAGGTTCACTTTACCATTCTTAATTTTAATCCAGTGTCCCAGAGCTCCTCGGGGAGCTTCTACCATCCCCACACCTTGTGCTTCGGCAGGCCAGGAGCTGGGGTTCCATTTATCCGGATTGAACATGACACTGTCCCCTGCTTTAATATTGGCCACCAGATCATTATAAAAATTCACCAAATTATCCACACAATATTTGGCTTCCAGAGCCCTGGCCAACGTACGTCCTAAAGTAGAATACAGTGCATTAATAGGAAGATCCAAGCGTTTCAGTGCATCATCAGCAAGAGTTTTCATCTCTTTCTGCCCTTTGGCATAGCCGATCAACAAACGGGCAAGTGGCCCTACTTCCATTGCCTTTCCTTGCCATCTGGGTGCCTTGATCCAGCTGTAACGTTTATTCTCATCCAAGTTCTCATAAGGCGGCTTCGGTCCGTCATAGTCTGGTTCAGTTGTTCCTTCCCAGGGATGGAGCCCGCTGTTAGGATCAGCATACTTGTACCAGGAACGAGGTACAAATTCCTGAATCTGTTTGAGATCTCTGATATCTACATCATAAACTTTGCTTAAATCGCGATTGAGGATGATTCCTGATGGGAAAAGGAAACTGTCCGGGTTTCTGATATCATCGGTAGGCAGTCCCCCATAGGACATGTAATTGGTGATTCCTCCCCCCCACAGGTCTTTCTTGTAGTAATTGGCAATGGCAAAAACATCAGGAAGCAGAACCTGATCTACAAAGGTAACAGCCTCATCAATTCTGGCCTTGACAAAATTCAGCCGTTCCATATTAATCATGCTGTTGTCATCCAGATTAACGGTACAAGCCATCCCGCCAGTCAGGTAATTAGGATGGGGGTTTTTCCCGCCAAACACAGTATGGATCTTGACAATATCTTTCTGCCATTTCAAGGCTTCCAGATAATGGGCTACCGCCATCAAATTTGCTTCGGGTGGCAGTCGATAGGCTGGGTTCCCCCAATAGGCATTGGAAAAAATACCCATTTGTCCGCTGTTGGCAAAGTTTTTAATCTGATTCTGAACATCGGTAAAATACCCTACGGAAGATAGTGGCCAGTGGGAAATGGATTGAGCCAATGCACTGGTTTGAGCAGGATCGGCTTTTAAGGCACTTAAAACATCTATCCAATCAAAACCATGAAGATGGTAGAAGTGCACCACATGGTCATGCACAAATTGGGTTGTGGTCATGATATTCCGCACTAAATTGGCATTTTTGGGAATTTTCCAATCCAAGGCATCCTCTACGGAACGAATCGCCGCCAAAGCATGAACATGGGTGCAGACACCGCAGATTCTTTCCACAAAGGCCCATACATCCCGCGGATCACGATTCTCCACAATCTTTTCCAACCCCCGGAATACAGTTCCCGAACTGATCGCATCAGTAATTTTTGTTCCTTCCACTACTGCTTCAATTCGTAAATGTCCTTCGATCCTGGTGACAGGATCAACCACAATTCTATTAGCCATCTAACCTATTCCTCTCTATTTGAATTGTCATCGGAAGATTTCTCTGCCGAATGCTGATTCTTCTCCCGCTTCGTCATAACCGCCGTAATTCCCGCATGGGCCGCCGCACCGACTGCTGCTACCCCTACCAACACTTCTCCGATTTTATCCGCATCCTTGCCAATCTTGTTATTGGGGATATTAGCCAATCGCGTATAAAATGGAGTATTATCATAGAAATTAGGCTCTGAACAGCCCAAACAGGGGTGTCCTGATTTTACCGGCCAGCTCACCCCATCATTCCATTCCGTAATGGCACAGGCATTATAAGTGGTCGGACCTTTACATCCTACCTTATAGAGACACCAGCCTTGTTTTGCTCCTTCATCATCAAAGCTTTCCACAAACTGGCCTGCATCAAAAAAGGCTCTGCGATAACAATTGTCATGAAGGCGATGCTGGTAAAAAGCTTTGGGCCTGCCCTGATTGGTTAACTCAGGTAATCTGTCAAAGGTGAGATAATGAACGATTGTACCGGTGATAACCTCGGCAATCGGCGGACACCCGGGAACATCAATGACCGGAACATTCTTTACAATACTGCGCACAGAAACTGCCTGGGTAGGATTAGGATAAGCAGCTTGAACACAGCCATTCGTCGCGCAGGAACCATAGGCAATTACGGCAATGGCACCAGAAGCCGCTTCTTCCAGAATGTCCTGTGTCGTCCGGCCTCCGATGGTGCAATATACTCCGCCTGCACCAAGGGTCACACTTCCTTCCACAACCACCAGGTATTTGCCTTTATAATCCGTCATCGTCTTTTTTCTTACTTCTTCTGCTTGATGGCCTGCCGCTGCTTGAATTAATTCCATATAGTCAAGAGATATCATATTAAAGATCAGATCGGCTAAAAGCGGATGGGCTGTGCGGATAAAGGATTCCCCACAGCAGGTACATTCCTGCAAATTGATGTAAATAACTGGTATGCGTGGTTTCGTTTCAAGTGCTTTAACAATTTTGGGGACCGAAGATAAATCTAAGCCAAGCATAGCTCCCATCAAAGTACAAAATTTAAGAAAATCCCTCCGCGTAACCCCCTTGCGGGTGGCCCATTGATAATAACTTTCTGGAACCTGATCCGACGAATGATTTTTACTCATCTCATCACATTGCACTCCTATCCCTCCCAAGTTAAAATTTGCTAGTATTATTTGCTAAGGAGCATAAATTATGCATTGACGCTGAAATGAGCCGTTCCCAAAACAAAAGGCATGTCCGCAAATCCGAATGCGCATTCGGATTTGCGGACATGCCTCAGTTGGATGGAAATGTAATGAATTGTCATATGGGTTCTTTTCAGAACTCACTGGGGTAGGGGCAGTTTGCGACAGCGGAGTGTCATTCATTGCTTGGCCCGCCCATAAAATCTCTGTTTACCAACTCTCTAATAAAGGATCATAGTCTCAAATGCTCCAAAAAAGGGACAATGACCGGCGCCCAGGCCAGAGTAAACCCCGCCATGATGATCATGGCCAGACTGGCAATCGTTCCTTCCTCCGGCCCGAATTCCAGGGCTTTGGAAATTCCACACCCATGGGCACCCATTCCCAGCACAATACCCTTGGATACGGAAGAGCGCAGCTTTAATAGTTTTATCAATATAGGACCAACCACAATTCCTAACAATCCGGTAATAATGACAAAAACCGCTGTCAATGTACCATTCCCCCCCAGCATCCCGGAAATATTCATCGCAATCGGTGTCGTTACGGAACGGGGGGCAAGACTGAGCACTGTCTGCCAGTCAAAATGCAGTAATTCCGCCAGAACAACAGAACTTGTAATGGCCAGAATACAGCCGATGAGAATTCCTGACATGATAGCCCGTGTATTTTCCTTAAGCAACTGTAAATTCTTATATAAAGGCACCGCCATGGCGACCGTAGCCGGACCTAATAGCTTGGTCAGCCATTGCGCTCCTGTGGCATAGTCTGCATAGGAAGCTCCAGACAATAATAAAATTAAAATGATTGCTACAGGAACCAGTAACAATGGAGATAAATACACCTTCTTTTTCTTATCGTATATTTTTTTACCAAAATAATAGATTAAAACCGTACCGATCAAGCCGAATGCAGCAATCATCATACACCATCTCTCCTGCTCTTATGTCGATTAATTATAAATTCACTGATCGTTCCTCCTGCCGTCATAACCACGATCAGACTTACAATGATAACCAACACCATTTTATAGCCGTTATCCATCATTAAATCCTTATACTGAATAATACCAACGGCAGAGGGAATAAAGAATAAGAGCAGCTCTGCCAGTAACCAGCCAGCTCCCAGTTCGACCCAGGATAATTTTACAATTTTAAGTTCCAATAAAATAAACAGCAAAATCAATCCGATAATGCTGCCCGGAATCTTTAAATTAAAACTTTGGGATATAAAATCTCCGACCAGGGCAATCAGGGTTAAAAGCAGAATTTGCAAAATTATTCTGAGCCACTTCATCGTTTCATCTCCTTTCTACTAAAATATCTTTTCCATATAGTATACGATGCGGTAATATATGTGTAAAATAAATATATAGAATGATTTTTATTCCTTTTAGTAATAATCAGGAGGATTGATCTATGGAAATAAAAGTGCTGATATATTTCGTAGAAGTATATAAATACAGGAATTTCTCCCAGGCAGCGGAAAAACTGCACGTCACCCAGCCTACTTTAAGCAAGGCAGTCAAATTTCTGGAAACCGAGCTGGAAGTAAAACTGTTTGAGCGCTCCACGAAGCAGGTCATCCCTACTGATGTGGGAGAAATCGTTTACAGACAAGCCTTAAAAATTCTCAAATCGGTCGAGGATTTATCTTCTGAACTTTCCGATGTCATCGGACTGCAGCGGGGAAAAGTAAAAATCGCTTTACCGCCTATGATTGGAGCTAATTTCTTTCCGAAAGTCATTGCTCAATTCTACAATAGATATCCTCATATTACCATCGAGCTTTTTGAAGACGGGGCATTTAACGTAGCCCAAAATGTAGAGAACGGAACTCTCGACCTGGGTGTGGTACTTCTTCCTATAGAGCAAACCTGTCTCAATTATTTTCCTTTCGCCGTGGATCAACTGATGCTGGCAGTCCATCCTCAACATCCTTTGGCGGCAAAAGAACAAGTTGCTTTAAAAGAGTTAAAAGACGAGTTGTTTATCTTTTACCGTCAGGATTTTACGTTGCACCATCGCATTAAGGCCGAGTGTCTTAAACTAGGTTTTGAGCCGAAAATTGTGGTAGAAAGCTCCCAATGGGATTTTATCGGGAAAATGGTGGCCGCCAATCTGGGAATTGCCTTGCTTCCCAGCACGATCTGCCGGGAACTGGATCCGGACAAAATGAAATTCATTCCTTTAGTGTCACCTGTCATACCTTGGGATCTAGGCCTAATATGGCATAAAGACAAGTATTTAAGTTACGCGGCACGGGAGTTTATTCACTTTACCAGCTCACACATGGGTCAAACCTTGAACTGACTAATATGAAGCGATAAGTTCTCAGCCAGTTCAAGGGATTGCTGACTGGAGAATCTCAGCTGATCAATTGTCGCTTTAAACTCATCGATGGCATTGAAAACTTGTACCGATACATCGGCCGTATCACCGCTTACCTTGCCAATTTCCTGAACGGTGGACACAATTTTCTGATTGCTTTCCGAGACTTTCTGAATGGAATCGGAAATCTCCTGCATTTCCTTAGATACTTCGTCAATCATGCTCAGAATTTCTCCAGTCTTCTCCCCCGCTTCACCTACGACCTGAATTCCCTCTCTTACATATTCCACTGCCCGCTCTGTCGCTTTAACAGCATGAATAATATCATTTCGGTTCACATCGATTAAATTATTAATCTGTCTGGTTGCATTTTTAGTCTCTTCTGCCAGTTTGCGCACCTCATCAGCGACTACAGAAAAGCCTCTGCCATTTTCCCCTGCTCTGGCTGCCTCAATCGCTGCATTTAAAGCAAGTAAATTAGTTTGTTCTGCAATACCGGATATGATTTCAATGATTTGCATAATTCTGTCCGAATTGGCCGCGAGCTTTTCAATCTCCGTCTTTACTTTCTCCGTCCCACCATTGATCTCGTTCATTTGATCGACCGCTATTGTGAGCGCTTGCCGGCCTTTTTCCGTGGTTAAGACAGTTTGCTGGGTAAATTCAGCGACATTTTTACTGGAATGGGCAATTCGCTGCATATTGGTTGACATTTCTTCCAACGCCCCCATGGTCTCCTGAACTGCTCCAGCCTGTTTTTGCGTTCCCAAAGTTACTTCCTCGATGGATGCACCGATTTGCTCGGCAACCTTAGCATTTTCCCGAGTGATCTTCTCTAACAGATGAGCAGAGTCGGTCACTTGGAATGCTGAATGGGAAACATTTTTTACCAACTCACGCAAACCGACAATCATCTTATTAAAGAATAAAGTCACCTGTCCTATTTCGTCCTTCCGCCTTGTATGGGAAATGGAAACTGTCAGATCTCCGTCTGCTACCTTATTAATATTTGCAGACATGTTTTGCAAAGGCCTGGCAATCGTCCGGGCCATCAGAAATCCCATTATCAACATCATAACGGCCGCTGCCGAAGGAACAGCCAGCAAGTATTTTTGGATTGCAATAAAATCCAATTCACTACGGGTAGAGGTACTGTCAGCTTCCTTGAGATTAAAATCCACCAGTTGTCCGATTAAGGTTCCGATCTCCTCCATATGGACGGCGGCTGCGGAATTATAAAGTCTGTAAACTTCCGCCTGATCTACAGTCTCCCGTTCCTGTACCACTGTCTGGATATCGGTCCGGTATACTTGTAATTGCTCAGTTAATTTTGCAACATTTTCTTTTTCTAATGGATTCAAAGCCAGAGGGGCAAAACTATTCAATGATTCATCAACCAGCGACATAATCACCGACCACTGTATTTGCAATTGCTGCTTTTTATTTCCGTCCGCCGGTGCAAATAACATCTCTATGCTTGTGCTCCGGGCCAGACGAAGATTAGAATTCGCTTCCTCCAGCATTTCTATGGATTTGAGCGAATCAACATAAGCCTTATTAGTGGTAGACTGCAACCGATGAAATGACGCATAGCTGAGATAACTGGATAAAAACATGAAAAATAACATCACCAGAACAAGTAAATTTATTTTGTGAAAAGTTTTTCTATTATGAAACCACTTCATTGCACCAAATCCTCCTATCTTAATATAAAGGCATTTCCGCCGATTGATTTAGCCTCTTTCTTAACCCCTGCCGCTTTCTCAGAAACCAAAACAGGCGACCACAGAGCATCCTCGCTAAAATTTACCACTACTCCCGCCAGGGCAACACTCAGCTCGTCAGTCCCCATCATTTGTACGGCCTCTTGGGAGAACTGTTTGATTATGGATTGTGCACACTCCTCAAGCTTATGAGGACAGAGCAAGACGATAAAATCATCCCCGCCGATATGGCCAATAAAGGCCTGGTCATCCATTTGAGGAACTTCACTGATTAAAATGTTGCCTAGTTTTTTAATCACCATATCGCCTTGCTGAAAACCATATAAGTCATTGTAATGTTTGAATTTATTAAGATCGACATAGATAACGCCAAAGCCCTCTCTTCTTTCAATGCGTTCCTTCAGCTCTTGCTCAATGCGCAAATTTCCCGGCAATCCGGTCAGAGGATTGGCACCGCGGGCCACCTTTATCTGCTGCTCTGCCATTGCCTTGGTCAGAGTTGCCACGGAAACCATCCCGATGGGTTTTTGTTCGGCAGTCACCACGATTCCGTCATACAACTGCGTATCTTTTCTTTGCATAGCTAAACTCGATACGACCTCAATAGGTGTCGTATCTTCAACAATAAGAGGGTTCCTATCGATAAGAAGGGAAATCCCCCGGTCGGAATACAATGAAACGCCATAACGGGTGCCAAGTGCTGCAAACAGTTTGTCCCGGTGAATAACTCCCACTATTCTTTCTTGATCCAAGATACAGACCAGCCATTGATTCGGGCGGTTGCGGAAGTAAGCTTCTACGGTAGCAACGGTGGTATCTTGCTGAAAAAAAGGTAAAGGCTCTATATAGGCTTGAATGGAACTTTTTTCTTCAGGGTTTCTGCGTTTTTCATTTTTGATAATATCCAGGGCTTTTTCATTAATCGTACTTTTCTCAAAGCTTGGTCTAGCCAGAAAATAGCCTTGAACCAAATTAACCCCTAATTGAACCACGGCCCGCATTTCTTCCAGGGTCTCCACCCCTTCCGCGATGACCCGGCACCCGATTCGTTTGGAAAAATTAACAAACGTCTCTAAAAGAGCCCATTTAATCGGATCGGCATTCACTCCTTCTATTAAGGAACGGTCAATTTTCAAAAAATCCGGATGAAGTTCGGCAATCGACTGGAGGGAAGAATACCCTGCTCCTACATCATCTAACGCAATCAAATAACCTTGATTGCGATAATGGCCCAAGGCATCTCTGAATACAGCAAAATCATCAATCGCACTTCTTTCTGTGATTTCTAAAATTACATTGCTTGGATTAAGACCTTGCTCATTAAGCAGCTTCCTTGTCTGTCCCGAGGCAAACTCAGGATCACTCAGCACTTGCGGGTTAATATTCAAAAACAGCATCTCCCGATTCACAGAAATAGCCGGGAATTTTGCAATTGCTTTTCTCCGGCATAACGTCTCCACCGCGTAAAGCTGACCTATTCTTTCAGCAAAAGGAAACAAATCGGCAATATTGGAAAAGGCCTTGCTTTCCCTCAGGCGGGCCAAGGCTTCATAACCATATATCCTGCCACTCTGCACATCAACAATCGGCTGAAAAGCCATATTCAAAAATTCATTCTGCTCTTTGAGCAAATAATTCAGTTCTTCCCGGCATACAAAATAGTTTTTGTCCTGAACGGTTTTATTTAATAAGAAAGCTTCTTTTACCGCTGCATAAAGAAGATACTCCGGACTTCTTTCTTTTTCATAGAAACATTGGACAACCCCTGACCTTAACAAGATTTTTTCATCCACAAATTTTTTAATCCGCCTGTTGAAATTCTCAGTCAGCGGATTAACCCAATATTCGTTCAATTCTATAATGGCCCACGGATATTTCTCCTTAGGTACAAGATACACAACATAATCATCTCCGCCTCTGCTCTCCAGGAACGCAAAATGGAAATAATCTTTTTGCCTTTTTAAAGTATTCTCAATCTCCTCTTCCAAACTTTCCAATATATGATTACAGGCTTTATAACCATACCGGAACTCTACCTCATGAAATTTCACAATATCTATGTATAAAATCCAAACTGTTTTTCCTGCTTTTAACATACGCTTCAATTTCTGCTGACCTAAATCAGTTTTTTTAAGCATTAACAGCCCCTCTTCTTAAGCAATTTACACATATCTGACATTTTTCGACTATTTGATATTTATTTCTTTGGAGACATTTTATTGCACAAATATGAAGATAATATTAACGCTTTGTAAATTCATCTTTAAATTTAGATTGATACCCATATTTTTTCTTAACATCAACAACTTCCTAGGAAAATTAACAACGAATTAACATTGATTTAATTTTTGTTTTACAGAGAATAGCTACTATAACAATGGAGAGTTGATTTATCAACTGTCGATCCACTCTACTATAAACATAATTAGGAGTGTCATTATGTCTAAAGTTTTGCTGATTGAGGATGACACGGCAATTCAAGAACTGGTTCGATATACCTTGGAAAAGGAGGGATTCAATGTTCTAATTGCTGATAACGGTGAAGAAGGGCTGGAAATGGCCAAACGGGATCACCCCGATTTACTTCTGCTAGACCTTATGCTTCCTCTCTTAAGCGGCCTCGAAGTTTGTAAACTGATCAGAGCCCAGGAAAGCACAGCCAGATTACCGATTATCATGCTTAGTGCCAGAGATGATGTGATTGACAAAGTGATCGGTTTAGAATTAGGAGCTGATGATTACCTTTCCAAACCCTTTAGCCCGCGGGAATTAGTGGCACGCATCAGAGCCCGCTTGCGAGAAGAACAGCGCAATCGGAATGTCGAGCACAAACCTTTAAAATGGGGAGCTTTAGAAATCTGGCCGGAAAACTATATTGTGAAGCTGAACGATCAGCCTGTTAACTTAACGGCTAAGGAATTTGAACTATTGTTAATCTTTGTCTCCCATCCTCAGCAGGTATTCAGCAGGGATTATCTCACGCAAAAGGTCTGGGGATACCATTTCAATATCGATACCCGCACGATTGATGTGCATATCAGCAATTTACGAAACAAGCTTAAGGCGATTGGCACCGTAATCGAGTCCATTCGAGGCGTCGGATACCGCTTTGCTCCTTCACAAAGTGAGCCGAAAACTTAACACAAGCTTTACTCTATCACCGTTGTACCTTTACAAAGATTCGATATAATCAACATGAAAAATTTAAAGGGGGAACATCAATGTTTAAAAAATCTAAAATAGCCTTAATCTCCACATCATTAATTGCACTTTTAGCTTTAGCCGGATGTGGACAAGGGGCTAGCTCGTCTGACACAAATACAGACGGGTCCAAAGACTCTGTTCAAAGCAATGTAACGATTGATAAGAAAGTTATCTCCTTGGCCGGTTCAACAGCTATCCAGCCTTTGGCCGATGCGGCAGGAAAGGAATTTATGGCTAAATATCCGGAAGTTCAAGTTAATCTCAGCGGCGGCGGTTCAGGTACAGGCATGAACAATGTGGCCAGCGGTGCAGTGGATATCGGAAACTCCGATGTTGATGTTCCGGATGAATTGAAAGATAAAGGACTTGTTGACCACAAAGTGGCTGTAGCTCCCTTCCTCATCATTATCAACAAGGATGTGACCGTTGATAATCTGAGCAAACAACAACTCACCGACATCTTCACAGGTAAAATCACCAATTGGAAAGAAGTTGGCGGAAAAGACGAAAAGATTTCCATTATCGGCAGAGCCGCTTCTTCCGGTACACGTAAGACCATCAACAAAATTGTTATGGATGGCGCTCCTTTCACTGATGCTGCCACAGCTCAGGACTCCACCGGCAACCTGCTCACAGGTGTAGCTGCTACCCCAGGTTCTATCGGCTATATTGATGCTGCTTATTTAAACGACACTGTTAAAGCCATTAAATATGATGGTGTAGAATATACTGCAGCTAATGTCATTAACGGCACCTATAAGATCTGGTCTTACGAGCATATGTATACTAAAGGTGAAGCCACCGGTACTATTAAAGCCTTCATTGATTTCATGCTTTCCGATGACGTACAAACAAAAATTGTAGAGCAAAAAGGCTTTATTCCGATGAGCAAGATGAAATAACCATGATTTCCCTTCCAAATCAATAATGTTTCAAAAGGGTTGTCGCATTGCTTATGGCGACAACCCTTTTCTATCACTTAGTGGCATGTTTTTTAACTTTCAGTTAACAATACCTTAATCATGGATTTACATTTATCGTTTAAAGTGGAATTGTTCCACAACGTCCTGTTCAACATTACTGTCTAATCTCATCGTCATTCAGAATGAAAAAATGTGGAGGTGTTATCTTGCCTCGTAGAAACACTGTAGCAACAGACCGTATCTTTCGTTACTTATTCATTAGCTCGGCTGTATTAGTATCATTAATTATTCTCTCAATTATTTGGTTTGTGGGAATGAAAGGACTTTCCACCTTTAAAGATGTAAGCTTTATTCAATTTTTCACCAGCAGCAAATGGGATCCTTCTTCCGGCCAATACGGAGCTTTAACGTTTATTGCCGGCTCATTGGCTACCACCTTTCTGGCTATATTAATCGGAGGTCCATTAGGCCTGGCGGGAGCCGTTTTCATGGCTGAAATCGCGCCGCCGAAATTAAGAAATTTCATGCGTCCGGCAACGGAGCTTTTTGCCGGTATCCCTTCCATTGTCTATGGT
>JAEWCM010000051.1 GCA_023390635.1 Bacillota bacterium
GAACAGGACTTTCGGCGCTATTGCGCGGTCTGAAGGAATATACGGGCAATCTGACTGCTATTGTGACGGTAGCCGATGACGGAGGTAGTTCAGGCAAACTGCGGGATGAATTAGGGGTTCTGCCTCCCGGTGATGTGCGAAACTGCCTGGTGGCGTTGGCCGAACGGGAAAACGTCATGGAAAAGCTTTTTTCCTATCGTTTTGAAAGTGGGACCTTGGCTGGACATAGTGTGGGGAATCTTTTACTGGCCGGACTGGAAAATACCTATGGAGATTTTCAGAAAAGCATTGAACAGGTAGGGAAGATTTTTGCGCTATGTGGCAATGTCTATCCTTCCACACTGAATCAAGTAGTATTATCTGCCAGAATGAACGACGGCAGAGTGATTCGCGGAGAGACAAAGGTGCGGATGACGGAAGGACAAATCAACCGGGTGTTTATTGAGCCGGAAGATTGCCAACCAGTGCCTGGAGCGATTAATGCTTTGGAGGAAGCCGATTTAATCGTGCTGGGTCCGGGGTCTCTGTATACCAGCGTGTTGCCTAATTTACTGGTTAAAGGATTGAGGGAAAAGATTCATTCCGTTTCTGCTCCTTGCGTATATGTTTGTAATGTAATGACCGAGCCGGGGGAAACCGATCACTACAGTGTGGCCGATCATCTGCAGGCGATTGAGGATCATGCCGGGTCAGGTTTTGTCGATGCGGTTCTCGCTAACAGCGGAGATATTCCGCCGCAATTACTAGCACGTTATGCAGCGGAAGGAAGGAAACCAGTGCAACGTGACCCTTGGAAGGTGGAGGCCTTAGGGGTTAAATACTTCGAAACTAATTTAATTCAGGAATCAGACATGGTACGTCATGATTCCAAGAAACTGGCATGCGAACTCATTCGTTTTCTGTTCCGTCTTAATCCGGGAGGAAAAAAAATCACGGCAGTGGATGCTTATCTATTGATTAAAAAGTTGCGCAATGCCAAAGAGTGCTGAACAGGAGAGCAGGAACAGAGTAAAGGGAGGGCTGAGCCATGTCGTTTAGTGCATTAACCAAGGAAGAAATGGCACGAATGCCTGAAGGAAAAGAATGCTGTGCTTTAGCTGAACTAGCGGCTTTGGTGCGGATGGACGGTACTTTGCATATTGGCGCTGGTCAGCAATATACTTTGTCAGTTGTTTCTGAAAGTGCTCCGGTAGCCAGGCGTATTTACCGCTTGGTCAAAGATATATTGAAGCGCCCAGTAGATATTGTTGTCAGGCGCAAACTCCGTCTGCGCAAAAATAACTCCTACATGGTAGTGATCTATCTTAAAGGAACAGAAGATCTGCGGACGTTGGGTATATTTAATGAGGCAGGGGACGTTCAGCCTGGAATTGCACCTGACCTGATTCTGCGCCGTTGCGATAAAAAGGCTTATTTAAGGGGAGCTTTTCTGGCCGGAGGGTCAATTAACAATCCGGAGGGAACCTATCATCTGGAGATTATCTCCAATGATTTGCGCCATGCTCAAGATTTGTGTGATTTGCTCAACCGTTTTGATTTGGGAGCGAAAATGAGCAGGCGCAAAAACTGGCATGTCGTATATTTAAAGGAGAGCGAGCATATTGTACAGTTTTTGGCCCTGGTAGGGGCGCATAAGGCTCTTCTGGAGTTCGAAAATGTCCGGGTGATGAAGGATATGCGCAACCAGGTCAACCGTCTGGTGAACTGTGAGACAGCTAATCTGAATAAGACTGTCGATGCAGCTGTACGCCAGAAAGAGAATATTGAATTGGTCAAGAATACCATCGGTTTGCAGAATCTACCCCCCACATTACAGGAGATGGCAGAGTTACGTCTTAAATATCCTGATGCCACATTGAAGGAATTGGGCGAAATGCTGATCCCCAAGGTAGGGAAATCAGGCGTCAACCATCGGATGCGTAAGATTGAAGAGGTGGCGGAGAAGATTAGGGATGAAAAAGAAAAAATAGAATGATTGGAAAAAATAAGCCGTCGCAAAGGTAGAAATTAAGACGGAGTCAGACAGATATATTGTCACGAGCCTTTCTGTTGATTGATTCAATAGAGAGTTTGTGGCTTTTATTTTTTGAGGTTTAATCTATCGATATTTAATAGTCAGTGACCAATTGTTTAAACACTAAAGGATTTGAAATGTTTATGTAGAACTCTCTGTTAACAGATAATTCACTCAATGAAGGGTGAGGGGATTTGCATATCTCAGGACACCAATCGGGTGACATGGGGTGATAAGATGGCTCAGTATGTTTTAGCGCTCGATCAAGGAACAACGAGTTCACGAGCTGTTCTCATTGACCAGGAAAGCAGAATTGTAGGAATCGCCCAGAAAGAAATTACCCAATATTATCCTCAACCCGGATGGGTGGAACATGACGGGGAAGAAATCTGGAATTCCCAGTATAACGTGATTGAAGAACTTTTGACCAAGGTGAGATTATCCTTACGGGACGTGAAAGCTATTGGAGTAACTAACCAACGGGAAACCACGTTGGTTTGGGATCGGAAGACGGGACATCCGGTTTGCCCGGCAATTGTGTGGCAATGCCGCCGAACGACGGAGATCGTAGAGGAATTAAGAGGGAAAGGTCTGAATCAATGGTTCAGGGATAAAACAGGGCTTGTTCTAGATGCATACTTTTCAGGAACAAAGTTAAAATGGATTTTGGACCATGTTCCGGGAGTACGAAGTAGGGCCGAGCGGGGAGAGCTTTTATTTGGAACGGTAGACACATGGCTGATTTGGAAGCTGACGGGGGGAAAGGTGCACGCTACCGATTATTCCAATGCATCCCGCACCATGCTTTTTAATATTCATGATTTAACGTGGGATCAGGATATTTTACAGGAATTGAATATCCCGCCGTGCATGCTGCCTGAGGTGAGGCCTTCCAGTGGGATTTTGGGCCAGGCCTCTGTAGGAGTATTCGAACATGCCTCTATTCCCATTGGCGGTGTAGCTGGTGATCAACAGGCTGCCCTCTTTGGACAGATGTGCTTTAAACCTGGAATGGCAAAAAATACTTATGGGACAGGCTGCTTTTTGTTGATGAATATCGGAAAAAAGCCGGCCAGATCTGAACAGGGGCTCCTGACGACTATTGCGTGGGGCTGGGAAGACCATGTAGAGTATGCATTGGAAGGGAGTGTGTTTAGTGCAGGAGCTGCTGTTCAGTGGCTGCGGGACGAAATGGAGCTGATCAAAAATGCGGCGGAGTCGGAGAAATATGCCCTTCAAGTCCCTGATAATGGAGGGGTTTACTTGGTACCGGCTTTTGTCGGTTTAGGAGCTCCCTATTGGGATATGAGAGCCAGAGGAGGGATTTTTGGACTGACCAGAGGAAGCCAAAAAGCCCATGTGATTCGAGCGGCCTTGGAATCGTTGGCTTATCAAACGAAAGATGTTCTTACCGCGATGGAAAAGGATGGGCAAATTGAGCTGCAAACTTTGAAAATTGACGGAGGCGCAGCGGCCAATAATTTCCTTACCCAGTTCCAGGCAGATATATTGGATGTATCAGTAGAGCGGGCTCAAATTTTGGAGAGCACTGTTTTAGGCGTAGCTTATCTGGCAGGTCTGGCGGTGGGGTTATGGAAGGACAAAGAACAGCTCGCCAGCTTTTATAAACTGGATCAGGTTTTCCGTCCTGCGATGAGTGCTGAAGAGAGGGCACATTTGTATCAAAGTTGGCAAAAAGCCGTGGGAAGATGCAGGGACTGGGAAGACTAAGAAAAGTTGTAATCAACACAAAAAGGGTCCCCTTTTTCAAGGTAACCCTTTTTGGCTCGGATACGCAATTTAATGCGTGTCTCGATGTCAGCTCACTAGCAATGATAAGGCAAAGATAGGTTGCTGTCAATGGTCTCTATCTACAAATTATTTCCAGAGGACTTTATCGACAAATGGAGAATAAATAGGATTGCTTCTTTTAAATTTTATTTTTAATGAATTGGAAAAACAGAGTAAAAAATACCTCAGCCGGAATACTAAGGAAAATGTATGATTTGAAGTGTTGGAAAGGGGAACGATAGTTTCATGAGAAAAAGAACTGTCAAAGACGTTGCGGTGCAAGGCAGAAAAGTTTTGGTGCGGGTGGACTTTAATGTGCCGGTCAATGATAATGGACAGATCACAGATGATACAAGAATAAAGGCAGCCTTACCTACCATTAAGTACTTACAGGATGCAGGGGCCCGGATTATTTTAGTTTCTCACTTCGGTAGGCCAAAAGGACAGGTCAATCTGAAGTATTCTTTAGCACCAGTAGCCGCTCATTTAAGGGAGCTGATCGGTGCCACTGTTTTCTTTGCCAAGGATTGTATTGGAGAAGAAGTAAAAAAGCAAGTAAATGGTTTACAGAACGGGGACATTCTTTTATTGGAGAATGTTCGTTTTCATGCTGAGGAAGAGAAAAATGACCCTGAGTTTGCGGCAGAGTTAGCCTCATTGGGAGAAATTTTCGTCAACGACGCTTTTGGAGCAGCTCATCGAGCCCATGCCTCTACAGAAGGAGTAGGTCATTATATTCCTGGAGTAGCGGGCTTACTAATGGAAAAGGAAATTTCTATCATGGGAAAAACATTGGACAATCCGGTAAGACCTTTTGTGGCAATTATCGGAGGGGCCAAGGTCAGTGATAAAATCAGCGTGATTGAAAATCTATTAAAAAAAGTTGATGTTTTAATTATTGGTGGAGGAATGGCCAATACTTTCCTGAAAGCTCAGGGGTATGAGACGGGAAAATCTTTGGTGGAAGAAGATAAGGTGGATCTTGCTAAAAGCCTGGTGGAAATGTGTAAAACCAGAGAAGTAAAGCTGGGGTTGCCTGTGGATGGGGTCATGGCGAAAGAATTTAAAGCCGATGCTCCTTTTCATTTAAAACCGGTTGAGGAGATTGGAGCCGACGAAATGATGCTGGATATTGGACCAGCCAGTATTGCTAATTTTGCAGCTCTTATTTCAGAAGCTCATACTGTGATTTGGAACGGACCAATGGGGGTTTTTGAGATGGATAATTTCTCTAAAGGGACAACCCAGGTTGCTCAAGCTGTTGCGGAGTGCAGAGG
>JAEWCM010000065.1 GCA_023390635.1 Bacillota bacterium
CTTCCATTGTCTATGGTTATGTGGGCATTACCGTGGTTGTTGGTTTGATTAGGGAAACCACCCATGCGTCTACAGGCTATGGTGTATTGGCCGGAGGTATTGTACTGGCGATTATGATCTTACCTACGGTAGTCAGCCTTACGGAAGATTCTCTCCGCGCTCTGCCTGAAAGCTATAAAGAGGCATCCCTGTCTTTGGGGGCTACACGCTGGCAAACCATTCGCCGCGTACTTCTGCCTGCCGCCACACCGGGAATTTTGACGGCGTTTATTCTCTCCATGGCCAGAGCTATCGGAGAAACCATGGCTGTTCAGATGGTCATCGGCAATTCTCCCCTCTTCCCTTCTTCATTGGTTAGTCCCACTTCCACGCTTACCAGTAACATCGTAATGGAAATGGGCAATACTACTTTCGGTTCCACTTGGAATAACGCTCTATTTATGATGTCCACTATTCTGCTTTTGATTTCTCTTATTCTCATCATTCTTGTGCGCTTATCGGTGAAAAAGGGGGAAACAAATTGATTACGCGTAAAACTGACCGCCTAGCCACTTTTGGCTTTTGGGCCGCGGCCATCATTATTCTAGCCCTCTTAGCCGCTTTCCTGATCTATATCCTGGGGAGAGGAATTCAGTATATTACGCCCAGCTTTTTCGGCAAGGACGGTGTAGGGGCACAACTTTTCAACTCATTTTATATTTTGGCCTTATCACTCCTCTTTTCCCTTCCCATTGGCATCGGTGCAGGCATCTATTTAGCTGAATATGCACCCAAAAATAAATTGACAGATTTCATTCGCTTAAGTACAGAATGCTTGGCCAGCGTCCCTTCCATCGTCTTCGGACTGTTTGGGATGATTATTTTCGTCAACGTTTTAGGACTAGGCTTCTCCATTATCGGCGGTTCCATCACATTGGCCCTTCTCAACCTGCCTACCCTCGTCCGGGTCACGGAAGAATCATTGCGCACTGTACCGGATAGCTACCGGGAAGCCAGCTTAGCGCTAGGGGCTACCTTATGGCAGACCATCCGCAAGGTTGTCCTGCCCACCGCCCTACCGGGCATGATCACCGGTATCACGCTGGTTGCAGGCAGAGCTTTAGGCGAGACAGCCATTTTAATCTTCACAGCCGGCATGAATGTTTCCCGACATATGTTTGACTTCAATCCTCTTTCAGTCGGTGAAACGTTAGCGGTACATCTTTTTGCCGTCAAATCCAACCCTCTGCCCGGAACCAACTATGAACAAGTTGCTGATGGCACCGCTGCCTTGCTGATTATCATGGTACTTCTCTTCAATCTTTGCTTATCAATCCCCAGCCGCTGGTTGCAAAAGCGTCTATCAGGAAAATAAAAGGAGATTTGCAAATGGATAAAATCATCGTTGAAAATCTGGACTTTTACTATGGTGAGGTTAAAGCTCTGCGCGATGTCAGTTTAACGATGGCCGAAAAGAGCGTCACGGCACTTATCGGTCCTTCCGGCTGCGGCAAATCGACTTTTCTCCGCACCCTAAACCGGATGCAGGATTTGATTCCCAATGTAAAGGTATCAGGAAAAATCACTATAGACGGCAACGATATTTACGATCCCAGTATGGAAACAGAACTGTTGCGCAAAAAAGTGGGGATGGTTTTTCAGCGCCCCAACCCCTTTCCCAAATCAATTTATGACAATGTAGCCTATGGTCCGCGCATTCACGGCGAAAAAAATAAACAAAAATTAAATGAGATTGTGGAAAAAAGTTTGCGTGGTGCAGCTCTCTGGGATGAAGTAAAGGACCGCCTCAACAAATCGGCTTTGGGCTTGTCAGGCGGCCAGCAGCAGCGTCTGTGTATTGCCCGTCTGTTGGCTGTAGAACCGGAAATCTTGCTGATGGATGAACCGACCTCTGCTTTAGATCCTATTTCAACCATGAAAATCGAAGAATTAATTACAGAGCTAAAAAATAAATATACTATAGTCATTGTTACCCATAATATGTACCAGGCTTCCCGAATTTCCGACCGCACAGCCTTTTTCCTGAATGGGGAGATTATTGAGGACGACGAAACAGGAATTCTATTTACAAGGCCGGCCAAAAAACAGACCGATGACTATATTTCCGGCCGCTTTGGCTGATTTAAAGGAGGGATTATATGCCGACCCGTCAACATTTTGATCAGATTTTGACCGAACTGACCCAGCATATCTATGATATGGGCAGTCTTGTGGATCAAAAAATTGGCCTGGCCATTGAATCCATGAAGAAGCAGGATTTAGAACTGGCTAACCAAATTATCGTCGGTGATCTGGAAGTGAATGAGCTGCAAGTCACCATTGAGGAAAAAAGCATCCTTCTTATCGCTACTCAGCAGCCTCTGGCTACCGATTTGCGTAAAGTCATTGCCGGCTTTAAAATCTCTATCTATTTGGAACGGATAGGAGACTTAGCCGTCAACCTGGCCAAAATAACCACTCGCATCGGGAATGAAGAGTTCATCAAGCCCCTCATTGATATTCCCCGCATGGGAAATTTAGTGCAGAACATGCTCAAAACCGGAATCAAGGCTTATGTGGATGAAGATATGGAAGCTTCTAAGGCAATGTCCTTGATTGACGATGAAATTGATCATGTATACCGGCAAATTTTTAACGAGCTTTTACTCCTGATGATGCAGAATCCCCGCAATATTACCCAGGCCAATCACCTGCTGTTCGCCTCCCGCAATCTTGAGCGCATGGGAGACTATTGCACGAACATTGGCGAAGAAACGGTTTATGCTGTGACAGGAAAAAGGATGGATCTCAACTGAGATCCATCCTTTTCGGTTTAATTCCCCATGCTGCTAGCGCGGCATCATCATCGAAGGCTGAATATGTACTCATAAGAAATTTGCCTCCGTGGTGCTGCGCCAGAACCCCGCTGTTTTCTGTAAGTTAACCCCTGGCTCCGCGTACCACGGAAGCAACGTTTGGCTTAACGCCCTCCCGCCAATCCTCCGCTTTTGTCCCTCAAGCTACTCTTTCGTGTCCTCTTGGGTCTTTTGAGGGAGCTTCTTCAGTGTAGTAAACCATATCTTCATCATATCAGCAAGGCGCCTAAAATAACTGCAATAAAATTGTTTAAAGCATGGAAGGCGATTGAAGGATAAATAGAATTGTAGCGCTGGAAGAGACGGGCCAGCAGTAACCCAAGCACCAGGCGGGGAGCAAAGCCAAAAGCCTGAAAGTGTACTGCAGAAAACAAGGCAGCGCTGAGAATTGCTGCGGTCCACTGCCCAAAATGAGCTGACAGACCATTACAAATCATTCCTCTGAACAAAGTTTCTTCCATTACTGGTGCAAGCACAGCGGTTAAAATAATATTGACGGCTACCAACAGCCAGCTGCTTTGGCCCAATAGCTGGTCATAAGCATCATTTTCCGGCGGGTTGAAACCGTGAGCGGTGGCATAGAGAGCATAAATCAGATTAAAGCTGAAGGAAATAACGTAAAATAAAATCACCGTACCCCAGACTTTTTTCATAGCCAAAGGGCGAAATCCTAAATCACGCCAAGACCATCTACGCACTATCTTGATTAAAAGGATGAAAAAAAGAAAAAGTAGTTGTGTCACAAAGCCGCTGAAATAGACGGCTGTATCACTGGTCCAATCATCGATAAATAAGGCAGTCAGCAAATTGGATAAAAAGAAGGTCAGACCGATGGCAACAATGGCCAGCAGACAATCGATTCCCGAAAGACGGCGTTTTTTAGAGTCTTCCTTCCCTTTATCATCCAAAGGTAAATTAATATGCTCAAGCTTATTCTGATCTTCCATGCTGCCCTCCTTCTCTTTTTATTGGCCTAGGCCTAATCTCCAATAAAAAAACGGCGCAACTCTTCCACTGAGGTACAGTAATATGTAGCTCCAGCCTCAGTTAATTCTTCCCTGCTTCCATAACCATAACCTACTGCCATGACATCAATCTGATTTTCTTTTGCACCGCATACATCATAGAAACGGTCTCCGATCATCAGACATTGTCCTCTGTCTCCCTCTGGAACCTGCTTGAGTACCGCATTAATCAGCGCCTTTTTTTCTCCCAGATGGCCATTAAGTTCGCTGCCATGTCCGCCGGAAAAATAAGATTTCAAGTTAAAGTGATTGAGAATTTGATCGGCAAAAACCTGGGCCTTAGAGGTTGCGAGCAGGTTAATAAAACCCTGGCCGTGCAGATCGCTAAGCAGCTCTCTCACTCCGAGAAACACCTCATGTTCATACATTCCCTTAGTCCGATAGCGCTCCCGATAAAGTCGGATCGCCTCGTTAACCAGGTTTTCATCTTCCGTATCCAATAGCTTATAAAAGCTGTCAAAAAGCGGTGGCCCAATGACCCAATCCAGTTCCTGCTCAGGAGGACAAGGATGGTTCAGGCTCTCCAAAGCGTATTGAATACAGCGGACAATGCCTTTTTTCGAATTCATGATCGTCCCGTCTAAATCCCACAGCAGATATTTATATATCATCTTCATCCTCCATTAATATTCATAAAAGTTATCACTAATGCTTATCCTACCATAGATTAATCAACTATACTCATCTTTATTATTAAATAACAGTATGAAAAATATTAATAATGCCATCCTAATTATAGAAAGGAGGCAGAAAAAATGTTTTATCGTAATGATCATCATTCAGGGCATTTCTGGCTCTATTTGCTTAGCTTTATCGGTGCTTTTCTACTGGGAAAAGAATGTGAAAGGATGGTAAGGCAGCACCATGCTTTTCACGGCCAGTTCAAGCATTGCAAAGAATCACCTCTCGCTCAAGAAACAAACAGCCCACAGGATGAGGTGGATTTTGCCCAGGCTTCGGCTCATCCATCATAAAGAATCAAAATAATTCCTGCTCAGTTTAGACATTGAGCAGGAATTATTTTGATTACATAATCTTGCTGAACCCCCAAAAAGCGACCATCCCAAAAAGAATGCCCAGAAAAAGATTAGGTAGAAATTTAGCAAATATAAATGTTAAAATTCCCGTCAATAAATAAGGATTGGCGACTGAAAATTTCCCTTCCGGTGTAAACAGTTCGGGGATAATCAGCACGGCCAGCAGAGCTACAGGGATCAGTTCGAGAAAATCCTTCAGCCACCCCTCAATTTTTTTACCCCGGAAGGCTAAGATAGGAAACAGTCTGGCTCCGTAAGTGACGGCTGTCATAACCACAATGATGGCAATCAGCTTAAGCTCCAATTTCCCGCCTCCTCCGGACATTATTTTTTCGTCTCCACCAGGTTCCCAGCCCTGCGGCAATCAGCACACTTAAAACAAGATACAGTTCTCCCGGCAAAACATATTTCAGTACCGTTCCCAATAAACCTGCTGCTGCAAAGGTGAAAAAATTCCGCCTGTTCAGAGTCCCGGCCGCCAACAAAATAAACAGAGCCAGCATGGCAAATTGGAAACCGGAAAAATCTGTTGGCAAACGATCTCCGATTAATCCTCCGATCAAGGTAAACACCACCCATGAAGCGTAAGCACCTAAGTTTACTCCAAGCATAGTAAGCCGTCGTTCTTCTTCCGTGGCCAGATTATTTAGCAAGCGTGTATTGAGAACAAAGGTCTCATCCGTAATGCCATGAGCCAGGCCCATTAGCCATGGCGTCTTGGTCTGAGAAAAATATGGCGTAACTGCCAAACTCATTAAAACATGTCTGCTATTTAAAATCAGGGTTGTCATTCCGATCATCCCTACACTGGCACCCTGCTGAATCATTTCGATAGCTATGAATTGAGCCGCTCCCGCGTAAACGAAAATAGACATCATTACTTCACTCCACAGCGGCATTCCAGCATGTCGGGCCAATATGCCGAAAGTAACCGCCACAGGTGCATACCCTAAGGCAATGCTTAAAGAATAATTTAATCCTTGTCTGAATCCGGATGATCTCATCTGCTTTTCCTTCTCCTTCGTCATAGCTGACATCAAGGCTACAACCACTGGCTGTAAATCATCTTTATTTTTTAGTACAGCGTTCAATATCGGCACAGAAATTGGGATAAGACACCTCTGATGCATCCATACCGGTAATGCTCACGCCTTCTTCAGAGAGCAGTCCGGCAATTCCCCAAGTCATCGCTAAACGATGATCCCCAAAACTGTTCCCGCTGCCCCCTTTTAATGTTCTTTGCCCCATAATCCGCAAACCGTCAGGCAGTTCTTCAATCTGGCCTCCCAAATTTTTCAGTCCCTCAGCCACAGCATGGAGACGGTCGCTTTCTTTTACTCTCAACTCTCCCGCATCCTTAATCACGGTCTCTCCTTCAGCCAAGCAGGCGGCTAAAGCTAATACGGGAATTTCATCAATTAAACGGGGAATCATTTCTCCGCCGATTTCCACCCCTTTAAGTGTGGCTGGGGAGACGATCAAAGTGGCCTGAGGTTCGCCGCAGACCGTCTGCTCATCTTTGATCTCAATTTGGGCTCCCATGGCTCTTAACACGTCAATAATCCCCGTGCGGGTAGGATTGATGCCCACTTGTGGAAGGACAATCTTCCCTTTGGCTGCCAAGCTTCCTAACACCAAAAAGAAGGCCGCGGAAGAAATATCGCCAGGCACCGCTACCCTTTGTCCAGTTAAAGTTGATCCTCCCCAAACCCGAACTTGACTCCCGGCCCTTTCTACCTTTACCCCAAAAGCCTGGAGCATCCGTTCTGTATGATCTCGGGATATGGATGGTTCATTCACGGAAGTACTTCCTTTGGCATTCAGCCCTGCCAAAAGCAAAGCTGTCTTCACTTGGGCAGAAGCCACAGGGATGATGAAATCCCTGCCGGTCAAATTTCCGCCCTGAATCGTCAGGGGCGCCAGATTTCCCTCTTGGCGTCCCTGAATAGCGGCCCCCATCTCCCTGAGTGGAGCGGTTACCCGCCGCATGGGACGGCGGCGAATGGATTCATCTCCGGTAAAAGTAGCAGAAAGAGGCAATCCGGCAACTGCCCCCAACAAAAGACGGATGGAAGTACCTGAATTTCCCACATTTAAAATATCTGCCGGCTCTTGCCATTTCTCCATTCCTGTACCGTGAATCAAGATTTCCCCGTTTTCCCGAACCCAATTCACGCCTAATTTGCTCAAACAATCCAGAGTGCTTAAACAATCTTGTCCTAAAAGATAATTGGAAATCCTTGTTTCTCCCTTTGCCATCCCGCCAAATAGAGCTGCCCGGTGAGAAATGGACTTGTCTCCAGGTACCGTCACTTCCCCATAGACCTGAGCAACCGGACCCATATATACTCCGGCCATTGTGCACACTCCTTTTTCATTATTTTATATTCCTCTACATGCCGTTCAATCCAGCTGCTTTCTGGCTTCCTGTGCCTCTTTGAAAGCTGCTTCAATCCCTTCTTCGTCCATTTCCTGCAAATAGCGTTTAAAATAATTCATCTGCTTTTCCCAAATATCGATACTCTCCAATAAACTTTCTCGGTTATTGAGAAAGATGTCCTGCCACATCTTAGGTGAACTGTCCGCGATTCTGGTCATATCCCGAAAACTGCGGCCAGCCAGAACGATTGGAGCAAGACCCTCTGTCCGTTCCAAATCTCTTGTCGATTGAGCCAGCACAACAGCTAAAACATGAGGCAGATGACTAATCATCCCTACCTCCCGATCATGTTCCAGAGGTTTTCTGTAGACTAGTTTGGCACCCATTTCTTTAATCAGTTTGGCCAGGCGATCAACCACCTGTGGCGGTGTATGGTCATCAGGAGTAAGCACATAAGGATATCCCTTGAAAAGGTCCGGATTAGCCGCTTGAAATCCTGATTTTTCCGATCCGGTCATCGGATGTCCGCCGATGAAGAAAGCTCCCTGTTCGGTGAACCGGAGAGCTTTTTCCGCAACCTGCACCTTTAAGCTGCATACATCAGTGATGATCGTACCCTTTCCGACCCTTTCCTTTAAGTCGTCCATAATCGGCAACAATATTTTCAAAGGCAGAGCCAGAATAATTAAATCTGCATCAATATGAGAAGGCAAGCGACTGCAGCCGGATTTGATCCAACCCCAACTTAACGCTGTTTCCAGGCTGATTTTATCCAAATCATACCCGATCACTTTCCACCCTCTGGCACTTAGGGCTCCGGCCCAAGATCCTCCAATTAACCCTAAGCCCAAAATCCAGGCGACCGGTGCTCTCTGGCCTAACCAGCCAGGTGAAAGCTGCTGATCCATCACTACAGTACCTCTGCCAGTCTGCGATCCACTGCCATTGCCACCCGATCCAGATCACTCATCATTTTTTGGAAATTAGCCGGGGTCAAGGATTGTTTTCCGTCGGAAACAGCTTTCTCCGGCTGGGGATGAACCTCCACAATAATTCCATCAGCCCCCGCCGCTATCGCAGCCTTGGCCATGGGGTCCACCAAGCGCCAGCGCCCTGTACCGTGGCTGGGATCAACAATCACCGGGAGATGAGAGAGGGTATGGAGAGCCGGCACCATGCTAAGATCGAGGGTATTTCGGGTATAGCCTTCATAGGTCCGAATACCGCGCTCACAAAACATGACCTGGAAATTCCCTCCATCCAGGATATACTCTGCAGCCAGCATCCACTCCTCCAAAGTAGCGGAAGGCCCTCGTTTCAGCAACACTGGTTTTCCCGCCCTGGCCACTTCTTTGAGGAGAAAAAAGTTTTGCATATTTCTGGCTCCGATTTGAAGGATATCGGCATAGGAAGCAACCAAATCTACATCTCGCGGATCAACCACCTCAGTGATAACCATTAATCCAGTCGCCTCTCTGGCCTCTGCCAAAAGCTGCAGCCCCTTTTCTTCCAGTCCCTGAAAAGCATAGGGGGAAGTGCGGGGTTTAAAAGCCCCACCCCTTAAGATCGTTGCACCGGAAGCCTTTACCCGGTGAGCAGTTTCAATGATCTGCTCACGGCTCTCCACCGCACAGGGACCTGCCATCACATGAATATCTTTCCCGCCGATCTCTAAATTCCCTACTTTGATAATGCTGTTATCCGGATGAAATTCCCGGCTCACTAATTTATACGGTGCTGAAATAGGAACCACCTTCTCTACTTGTGGAAGAGCCTCCAACGACTGCAAATCAACACGGGAGCGATCACCGACTGCTGCCACAATGGTCTGCCCTACTCCCTTGGTCACATTAACCTTAAAGCCGTTTTCCACCAAACGCTGTTCCACTGCACTAAGTTCTTCTTCCTGATATCCGTTTTTTAATACCACAATCATCTTCCTGACCCCTTTCTACCATTCTGCCATAATGATTTTAAACAAGAATTTTTAATGATTAATTAAATCGGGACGCAATTTAGCAGCCTCACGTAAATATATATGCCGTACCTTTTTATCCTGCCCGTTAATATAAATTAAGACCCTGATACAAAGGGGCAGCGCCCCCGGTACAGGAATCTCCTGGGCACAAACCATGGGAATGTCAGTCCACCCTATTGTCCTGGCTCCAGTAGCCGGGAAAGCTGCATTAAGATCTGGCGTCACCGTAAAAAGAGCACTGATGATCTCTGTCTGATCCAGTTGATTTTTATCGATTAATTCCAGCAACATTTCCTGAGTTGCCTGATAGATGGCTTCAGCATTATTTTCTTCTACGGTAATAGCTCCACGAATAGCCTGTACCACGATCCTTCCTCCTATTCTTTAGGCGCCACCCGATGTCCCAATCCGACTGCCACTTCATCCAGATGCAATAGACCGACTCCGAAGAAAACGGCTACAGTCAAATGATCTTCCCTGCGGGCAATTCCGATCTTCCCCCCGATGTTTAACCCGATCGCTTTCGGCATTACTTGGCTTAAGGCTTCTCTGGAAGCACCTGCCACCGCTCCCTCTTCAGCGTGGGTCTCTTTAATTACGCCTTCTCTTTTAGCTGCAACTACAGCCCGCTCTACTATTTTTTTCACGGCACTGATATATTCTCCACCGTAATCTACAGCTGCCGTTTTAATTCCCTGTCTGGCATAAAACTCCTTAAGATGACCTTCCTCTTCCCGACTTTCCGTCATCGCCATTCTTAAAGCTGCCATTGCCACAATCTTGCTTTGGGCTATCAATTGCACTCGTCCTTTCCAGTGTTATCCTGACATTGCATAAAAAATACATAGAACAAACCGCTCCTCTCGCTTAATTTCGCAAAAGGAGCCACTCCTTACAGTACAGGAGATCGATACCCAACTTTTTTCATTATGCTAAAGAAGACACCTTAAAGGTGTCCTTTGTGATCAGCCTAACTACCTTCCTACCATCCTTTCTCCTTAAATTTTTCAGTCTGTACACGGGTCTGATAAACTAACTACCATTCTACATTTATGTCATTATAGAGCAATCCCCTTAAATTTACAATCCTCACACTAAATTTATCTTACTTTTTAAAAGTTATTGTTGTACTTAAAAAATTATTTTCCAGCGTAATCAATTGATTGGCTGCCAAACCGCTCATTCGCCCATCAGTCTCCAATACCTGCACCGTAACCTTTTCTTTAATTCCCCGCGCATCTAAAATTAGCAAACCCTCAGATACGGAAACCGTTTGATCCTGGTCCAGTGAGGCAATAATCTGGTCATTTTGAATCAGTTTTACCGGAGCCGCAGGTGATACTTTAAAGGTGACGGTATACTGCTCCGTGTCAAAACCGCTTCCTACGGGAATGGCCGGCGATTCAACTTTTTCTGCCATTGCCAGATACAACTGAACCGGATCACCTGCCGATCCCAATTGAAAAACCACCAGAGCGACGGACGCTAGAATCAATCCTCTGATCAGCCAGCGCTCTCCTCTTTGGAAAAACTCGGACCATAGGTCCTTGATGTTTCCTGAATTTTTTCTTGTATTCCTTCCCAGATTCCTTCTTGGATTTATTTTTATATATATTCTTGGACGCACAGCTCTCACCTCATAAAAAGCTTATGCGCCCTGCCCTTCACTTTAGACCCAAACTTTCCCCTTATTCCTCAATTATAAAACTGGCTGCCGCCCGACCTGCCCGATACCCCATGGCAAAGGCGGCCTGCAGATTATATCCTCCCGTCACTCCATCCACATCCACTACTTCTCCGCCCCAGTACAGCCCTTTTATCAGCTTGGAAGCCATCGTCTTAGGATCGATCTCTTTCACATCCACTCCTCCGGCTGTAACAATGGCCGCTTCAATGGGAAGGGTTCCCGTCACATGAAGAGGAAGCGCAGTCAGGAGCTGCATAATCCGCTTCCGTTCCTCTCTGGTCACCTGGTGGATAGGCTTCTCCGGGTCAATCCGGGAGAGTTTGACAATCACAGGGATCAGGCTCTTAGGTAAAAGCTCATCAAAACCATTTTTAAAATGTTTATTGCTGACGT
Organism: Bacillota bacterium; assembly: GCA_023390635.1. Taxonomy (GTDB): domain Bacteria; phylum Bacillota; class Desulfitobacteriia; order Desulfitobacteriales; family Desulfitobacteriaceae; genus JAEWCM01. The sequence continues at coordinate 11,356 of JAEWCM010000065.1, forward strand.
TCTGAAAATCCCGCTGCAAGCGGGCATCCAGCTGTTCCTCCGATAAGGCAGGCTTCAGGTTAATCTCCATTTCCACCTTTTCACCCCGGCGCAAAGCGTCCCCTGCCCAGCGGCTCAGGCTGAGCACCACCGGACCGGAAACTCCGAAATGAGTAAACAGCATCTCCCCAAACAGAGCAATCTGCCTCTTTCCCCCATACCGTAAAGAAACCTCCACATTGCGGAGTGCAAGTCCCTGGACCTCCTTCACCCATGTTTCCCGGACAGTTAAAGGGATAAGTGCCGGCCTGGGGGTTATCACATGATGTCCCAGAGCTTCTGCAAAGCGGAACCCGTCTCCTGTCGAACCTGTTCCCGGATAGCTCGCTCCACCGGGGCATAAAATGACCGCATCTCCTGAGTAACGCCTGCCACCCTGTACCTTTACACCCGCAACAGCTCCGTTTTCCAGCAAAACCTCCTCCACCTGAAGACCTGTTTTTACGTCTACCTGGGCAAAGTGGAGAAAGCTGATCAAGGCATCAACGATAGTTTCCGCCTCATCGGAAACGGGAAAAACCCTGCCACCCCGTTCCACCTTGGTAGGCACCCCGTATTCCTCCATAAATTGCCGCAGTCTGCGGTTATCAAATTCACGCAAAATCCCATAGAGAAATTTCCCATTACCTGGATAGTGTTCAATAAAGTCCTCAATCGGTGCCTCATTGGTAAGATTGCAGCGTCCCTTCCCGGAAATAGCAATTTTCCGGGCCAACCGCTCTTTCTTTTCCATCAGAGTTACCTTGGCTCCGCTAAGAGCCGCCTGTCCTGCAGCCATGATTCCGGCTGCACCCCCGCCGACCACAATCACATGTTGATTTTTACTCATACTTTTCCTTTCCTGACTCCTGTAGTTTTGCCTCAAGTCACTTTTTATGTTATATTTTATCTCAAAGTCGATTTATTATTTTGCAAAGGAGGAGTCCTTATCTTAGATAATAAAACGGCCATCGCCGTTCAGATTGCAGCAGCGGCTGCTTCCAATGCCATGCCTGCCTTGCGTCTGGCTGTCTCCAAAGCTCTGGAGGGAGAGTTAAGCCGGGAAGAAATCGAGGCCGTTCTGGACATAGCTCAGGAAATTCAGATCCAGCCCTCACAGCACACCCAAAACCTGGCCCATCAGCTTTTGCGGGAGCCCATTGCCAAGAAACCGGTCGTCCATGAAGCTAACTGCAGCTGCGGCTGCCATGACCACCATAAATAGAAGCCCACCGCGAACGCAACTAAAAAAACGGGATTCAGGCTAACAAGTCAAAACCCTCAGGTCATTCTGAATGTGAACCTTGACTTGTTTAACACCTGAACCCCGTTTTTTCTTTACGTTGCTTCCGCGAATCACTCACAAGCCTCAGCAAACCGCTTTGTCCTGTGTCCTCAGGGCTGTTGGCTAAAATAGCTTTCTGACGCATCGGTGTTGGCACAGGATATACAGAGCATCGGTTCGGAGCGCTCGAATAATTGAGTGCCGCAGCGCTCGCAATAAAGGCCCTTACCTTCATGAAGCATGATTTTCCCTTTGAGCAATCGTCCTGACAAGGACTTGTTTTCCAGAGTAATCGCCTTGGGCCGGCAGATAATGGCACAACGCTCACACTGAACACATTTCATCGGCTCTAAAACCATGCGCATCGGCTCCTCCTTACCGTCTCCCCGTTTGGTAATGGCGCCCTGGGGACAGATAGCGGCACATACACCGCAGCTGGTACACTCATCGGAAATCACCAAAGCAATATACGGGACTTTTTCTTCCGGGTGATCGGCCAGATATTCTACCAGATTTACTCTCGATTTAGGAACAGGCCAGCTTTCCGATGAAGTCAGTGTGGGAAACATGGAATCAATCTTGTCCATGCTGCGCTTTTTCCAACCAAGGAACGCATCTCTGCGATCTGCCCCTAAATCGTTTTTCTTGGGCTGAGGCTGTTCCACCGCATTGACGGCTGCTTCGTCATAAGGGTCAACCTTGATCTGGACCATCGCATGTTCAGCCCATTCGGAATGCAGCTGCTTAAAATAGCCGATGCTGGTTTGACAGGCGTTACGGTCTGCACATTCGGCACACACACCAGTTTTTACCGTGACCGGTTTATGCTTGGCCAATGACATAAGGAGTATCCATGTGTCCCGGTCAAACATTCCCAGACAGGGAATCTCATACTCACCAGGCATCGCTTCCGGACAACTGAGCATGACTTCCTCAGCATTCCTGACATACTCAAAGAAACTGTCAATTTGCCGGTCTGCCATACCGTCGGTGGGACAGACAGCCATGCATACACCACACTCAGTACACTTCTTAGGATCAATTTCCCTGTACTGAGAAAGGGCTTCATGGGGACAGTAGTCACTGCACAAATGACAGGTTTGTACAAACGCTTTTTTTGTATTAATACAATTATCATGATGATATAATACTTGACATGTCTCAGGCATAATACATCCCTCACTTTGTCGTAAGCAAATTAATTATTAAAGGTGCAAACTCATTATACTATGCAGATTTAATAAAATCCAACGAATCGAATAATTAATTTTATCCAAATTATCCTTCTAAATTTAAAGATAAAATCGCTATATAAAATGAATTAACCATTCAAACATTAATTTTGTATAAAATAACAGAGGGTTTATTTCATCTGTAATGATACTTTAACCATTCCCTTCATTCCAAGCAAAAAAACCATGCACAAAATACATAAAAACACAGAAAATCGCGTCAACCCATATCCGGTATTACGCGATTTTTTATAATCCATGCATCGTATCACTCACTATAATGCTGCTCAATCATTTTAACTTCCTGTTGAAACATCTGGCTTAAGCGATAAAGAAAGCGCTCCATATCCAAACGATGAATATTCAGATTATCCGGGCTGATAAACTCAATTTTACGGAACTCCGGCTTTAACAGAAAGGGCAGTAAATCATCAATATTTTCCACCCTCAGCAACAGCGTGGCCGGAGCATAAGCCACTTCCTTCTGTTTCCTGCCGTCAGCTTCCAGCAATGTGTAAACCTCCGCTGCCAAATCCACATCTTCAATCCAAATTCCCTGCAGCGGCACATTGCGCAGTTGGGCAATATTCTGTTCCCTCAAAGCCTCTGCTACCTCTTCTTTATTCTTTCCTCCAAAAATAAAACGGCTTTGCCGGATATCGCCGCGAAAATCCAAACGAACCTTCACCCGAATATGTTCGGTTAACACTTCATCTCCAATGCGTATTTTCATTAATGCTCTCTCCCTGTTTCTAAAACTCTGCTATGATCAGACAAGTTTAACCTGCCTTTGTAATTCCTTAATTTCAGATGGGCTGAGCTTCCGGTACTGCCCAGGCTTCATTTCGCCGTTCAGAAGTAACGGGCCGAAACGAATCCTCTCCAGCTTTTGCACCGGGAAACCTATTGCTGCAAACATTCTCCGCACCTGGCGGTTTCTTCCTTCATGGATGGTGATTTCCGTGCAGTGGGGTCCTTCAACAGATCCGAACTTTTTTAGCTTCACCCGGGCAGAAGCCGTCATCCCGTCTTCCAGCAATACTCCCTTTTCCAACTGACGCAAAGCTTGTTGTGACAGATTTCTTTCCGTCCACACTCTGTAGGTTTTCTCTACCCCAAAGCTGGGATGGGTCAGGCGGTAAGCCAATTCCCCATCATTGGTTAGGAGGAGCACTCCCGAAGTATGATAATCCAGCCTGCCCACCGGATAAACTCTCTCGTCCACGTTATCCAGAAGGTCCAGCACAGTTTTCCTGCCCTGAGGATCTTTGACAGACGTAATCACCTCAACAGGCTTATACAGAAAATAATATTGGAAAAGCTCCTGTTTGGCAAGAGATTTCCCATCAAATTCAATCTGATCACCAGGCTTAACTTTTGTTCCCAGTACGGCCACCTCACCGTTTATCCTGACCCTGCCTGCGGCAATATATTCCTCCGCCTGTCTCCGGGAAGCAATTCCTGCCTGAGCCATCACTTTCTGCAAACGCTCGCAGTTTGTCCCCTCTGAACCTTGCCCTGACTTCAACCTTTATCTCCCCTTGATCAGCTATTTTAAGAGCGGGCCAAGCAATAAATGACGCTCCGCTGTCGCAAACTAGCGTTAATCGCTCATCTCCGGTCATTTATTGCTTGGCACTGTCTTTTGCAACAGGCCCTTATGTATCAATCCTATTTTAAGTATATCATATTCGGAAGCCGGACTCTATTGAAAGACCCGGGTGACAATCCAGATGGAAGCCACCAGACCGATAAAGTCTGCAATCAGCCCTAGTTTCAACGCATAGCGGTATTTACGCACTCCGATCGAGCCAAAATAGACCGTTAACACAAAGAAGGTGGTATCCGTACTGCCTTGCAGCGTGGAGGCCAATCTCCCGACCAGAGAATCTGGGCCGTATTGCTCAATCAGCTGGGTAGCCACTCCTAATGCTCCTGAACCGCTGAGGGGACGCATTACAGCCAAAGGAATAATGGCTGTGAGATCCAGATCCCAGCCAAAGCGCAAAAAGATTGGCTTTAACAGCTGGGCCAGCAACTCCAGAGCCCCTGAATCAATAAATATCCGGATTGCCACCAGCATTCCGATCAAAAAGGGCAGTATTTTCACTCCTGTTTTGAAACCTTCTTCCGCGCCGGTAACAAAGGTTTCATAAACGGGTATCTTCCTGAGGTAAGCGATCAGCGGAATCAGCAAGAGCAGCAAGGGAATGGCCCAGCGGGAAATTTCCCCAATCAGACTCATCATATTGATAACCTGCCTTTATCCAGCATTTGATTATGATATCTAGGGTTGGGCGGAGGGGCACAATTCCGCTTTTCGGCAATAGCGCCATCCATGGCGCTAACAGCCGGTCGCCTCACGCCATCCGTGGCTACAGCGACACTAGACCTTCCATGGCCGTCGGCTTTGCATCCATGCTCCGCTTAACGCTGGAACTGTGCCCCTCCGCCTTGATTTGAAGCATGAAAAAAATATATGCAAGAAATTGATAAGCATTATGCTAGTTTTTATATTTGCGGCGGAAGAAGTAGTCGGCGATGATTCCCGCCGTCATAGCGCAGCCTGTAGCAAAAATCGTCGTCCCGATAATTTCCGTCGGGTTGACCGAACCGGTTTTTAAGCGGACACCGATAATGGTGGCCGGAACGAGCGTAATGCAAGAGGTATTGAGGGCCAAAAAGGTGCACATGGCCTGCGTCGCTTCTTCCGGCCGGGGATTCTCCTTCTGCAGCTCCTGCATGGCTTTCAGGCCGAAAGGCGTGGCCGCATTCCCCAAACCTAAAATATTGGCGCTCAGGTTCATGATGATAGCTCCTAAAGCCGGCGAATCAGGTTTTAAGCTGGGAAACAGACGCCGGATGGCCGGGCCGAAAACCCTGGCCAAAAATTTGACCATGCCAGCCTCTTCCGCCAATTTCATCAGACCCAGCCATAAACTCATCACTCCGATCAGCTCCAGGGCCACATCCACGCCTAATTCGGCGGCCTTCATGGCCGCCGTCGTGACCACTTCAATTCTACCGTTAATGCCTGCCACCACGATACCGATCACCAGCATGATCAACCAAATCAGATTTACCATTTCCCATCCTCCCTGTCTCAATTTATGAGACAAGGGCTCACTTTAGACCAAAAGGCAGGGATAGGGAGAAGAAACCAGCATTAATTGTAATGATCTTACCGTTTCAAACCAAGAGCACGTAACCTTACATATTCAATAATGTAAGGCTACGTGCTCTTATTTTTTCTGATGGAAAGTAACTATATTTATAAATTTTGATTTTCTTTCTTTTTATTTTTTTCAATATAAATTAGCAAAGCTTTTTCAAGAGGCTTACAAATTCTTATAAAATTTACTAGACTATAAACAGCTAAAACAAATAGCGCAATTTCTCCCATAAGTATTAATGTCGTCATTCGCTTCTAACTCCTCTAGAGTTTTAAAGTGTTCCATTATTTAATTATTGGAATGTTGACCAACAATTGAGTCCTTGTACAAAAATATTTTTTAAGTGTTTTGAATATCGTTCTCATTTACAAATACATCATCAATATAGCTACGCACTCTGAACGTATATTGTTTGCTGAGCAGTGCTTCCAAATCCTCTTTTGAAATATTACTCGGATAGCCCTCAAAGGATAAGAATGCTGTCTGAGATTTATAGTCGGTCAATTTAGGAATCTCCAATATTCCCGAGCCGCTTGTTCCCAGAATAGCAAAATACTCAACGGGATATTCCACTTTCAATGTTATTTTATGGTCTTTCATTAAGGCGTAATTTGTTTCGGGTAAAGTATAGTTTATAACAAAATTGAATCCTTGTTTAAGTTCTCCAGCGAAATCCATTTGGCATTTCTGGACAGTTAACTGGTTGATTTTAATGATTTTAGTCGGTTCATCTTCTGCTACCGGAGATGTTAGGAATTTCATCTGTTCCTCATTCACAGGTGCATTTTCAGCTTTATTAATAGATCCATCGCCAGTATGACAGCCACTAAGCAGAAGGAGCATAGATAACATAATAATACTTAAACACCTTACGTTTTTCATATACTCACCTCAATTAATCATTTTGATTTTTCCTCGTCTTACCATATTTATAGCCATTCCTTCCTGCGAAAAGCACCAAATGAAATAAAACCCAATCGCACCCCTCAGTTTTAATATAATTGTTTTAAAAAACACAGGCACACTACTATTTCAATTTAGGAACAGAACCCCGCCTCCTCGCTGGACACCAGAAAGCAATTACCATGGCTTTGGAACAAGGGATTCTTGTTTTTTCGGTATAATATGGATGAAAATAGTCTCCGGCTTTGCCTCCTATGAACAATCTTCGATTGCCCTTGATAGCCTCTAAAACATTTCTATATGCCGCAGTATTCTTAACCTCATAATATACTGATACCTCCGCTTCCGGTGACCTGAACCCAGTTGCCAACCACATTGAAAGTTAGTTTATGACATAGATCTTAAAGAAATAGCATACTCGTGGGGCGTCAAATTATTTAAAGGACTGTGCGGGCGCAGGTTGTTGTATTCCTGTCGCCATTGTTGAATGATTTCTTTTGCTTCAGCAAGGGATTTGAACCAATGCTGATTTAACATTCGTCGCGCAGTTTCCCATTAAAGCTTTCAATATAGCCGTTTTGCATGGGTCTGCCTGAGTCAGTAAAGCTATGATCAACCTGCTTTTCTTCACTGAATAGATTCATGGCAACCGAAGTGAATTCGCTGCCGTTGTCCGTAAGAATTTCTTGAGGATAACTTCGAAAGTTTATGGTTGATGAAAATGCCTTCTCGTTTCAGCATAGTATGGAGCCGTCGATAGCCAAAGCGTTTCCACCGACTGGCCAGTTCTAAAAGTTTCCCCTGTATTTCCGCATCCTTTTCCGCCTTTTTGCTCAAATATCTTTGACTGCTTCGATTGATCCCTATAAGCCTACAAGCCCGGGCGTTCACTAATGCTAAATTCCTTTTGCACTCGAATAACTTCTTGCCGCTTGGCGGCAGGCTTTATAAGTTTTTTCAATAATATCCTTAAGAATGTGATTATCCAGGGTCAGATTAGCGACAAGTTCCTTTAAACGCCGATTTTCCTCTTCGATTTGTCGCAGTTTTTTAGCATCGCTGACTTCCATACCACCGTATTTGGATTTCCAGCGATAAAAGTTTATTCGCTGATATTGTGGGCCCGGATCAGATTGGACACTTTTGCACCAGCATCTGCCTACTTTAGGACGCTGATGATCTGTTCCTCTGTAAAACGTTTTTTCATGGTCAGTCACTCCTTGATCTTATTTTATCATGTCGTGACTAACTTTTTCTATGGTTTGGTTTTTGGGGTAGGTCACAAAAGAATCCCCCCCTTAAGTACTATGATTTCAAGTTGTTCTTAAGAAGGGGATATTCTTCCGTATAAAAATTATTTTACTGAACAAAATCCTTAGAGTATAAAACAGCCTTAGGTCCCTTAACATCACTCACAGGCAGAATTCCTTGATAATATGTTTCATAACCTACAACTGTGTTACCATTGTATACTCGATACACATTGTACTGGTTCACATAGCACGTATATAAATCATAATTAATAGCTCCATAGTAGTCGCGACTATTATATGGTGCACTAGGGCCAACATATTGGTCCGTCGTATTATACGTATAGCTATATGTCCCAGAAGCTTTTCCCACAAGTCCTATATTAATAACCTCTTTAAGAGGAGCACTAAAATTCATTGAGAATTCAACCGATCCGGAAATTGTTTTTGAGTAAGATAATGTCAGTGTTTGGCCTCTTGCAACTGAAAGTAAAAATATATCATTACTTCTTGGGCCAACGTTATAGCTGGATATTGCACTATGATCAAAAGAGAAGTAAGAATGATCATATTCTTCATGTATCACACCCATAGGGCTTATGGAAGATGATTTTTCTTTTAAAAGAGTAGGGTCATAAAATTTAACAGTTGCTCCTAGTATGCCAATGGGTTCATTAACTACTTTTTCATTATCGGGATTATTGGGATTTTCCGCACTTTCAGCAAATACAGGAATAGCACAGAATAAAGTAATCATTGTTAATAATAAAGCAATAGATTTTTTTAAAATTTTTTTCATTTTTATCTCCTTCTTTCCTATAGTATAATTCAGTAACATTGCATTAAGCCACAAAAGCTTATGCTAAATTAGTAATGCGATTAACTTTTTATTTTTCTCCCTCCTTTAATGTATTATAGAAGTCTATTTCGCATCATCATTGTATCAACACAAGCCTATCAAAACCATCTGACGTTTTATGTCGAATATTCCAATATTTCCTCAGTATCGGTCTCCAAATCAATACTACTTACACCATCTCACCTGATCCTGATCAGCTTCCTGATCCTTTTCTCTTCACTGCCATAGAAGTCCGCGGCTTCCCACTCTCCAAGAGCGCTATGGCACGCTCTTAATCCCCGGCAGCTGGCCATCGTTTCAAAGGGCAGTTTAACCAGTTGGCCAATCCTATAAGCTTCCTGCAAGGCTGTCTTTGCCACATCAAACGCTTCATTTCTCATATGATATAGGCCCAAAAGATCTGATTTTCCCCATACATTCACACTGTCTGCTTCTTGATCGATCTCTTCTTCAATACGCCGGACAATCTCACTGAGCAAATCCTGTTCATTCTTTTCCGCATACACATTGCCCAATCTGATCATGGCCCTATGCTTGCTTCTCAAATCCCCCTCCGCCATTGCATGGCGGATCGACTCCTTGAACAAAACTTTCGCCCTGTCAAAGGCTCCCAGTTTCCAAAGAGTTTCTCCCAGACTGCAGTAGATTGCTCCCCCTAATTTTAAGCCTTCACTGTCCTCCTCAACCTTCTGAAGCGCCTCTATCAGCAGTTGTCCGGAAAGCACTTTATCCCTGTGCCGCTCTAATTGACTTTGAGCCGAAAGGGCCAGCATCCGGACAGGGGCATCCCCCAAAGTCCGGGCTTCCCGATATGCCTCCAGGGCCCGCCCCAGATTTCCTCTTCGTTTAAACAAAACACCCATCTGGAGATATATCCATCCCGCCCCCTTCCCTTTACTGTTCCCCATCAGGCCTTTCCGCAGAGCCTTCATCCCTTCCCGATAGTACCCCTTAGCCATCAATCCTTCTCCCAGTCCCCTCAGGATTATACGCTTAAGCTCCACTTCAAGCTCACTTCCGGCTTTAAAGTTCTGAGCTTCCTTAAAGCACTCGATGGCTTTTTCCGGTTTATCTTCCAGCATAAAACGCCAACCGTCATACCCTTTAATGTAATTTTCATAGAGCGCTATAGCGTCCGGCTTTAATACAGCAATTTTCCTGTGATACTTATCCGCCTCTGCCCGGTCATATTTAGCTATACCGCTTAAGACATGATAGAGGTCTTCCTGAAAGATGGTTTTCCCTTTTTCCTCTGCCTCAAAGGTATAGCACAGCCGATTTAACTCAGAAGGGGGCAGTTTGAGATAACGGGCCATGTGCTCCAATATTTCTGGCTTAACGTCTCCAGCACGATTGTTAATGATCCTGCTGGCATAACTTTCGCTAATCCCGCAGTGGGCGGCGATTTCAGCCACGCTTACGCCCTGCCTAGCCATATAGTTTCTCAATAATGTTTTTTTCATCTCTATCCCCCCTAAAAACCCTCTCGTTAAAAGAAACGGGGCAAAGAGAAATAAATTACACTTCTTAAGAAGAATTTAAGATTTTTTTCAGACAACTAATGATTTACCATAGGCAACCGTCGCTGGTACCCTTCTCCTGCCCGTCGGCATATTCTGCATCAGACCAATTTATGAAAGGCAGGCAGAGAGCGTGAATGATTTAACATCCGAACGGACGCCGCCGGTGATTGCGGCGGAAATAAACATGATCACCCACCAAACCAGAAAAATCATGCTGACCTGCGCCATTGAAATCGGCCGCCGTCTGAAAGAAGCGAAAGGGTTAGTTAGACATGGGGAATGGGGGAAGTGGCTGGAAGAGTCGGTGAGTTATTCCCAGAGTAGCGCCGCCAAGCTGATGAGGCTCTTCGAAGAATATGGATCAGCCTTCCCGGACGGGCCGGGCTTGTCAGCAAATTCGGAACCGGTTCCGAATTTGACTTACACACAGGCTCTCCTCCTTCTGGGTTTACCGGAAGAAGAGCGGACGGAATTTCTGGCCCAAAGCGATATGGCAAGCATGACGAATCGGGAGCTGCGGCAGGCCCTGAAGGAGCGGGACCGGGCCAGACAGGAGCAGGAACAGGCCTATCAGGAATATGAAGCTATCAAAAAAGGGCTGGAGACGATCAACAACACTCTCGCCGCATTAAAGAAAGAACAGGCCAAAGCCCCGGAGCAGCCTGATCATCCGGAAAACGCCCCGGAAGAAGACCCCGTTGCTGCTGCCCCTTCCCCGGACAGCGATACTCCCTTACCGACCCACAACCTCCCGACCGAAATCGCCCCGGGGGCCGCCGCCAAGCACGCAGAACGCTGTGACGCCTGCTGCCGGGCAATTAGCACGGCCTTTTTTGAGTTGACGACCGCCCTCACCAATCTGACCCATCTTGATGCAACACTGAAAGAGAATAAAAGAAAAGCAGCCCAAAAGCTGCTTGAATCCATAGCTGAAACGATTAAGGAGTGGCCGCCTGCCAAAAAGCCCCTTAAAGTGATTCAATGATTGGGAACCTTTCCCAGGTCCAAGCCATAATATATCAG
>JAEWCM010000083.1 GCA_023390635.1 Bacillota bacterium
CTGCTTGTGACATTCTACCCATCTCTCCTTTCTACTCATGGCCATAGCCTTTGTGGAGGCTATATATGTGAATGGACAAAATTAACTCGTTTATTTTGTTAATCTAAACTTTAGTGATTGATATTACTTTCACTAAAATTTATAATATGATATTTTTTTCTTAAATAATAATTTACTTTTTACGCTTTGTCAATTAATATATATTATTACTTTAAATGGAATATCGCAAAAACGAAATATTTTAAACTACTTAATTTCATAAGTAAAAATTTAATTAAATAAAATTTACCATTAAAATACTGGCTTACTATGAATTCATTCAAATTTTCAAGTCTAATTTAGTATATTCACAATTTGAGTTTGAAGAATATATCTCTTGTTTTTTCTACAAAAAATTCCCTATTGAATTCTTTTTAGATATTTTTAATGCACTGATTCTTTTAATGCTTATTAAGGACCAATTTGGTATATAATAAACTTTAGTGAAAACAAGCACACTTTTACAATGCAAATAGTTAGGGAGGAACATTATGAGCGATTTATGGCAACAAGTCAGAAAAGTAAGGTTAGATCATCAAAGAGGATGTCTACTGACCTTAATTACTGTTCCGGATAAATTATCAGCTTATGTAGGATTTAAATACTTTTATGATTTTCAGGAAGAGAAGCTTTATTCAGCTCAAGCTGAAGTTAAACCTTACGCGGATGAATTGAAACAAAAGCTGACCGATGTAGCAATTAATTCTCCTGAAGCAGTACAAATCATAAAAATCACTTTATCTGACTTACCAAAAGAAGATATCGAAATTTTTGTGCAACCCCTTAGTTCCACACCCACTCTTTTTATTTTAGGAGCAGGGAATATTGCTCTTCCTCTAGCGAAATTTGGCAAAATGCTGGACTTCCAAGTAGTAGTGGTTGATGACCGGCCCGATTTCGCAAACCCGGTTCGTTTTAACATGGCAGATAAAGTGATATGCGAAGACTTTATTAAGGCGATTCGTCAAATAACAATTACATCGGAACATTATGTAGTCATCGTAACGCGAGGGCATCGCCATGATTTAGATTGTCTTCAAGAACTCATTCATTCTTCAGCGGCCTATATCGGAATGGTAGGCAGCCGACGGAGAGTAACTACTGTAAGAGAGATTTTGACAGAACAGGGGATTCCGCAAGAAAAAATTGACAATGTCCATTCTCCGATTGGCCTAGATATTGGTGCTGAGACACCGGAAGAAATTGCTTTGAGCATCATAGGCGAAGTGGTCCAAAAGCAAAAATCGCTGATGCCTAGTTTAAGGGGAAAATTAGGACGCAAGGGAGAACTGGAAATCGATTTTCATGTTTTAGATGGAATCATTAAGCACCAGGCTAATCCGGAAGTAAAATGTGCTTTAGCTACAATTGTAGAAGTTAAAGGTTCTGCACCCAGAAAAGCCGGAGCTCAAATGCTATGTTTTTCCGACGGACGAATTGTTGGCACCATTGGAGGAGGTTGTGGGGAAGCAGATGTACGGAGAATTGCATTAAATGCTATCGTTGATAATAAACCGTATTTATATGGGGTAGATCTGACAAACGAAGCAGCAGCCGAAGAAGGTATGGCCTGCGGCGGAATTATGAAAGTCTTTGTCCAGCCTATATAATCTCAATTTATATTTGATGCCAAGATAACTTAATTATCTTGGCATTTGTTTATTCTTATTACTTTTTGATTAGTTAAATTTAATTTTTTCCTTCCTATATAAATAGGCTATATAGAATCAATAAAAACTCATTGTCAGCCTAAATATATTATCCAAATAAACTAAGAAAAAGTAACATAAAAACAAACCACTTGGAACACCACATATCCCACTTGACTGTTTCTGAAGGAAACATCATCTGCTCTTATCCTTTCCTTGATTTTAAAGGAAGTTCCGTGTATCCTTAATAAGTAAATTTACAGATCAGGAGAGGATAAACCATCATGGATGATGACAAAATATCAAATGCAAAGGTGCTCCCTAGAAGAACTTTTGCTATTATTTCTCACCCCGATGCAGGAAAAACTACATTAACGGAAAAGCTCCTGCTTTTTGGCGGAGCCATTCGGCTGGCAGGTACTGTGAAGGGACGCAAAGCACAAAAATTTGCTACTTCTGATTGGATGGAGATCGAAAAAGAAAGAGGTATCTCTGTCACCTCCAGCGCTATGCAATTTAAATATAGCGGCATCCAGATCAACATTCTAGATACCCCAGGGCACCAGGATTTCAGCGAAGATACTTACCGTACATTGATGGCTGCCGACAGTGCAGTAATGATCATTGATGTGGTTAAAGGTGTTGAAGCTCAAACCATTAAGCTATTTAAGGTCTGCCGCATGCGGGGTATCCCCATTTTTACCTTTATTAATAAACTTGACCGCTTTGGAAAAGAACCACTGTCTGTATTAAAAGAAATTGAGGATGTGCTGGGAATCCGTTCTTATCCTATGAATTGGCCTGTTGGAATGGGAAGCGACTTCTGCGGCCTTTATAATCGTACACACAACAATCTCGAATTATTTTCCAATGATAAAAGAGAATTTATTGAGGGAGGAACAGAGGGAGTTGAATGTGCTCAAATAAAAGAGCAGCTTGAACCCTCACTCTATCATAAATTAACAGAAGATATTACGTTATTGGATATTGCTGGCGACCCTTATAACCCAGAGGCCATTCAAAAAGGTCAGTTAACTCCGGTTTTCTTCGGCAGCGCTGTCAGCAATTGGGGAGTTCAAACTTTTCTGGAAGAATTCTTAAGCCTATCCCCTGCGCCCCGACCACAGCAAAGCAGTATAGGGGCAATCGATCCTAATGATCCTAACTTTTCCGGATTTATTTTTAAAATACAGGCGAACATGAATCCTGCCCATCGAGACAGACTTGCTTTTCTGCGGATATGCTCTGGACATTTTGAACGGGGCATGGCAGTTAACCATGTTCGAACCGGAAAAAAAATCAAGCTGGCTCAACCCCAACAGTTTCTAGCCCAAGACCGCGAGATTATCGAAGAAGCCTACCCCGGCGATGTTATCGGCCTCTTTGATCCAGGCATCTTCAGAATTGGAGATACCTTATGCGAAGAAGGAAGTTTCGAATTCGAACGTCTTCCTCAATTCCCTTCCGAGCATTTTGCTCGCATCTCGAATCTGGATTTTTCAAAATATAAACAATTTCAAAAAGGGATCAATGAACTTACTGAAGAAGGAACAATTCAGGTCTACCGTACTGTTGGAAATGGTCCTGAAGAAATCATTGTAGGAGTGGTAGGACAGCTTCAATTTGAAGTATTAGCCTATCGGTTGGAAAAAGAATATGGTACGCGTATCGAGCTCTACCATCTTCCTTATAGGCTGGCCCGCTGGGTCAAAAGTAAAACACCTTTTAATCCAGCTCTGCTACAAGGGTATAAAAACCTTGTCGTCAAGGATCCAGATGATCAGTTGATTGTTTTGTTGGACAGTGAGTATTATATTGACCGCTTGCAAGAAAAATTCCCTGACATAGAGTTCAGAAGCACACCCTATGATGAAAAAATTTAGTTAGAATATAGCAAAAGATCCGAAGAATTAATAAGTTTCTTCGGATCTTTATTATAAACTCTTATTAAAATACTGTAATCATTTAAGAACCATTTAAAAGGCATAAAAACAGTTAAAGCCTAATTTCTTAAATCTGGTCAAAAGATTTAAAGGGATTGGCAACTTCTCTAAGCTGGTCAAATAGATAGTGAGCAATACCGCCGCAGTTTTCAGTGGTTAATAATTCTTTGACAGAGGTGTCAAAGTAGATCTCCCCCTTGGAAACACCGGTTTCCTTATCTCTCTCTGCAACCAATGTTACTGGAACACGGGGAAACAAGCGCATCGCTATGGCTATATCACCCTGATTAACAATAACGCCATTAACCTTCTGGGCTAATTCACATAGTTCCTGAGGGTGATCAAGAAAGTATCCGGCAAATTCGTGCAAAAATCCTGCTGTCAATCGCTTATTGTGAATTTGACCATAAGTCTGTTCTAATTGATTAAATGTGACCCAACGGCCTTGTTCTTTTACATCAGAATCATTGCTCATATAATCCAATACTATATTTTGAATATATGCATGCATCTCTGGTTTGGTACCGGGCAAAGCAATAATCTGGGCAGAAGGATGTTCCAGTGCAAAACGCTGATTCAGCATATTAAAAAAGATTAGATTATTTTCCACCGCACAACCTGTAAAGCGGGCGATTTCTTCCAGAGAACGTCCTTCAAAACGATCTTTGTGGAACGCATAGGTTACTGTAAATTCCCCATCCATCTTTGGTGATCCCCTCTCTGCTAATTTATGCGTGTCCATTATATCATTTTATCTTTTAAAACACTATAACGTACTTTCAGGCTTTATCATTATGCACACTAAAGAATTTCCTTTGAATTACTTCTTCCATTCTTTCCGCGGGTAAAGGCCTGCTAAAGTAGTAACCTTGAATTTTATCACAACCTTCAGATTTAAGAAAACGGAATTGCTCCCAGGTCTCCACGCCCTCAGCTGTTACCGTCAGATTAAGGTTATGAGCAAGATCAATTACCGTCTTGGCTATGGTCCGGTCTACAGGATTTTCAATAATTTGCCCTGTAAAGGAGCGATCAATTTTTATTTCTTGAACACACATAAGCTTTAAATGATTAAGAGATGAATACCCTGTTCCAAAATCATCCAGAGCAATTTCTATTCCCATTTGAGCAAAACGATCGATAGTTTTGACAGCCTGAGAGTGATTATCGATGGCTGAACTTTCGGTGATTTCTATCTTTATCCATTTGGGTTCTAATTGAGTTTCCTCCAAAGCTCCAGACACTAGTTCAATCAAATGAGGATGCCTGAACTGACAAGGAGACAAATTTACACATACCTGAATCGGATCATACCCTTTATTTTGCCATATTTTATTCTGTCGGCAAGCTGTATACAGGACCCATGCTCCGATCTCCAAGATCAGGCCAGTCTCCTCAGCGACTGGAATAAATTCGTGAGGAAGTATTAATCCTTTTTCAGGGTGCTGCCATCTTATCAACGCCTCCGCGCCAACAATTCGACAAGTTTCAGAATCTACTTGAGGTTGATAATATAAGATAAATTCCTGATTTTTTATTGCCCGGGCTATTTCGCTGGCTATTTCGTATTTACTAGGAGCTATCTTTTTCATCAATCCACATTCCTTAATCTAATGCTTTGTAAATACTCTAAACAGTAAAACGAGAAATGCTGTTATTTAATGATTCTGATTCCTTTTTAACCATTTCTGCCATTTGAATTACATTCTTTGAATTTTCTGTAACCATTACTACTTCTTTGGCAATCCCCGTTAATCCTGTGGCTGCCTCATTTGTGGCATGAGAAATTCCGTCAATTGCTTGAATCATACTCTGCACCGAGGCCAACAGTTCCTCCGATGTTGCACTGAAATCCCCTACTACCTGATCAATAGCAACCGAACTCTTTTGGTAACTCTCTCCTGATACAACCATGTCATCATAATCTTTCAGCACTTTTGAGTCAATGAAATCTAGGATAACCCCTGAACTGGTACTCAAATTTTCCACTGCTTCAATGATTACTTTTGTCACTTCCTGAATCCGCCCTACTGTATTGCTGGAATTCTCCGCTAACTTACGAATTTCATCTGCAACCACCGCAAATCCCCGTCCTGCTTCGCCAGCTCGAGCTGCTTCGATAGCTGCGTTTAAAGCCAATAAGTTAGTCTGAGCAGTAATTTCAAGAATGGATTCAGATAACTCATAAATCTGCCTAACTGCCTTTGACTTGGTGATTGCCGCCTCCAAATCATCTTTTGTTTTTCCGTAAAGGGCTAACGCATTTTCCTTTGAATCCACAGCATGTCCTTTCATTGTTTCAGCCATGCTTTTCACTGTATCCACTGTCTCAGCACCTGTCTGAGCTTTGCCTGCCATGCTCTCTGCCGCGTTGCCAATCTGTTCAGAAGTCGCACTCATTTCTTCTGAAGCGGCAGCCGTCTCTTCCGCGCCTGCCGAAACCTGCTCTGTTGTGGCTGTAATACTTTCAACGGATTGATTCAATTGCTCCATCGCTGCACCGATCTCCACCAGTCTGGTGCTCATATCCTCAGATTTTCCTCTCACTTCAACTACAGTTGCTTTGATTGAAGATTGCATCGTGTCAATAGATTGAGCCAGAACTCCCGTCTCATCATTTCTTTTCTTTAACCGCTCCGGCACTTCACCGGTGAAATCTCCCGTAGCCACCACATTTAAGTAATTAGAAGCCTCTTTAATCGGTTTCGCGATACTTCCGGCAATCAAGTTGGTCACTAATAAGCTGACTGCCAAAATAATCACCGAAAAGATCGCGATCGAGCGCACGAGAGAGTTGACCTTTTCCATCACTTCCGCTTTCTCGACTGAAATTCCTATTGACCAATTCGTTCCTGTTACCGGAGCAAAGCCAACATACTTCTCTATTCCCTTATATGTATATTTATCCGCTCCCGCTTGCCCTTCCACCATCCGCTTTTCCACTTTTACTAAAGACTCTAAGCCAGGATCTGTTTTTACATTTTCAAAATTATTACTCATTTTCAAAACTAAATCCCGGTCTTTGTTAGCTACAGTTACTCCTTCTGAATTGATCATAAAAGCAGCTCCTGTTTTGCCATAAGTAATGTCATCCGCAAGGTCACTTAATTCATTGCCATCCCGTGCCACCAGAATAACGCCTTTCACCGTGTTGCCCTCTTTAATAGGCACCACATAATTCAATTTAACTGAACCGTCTACTCGACTGATTAGAGGATCAGAAACAGCACTCTCTCCAGCCACGGCTTTTTTATAATGAGGACGGTCGCCCGCATTGGAACTTGTCCCATCCATAAATTTCAGATTCCCTTGCAAATCACCTATCCCTATTCTTTGATCTCCATTTCGTTTAGCCTCTTTTGCTAAAATATCCAACTTCTCATCTAGACTTACCTGGTCGCTTTTGATCACATCTAAATTTGCCATTGCTTCGATGGATTTGAGCTGAGATTCAACTCTACTGCTCACCACTTTGCCCGCCTCTTCAGCTGTTTGAGCCAAAGATTCATTAACACTATCTTCCAGAGCTTTTGACGAAGTCATATAGGACATAACACCATAACCTATACAAATAATTATCATCAATACCCCGAAAATTATGGACATTTTTGATCTGATACTTTTCACTTGCCAGCCTCCCTACTTCGAATTAATTACATCCATTGTTTTAGGCTACTAAATTTCTGATCTCCATTCCTTGTGATTTTTACATTTGCCTGTCCTTCCTAAAGATTTTCTTTTATAGGACTTTAGTCCTATAAAGTCGCCAATTAATTTAAGCTTTTCCCCTAGGCTATATAATATAATTTGACATTATTGTATAAATTTTGTAAAAATTTATTTGTATTTTGTTGCTTTATATTTATTTGTGTTGCTATTTATTATAGAAAATTCGTCTTAATACTTATAGATTATTTGTTAAAATGTCATGACAATAGTTCTGACATTTTAACAAATAAACAAATTTTTACCTTTGCAATAATATTTTTCAAGTATTATTGATTGAGATAATATATCAAGGCTTATTGGAGGAAAATGCAGTGAAAAAGCAAGTAAAATTCGGGGAATGCTTACGTTTAATTTTAAATGCACTAAATATAAGTAGTAATCGATTATCCCAGGCCATAAATGTAGACAGTTCCTTAGTCAGCCGCTGGTTAAATGAGAAAAGGATTCCTTCTTATCGATCTAATTATATCGAGGAAATATCCAAATATCTTTCCACAAACATACTTAACTCTTTTCAAGCCCAACGTTTGAATGAAGTGATAGAGTCATTCAATGGATTATTTTCTGCTGATACGCCCTTAAAAGAAAAAATTCTTAAAGTTTTACAGGAAGCGCAAGGTTATTCTATTGAGTGTCAAAAAAAAGGGAAAGATAAATTAACTTATTATCCCTCCCCTACTTCTTCAGTCCAATATTTTCATAAACCTTTACAAGATAACGGCTGCCACTATTCACCTTGCCCCCCTGATTATAAAGTTCACTCTTTTTATTCTGAACTGACTTTTGAAAGTCAGCTTATTTTTGAAGGCGCAAATATTTTTGATGCAGGTGCAGATTTGTTATCTTCGGCGGTTCATTTCGCTTCGGAGATCACCACCTCTAAAGATATTTATATAACTTTCATGAGTGATTGGAGTAAATATAAAAGCACTCAAAGCTTTCTGAATTGGCAAAATAGTTTGATTAAAACTCTACAATCTCAATGGAATATCACTTTTTTAATTAAATTAGATTATAATTTAGACCGTATTCTCCACTTCATTGAAGTTATTAAGACTTTAGCTAATTATGAAAAAATTCAGGTTTATTATTTAACTAATTATGATATGAATTTTATGGGAAATGAACAAATGGTGATAACTGGAATAGGTGCTTTGAGTTGCTTTGCCACTAAAGACCATCATATAATTGATTGTGCTTTTTATACTAAAGAACCTGCTGCTGTCAAAGCCCTCAGTAATCATTTCCATATGCTTATTACATCCTTTGCTCGCCCATTAATTCAATATTACCCGCCGGAAAAAAATTTGGATTTTGAGAAAACTTTAGCACATACAGAAAATTTTCCTGGCAAATGTTTTTTCTATATGGATGCTTTTAATCTTTACTATATTCCTCCCCATCTTTATCACGAAATATCCAAGAAGGAATCGTTCAACAATTACTTGGGAAATTTAGACCTCTACCACAAACACTTAAACACCTTTTTCAGTAACTTACAGAAACACGAATATTTCAATTTCTTTCCTCTTGATATTATTGATCAGCTTGTAGAAAATAAAATTTTAATTATATATACTCCTCAAAAAATGGAATCTATCCCCGTAAGTTCTCCTTATATCATTGAATTTCTTTCTTACATCATTGAACTGTTGCAAACCTATGAACACTACCATGTCGCGTTTATTCGGCAAGAGCATAAGAACGATAAAAAGACCATGCCTTGTTACTGCATGGTCAAAGAAAACGAACATATGCTATTCCAGTCCTATAGACCCTATGACGGCTCTCCTCAACTCTCTTTTTCTGTAAAGGAACCTATGGCGCTCCAAGCTTTTCGGGCCTACTTTGAAAATCTGTGGCGGGCCATCCCGCCCGTTCATAAGAACAAAGAAAATATAATCCAATGGTTAACAAGCAAAATCCATTCTCTACAATAAGAGCCAACTATTCCACCGTAACCGATTTGGCTAAATTCCTGGGTTTATCCACATCACAACCTCTGGCTAGTGAAACATAGTAAGCCAGCAATTGCAGTGGAATAACCGCTAGTATAGGGGAGAGTTCATTTATTGTCAGAGGTAGATAAAACACCTCATCAACCGATTTAAGCAAATCCTTATTTCCTTCATAAGTGATACCAATTACTCTGGCATCACGGGCTTTTACTTCTTTAATATTTGATACCGTCTTTTCGTAGACCTCTCCCTGTGTAGCCAAAGCAATTACCGGAGTTTTTTCAGTGATTAAAGCCAAAGTTCCATGCTTTAATTCTCCAGCCGCATAAGCTTCAGCATGGATATAGGAGATTTCCTTAAGCTTTAATGCTCCCTCCATAGACACATTCCAGTCCAGACCACGCCCAATGAAGAAAGTATCACTTACTTCCACAAAGGAATGGGCCAGTTTTTCTATTATATCGCTTTGCTTGAGCACAAGCTCTACTTGATCAGGGATTTGTTTTAGAGCGGTGATAATACTGCCGATCTGCTCAGGCGCCAAAGTTTCTTTAGCCTGAGCAAGATACAAACTAAATAAAACCATAGCTTCTAGCTGAGTCGTGTAAGCTTTGGTTGAGGCTACCGCAATTTCTGGTCCTGCCCAAGTATATACCACATCATCCGCTTCTCGGGAAACAGAACTGCCTACCACATTGGTAACCGCTAAAACTCTCGCTCCTTTACTTTTTGCTTCCCTCAGTGCCGCCAAAGTATCAGCTGTCTCTCCTGACTGGCTGATCAGCATGACCAAAGTGTTAGAGTCAATGAGTGGGGATCTATAGCGAAATTCTGAGGCAATATCCACTTCCACCGGAATCCGTCCCCAACGTTCGATTAGGGTCTTGCCCACCAGGCCAGCATGCCAGGCCGTTCCACAAGCAACGATAAAAATCTTTGTAATCTTCCCAATCTGAGTCTGGTCTAGACTTACCTCTTCAAGCACTACCTTGTTCATTTCCAATCGTCCTGCCAAGGTATCTCTCAAGGCACGAGGCTGCTCATGAATTTCTTTAAGCATAAAATGCTCATAACCGCCTTTTTCCGCTGCAACTGCATCCCAAAGCACGGAAAAAACCTGCTTATCCAGCACCTTACCCTGAAAATCTTTAACTTTAACCCCCGAACGGCTAAGTACTGCCATCTCCCCGTCTTCCAGAATATAGGTGTCTCGGGTATAATTTAAGATTGCAGGAATATCACTGGCAACAAAATATTCGTCGTGTCCTAACCCAATCACCATCGGACTGGCTTGACGGGCGGCAATCAATTTATCTGGCTCCAAACTGCTCATGATGACCAAAGCATAGGAACCGCGAATCTGTTTCAGTACTTCTCTTACCGTAGCTTCTAAATCTCCATGATAAAGATGCTCGATAAGATGAGCCAATACCTCCGTATCCGTTTCTGAAACAAAGCGATGGCCTTCGGATTGCAGCCCTTCCTTAATCTCCAGGTAGTTTTCAATAATACCGTTATGCACCAAGGTGAACTTGCCGCTGCAGTCACTGTGAGGATGAGCGTTAATATCTGACGGCCTACCATGGGTAGCCCACCTGGTATGACCAATGCCTACCGTCCCCATCATATAGGCTTGATCGCCTTTGCTCAGCTTCTCCTCCAAGACAGCCAGTTTACCCACACTTTTTGATATTGTGATCCCTGCTTCCTTAATCACTGCTACTCCGGCCGAATCATAGCCACGATACTCCAATTTGGCCAATCCCTCAATTAATACTGGAACAGCCTGTTTGCTCCCTATATATCCAACGATACCGCACATATAATAGTCTCCTCTCGAAATTTCCATTTTTATCCTCTCTGAGAATGAGAAAGGATAACCCGGATGCTCTTTGGCATCCAAACACAGTCAAAATAGCTAAAATAGCAAAAAAGCGCCCATGCGGACGTCTTGATTTGATCATAAGCAAATTTATACAAAGAAAAGATATTTGCTCAAAAAGCTATACTATCTCCTTTGGCTTGCAGCTTGCCCTTTGTCCCGAAAATTGCTTTTCGGATTTAAACAAGCCTACGGTTCAAGCTACCGAGAGGGATCCGCCGAATCTTTCGATAACCCTCTTCCTCGTCAACCTTATAAATATAAAGGTCCAGGCGCTTTTATTGTTATTGCTTATGTTCGTCTCTCCGCTGTTATCAAGCAAATGCGTTCTTGCATGACGTTACATCACCTGCTGCTTTCACATTCCTTCTTTCCCAACCAAATCTGGCATAATGGGTCGTGCGTAAATCAACCCTATTTTGCACATGACCCATTATACACGTTTTTTTCACATAATCAATTCTCAAATCTCTACAAAAAAATTACATTTTCCTTAAATTTCGTATAGCATCAGCCACTTCATCAGCCAGTTCATGAAGCTGCTCCAAATCTTCCCCTTCAACCATCACACGCACCAAAGACTCTGTCCCGGACGGCCGAACTAAGATTCTTCCACAATCGCCCAAAACTTCTTCAACCCTGACAATTTCCGACTTTAATCGTTCATCTTTCATCACTTCATTTTTATCTACTACAGGAACATTAAGCAATACCTGGGGTAAACGATTCATCTGAGCCGCCAGCGCAGAAAGAGAGATCTTACTCTCCTTCACTACTGTCATTAACTGCAAAGCTGTAATCAAGCCGTCACCCGTTGTGTTATAGTCGAGGAAAATTACGTGACCGGACTGTTCTCCCCCCAATTTGCATCCTGTCTCCAATAGGGACTCCAACACATAGCGATCCCCCACCTGAGTTTGAACGATTTTTATCCCTGCTTTTTTCATGGCCAGATGCAATCCCATGTTGCTCATCACCGTGACCACTAAAGCATCTCCTGCCAGTTTCCCCTTAGCATGCAAGGCCAAAGCACAGATTACCATAATAAAATCGCCGTCCACAATGTTGCCTTGCTCATCTACAGCAATACAGCGGTCTGCATCTCCATCCATAGCCAAGCCTAGATCCGCTTTCTCTTCCCTTACTCTCTGTTGAAGACATTCTGGATGGGTTGACCCACAACCGGCATTGATATTAACCCCATCCGGCAAATTGAAAATTGGTACGACATCGGCTCCTAATTCTTCCATTAACCGTACTCCTACGTGGGAAGCGGCTCCGTTAGCACAATCCAGCACCACTTTCAAACCATCTAAACGGCTAACAGTGCTTTTAAGAAAATCGATATATCGCTGCTCAGCATCACCCACATCAATAACACGCCCTACCTCCGGGCCGGTCACAATTTTCCAAGGCTTGTCCTCACAATGCATAATTCTTTCAATCTCATCTTCTAATGCATCCGGCAATTTATATCCGCTGCGGGAAAAGAATTTAATACCGTTATCCTGAACAGGATTATGGGATGCAGAAATCACAACTCCCGCACTTACATCCAATGTACGGGTCAAGTAGGCAATGCCTGGCGTAGGCAAAACACCTACTCTTAAAACATCTGCCCCCAAGGAGCAAATGCCGGCAATTAAAGCTGCTTCTAACATATCCCCTGAAATTCTCGTGTCTTTGCCGATAATAATCCTTGGATGAGTATGCTCTCTGCTCAAAACATACGCTCCTGCCTGTCCCAACTGAAATGCCAGCATCGGTGTCAGCTCAAGGTTTGCCACCCCGCGCACTCCATCAGTACCAAACATTCTAGTCAAATTTATTTCTCCTTTCTCAATTGGCGCGCCCAAGTATCGCTATTATTTACCATAAATGGCCATTAGACGCTCCGCTGCCCTCAATCCATCCACTGCAGCACTCATAATTCCCCCTGCATAGCCTGCACCTTCGCCTGCCGGGTATAGTCCTTCTGCTCCGGGTGATACGCCTAAATCATTGCGCACGATCCTTACCGGAGCGCTGGTTCGCGTCTCAATCCCTGTCAAGGTGCCCCATTCTCCGGCAAATCCTTGAATCTTAGCATCGAAAGCATTCAAAGCTCTTTCCAAGACTGAACCTAATTCTCCAGGCAGCACCTGATGAAGATCACAAGCTGTTGTCCCTGGTAAATAACTGGGGGGCAATTTAAAATCACCACTTGCTTTATGGCGCAAGAAATCTGGAGCTGTCTGAGCCGGTGCCCGATAAGCGCCTCCCCCCAACATAAAGGCCCGCCTTTCCCATTGGCGCTGAAACTCTATCCCAGCCAAAGGATCGCTGCCGGTGAAGTCCGTGCCTTCCACCGTCACTACCATTGCACTATTGGCTCTTCCACTGTCCCGCCGGTATTCACT